>JALJPB010000089.1 GCA_022969175.1 Colwellia sp. | reverse complement strand
TGTGAATGTTAGGCATTTTTTCAAAGATGACTTAACGAAAGATACGGTTACGATTATTCACTTAACCAATGGCTACAATAAATATTTCAATGCGCTTGATTTCTCTTACACATTAGCTAATGTAGTTATGACGGAAATGAAAATACCTTTGTTAACTCTCAAGGAAAACATGTTTAGAGAAGTAGAAGCTAACAATTTTGAACAAGCGAAAGCTGAATACGCTCAATTTAAAAAAACTTCTCATCATATAACATTAGAAACAGAGGACATGATAAACAGGTTAGGTTATAACGTTATGGCGACTCTAGGGCCCGATAAAGCTATTCCTATATTTGAGTTAAATTGTCAAGATTACCCTAATTCGTCCAATGCATTCGACAGCCTTGCAGAGGCTCACCTCAATGCAAAAAACATGAACAAGGCTAAAACCTTTTATCAGAAAGCGTTAGAGCTAGATGTGGGCAATCAACATATTCAAAAGGTATTAGATGGATTGAATAAATAACTGAAATCTTTTGTGTAATTTAAATCGATCAAGTATCTCACTTCGACTTATTAAATTTGCTAATAGTAAGCTCCAATACAAAATGGCTGAGTGTTCATCTTTCGGATGAGCGCAGCTTTCCTCTAAACTATCTATGACCGCTTTGGTGGCTAAGCGGACTATTTATTAAGGCAAATTCATGTCTAAATTAGGTCGGCTTTGTGGCAGCTACTGCCCTTAATAACTCATTTTAATAAATTAGTGAATTACAAATGGATTAGCTATTTTGTTAAGGACTTCTTGGTGCGCAAAGGGGAAGTTAGCTATCGGTTGTTCGTTAGGTCAACTGATAGCCAAAAGCGGAAGTTAGCTTTTGAGTATTAACGGCAGTTCAGAGATCCTAAAACTTCATTTTTCACTTAAAAAATCACATCTATTCACAACTGAATTTATACCTAAAACTTTTACATGGCGTTAGATATCAAATCCCCAAAGCGGACATTGAAATCATTCAATTCTTAAACATATTTTGAGTATTAAGTCTAAGGCGCTTCCGCCCCCAGAGCGCTTTAGAAGGATCACTAATTTATAATTAGAGTGTATCATAATAACTGAAGTCGCATTGATACAAAGCTGCTTGATTTTGTGTATTAATTTTTTAAATGAGGTGTCAAATTTTTAAACATTTAACCTAACACATCTAAGAGAATGGTTACCATTTATCATTAATGCTCATTACAATCAGTTTCTAACTAGACGTCATTTTTATAGCTTTTGCTAATTTTTCAAGTTGGTATAAACCATAACGTTCAGATTTTACAATCATCCCATTGACAACAAATACTGGCTTATCTAATTCAGTGATATTCAATAACAGTTTAAGCTCCTCCGTTAGCTTCTCTTTATCAGTTAATACACAATATTTAGACTCGCATGAATTTTCAGCAAGGTGCCAATTATATTTAGGATCCTCTTCTAACAAGTTAGATAAGTAATCTACCCTTTTAAAGTTATTTGGAATAAATATTATCGCATTGGCAATACCAGAATGCTGACTACTAGAGACTTTAATAATTTCATATCTCTGCCATTGTAACTTTACCAGAGCAGGTGAACTAGTAATGTCTCGTTTAAACTTGGCTAACGAATTAAGATTTATTTTTTGCCCACCAAAATAAAATGCGGGGACTGATTGTGGGTTATAACTAGAAACCACATCATGATTCAATGACTCTAATTGTTCTCGTTTCTTTTTAAGTAAACTTGTACTTTCACAAATTATAGGTTTTCTGTTTATAACAGAGTTAATAACACCCTTTCCGATAGGGTCATCACAATCAAATATGTCATTAACTTTATTGTCACTTGCTTTACCCAAGATAGGTGACCAAAACATAAAGACATTATAATCCTCATATTGTTTCAAGTTTTTTAACGCTTTTATGCAATACCCACAGTTAGGATCTTTAAAGGCAATAATACTGGCTAAATTAGGCTTCCACGGCTCAATTAAAAAGTCTTTATAGTTTTCTTTATCAGGAACAAAAAATGATTCTGCCCAAAGTGACGTATGAAAAAATAGAACAAAAGCACCTAATAATAGTCTCATAACTCACCATTTCTAAGTTTTACTAATAGCGCTTTTTTATATTCAATCCCAATCATTTTTGCTTGTTCCTCTAATTCTTTTTTTGCGTTAGGATCATTAAACACCTGACTATATTTTTTTTGTATAACTTGTAATTCATGTTCTGAATTTTGAATTACTTCATCAATATAATTGCTGTCATATTGAGTAACATTATTTTGTACTATTGCTACCGTATTTTTTACCCTTTTTCTTGGATCATAATCAGGTAAACGGTTATCACTGATTTTCTCACTTACTTCAACAGAGTGATTCTCAATCAAATTATCTACTTCAAAAACAGCCTTATCATCATCCATATTCAATACAAAATATAAAGTACTCGCGAGTACAATTAAAAACAAAAATTTTAAAACAGTCATTTTATATCCAAAATATGAATAAGTTTAATAATTTACTCATATTTAAAATTTAAGGATGGCCTATCACCTCATGCAATAGGCCTTAATCATATACCTATCCCTCAAGGATTGGGTAACACTCACCTTCCCACTCTTCTTCCCATTCCTCGCACATAGATTCAGTTTTGGTAATAAAAGTGCTCAGTTTCTTAGACAGAGTATTGCCCTTAAAATCACAAAGGTTGTTTACACTAAAGTCATAAGTTGTATCTTCTTCTAGAACTTCAAGAGGTATAAAGTTAAACGAATCAACACCATTGAAAGTAACACTACCTGGAATATTGATATCCCCTTTAGTTAATATAACAGTACTGTTATTTACACATTGTTCATCTAAAGTTGTATTAAAACGTACACTCAAGTTTATATCCAGGGGGGCTCCTTGGTAACCATCGCTATAATTTATCCATTCCGCGTCCATTTCCCGTTCACCGGCAGTAAAGGTAAAATTGGCTGGAATACCCACAAAGATATTACCTGATAAATCATGCATATCGGAAGGGAGATTTACTCGATATTCATCCCTTTCAATCAGAGTTTCATTTAGCGTAATATTTATACTTAAACCGTCAAGGCTAACAGAATAAATACTATCTAAGTATCGGGAATCTGAATAACTATACACTGTAAAGTGTTGTGTGGTTATTCGGGTTAAATCAATGCGTTCACTAAAGTCTATCTTAATATTTGTATTTAGAGCTACAATTAAGTCAGCGTTTTCAGGAGTAGTGTTT
Organism: Colwellia sp.; assembly: GCA_022969175.1. GTDB lineage: Bacteria > Pseudomonadota > Gammaproteobacteria > Enterobacterales > Alteromonadaceae > JALJPB01. The sequence goes on along the minus strand of JALJPB010000089.1, from coordinate 14,821 downwards.
ATAAGGGAGCCCTTGTTAACATCTACACTTGATCCCGTAGTAAACTCAATATCAACATCTTCTTGTTGATTACCCGAAATATCTTTAGCACCTGAAATGTTCAAAATAACCAGTGCATTCACAGGTAAGAGTTGCATAGGTGTTAACGTTAGTATTTTTCGGGTTGCATCAAGTTCATAGCGAATAGGCTGATTTTCACCCATAGCGGTTAATGTTATTGAATTTAAAAACACATCACTAATTATTTCGCTAAATACTATTCTTATCCTAACGTTTGTAGGAATGTCTACATCGTCTTGAACAATAGAAGTGGTCATTACAGCAGGTGAAGTTATATCTATATCACTTCCTGTTGAAAAATTTACTTGATCTAGCCTGCCATCTACCTTTCTCCCTGAATAATTATAAACATTTCTTATATTTGCTTCAAAATCAGAATAAATTGGCAGTGAAGCTTTAGGGGTCCAAGTTATTATTTTTTTATTAAGTGATAAGGAAATATTACCTTCCACTATCCCAAAACCGTTACTCCGTTGATACACTATTACATCACTATCATTAACACTTAAATAATCAAGAGGATCACTTAAGTACCAAGAAACAGAGGTATTGGTAGGCACTATATCACCCTCATTTGGTGAAACAGAAGATACAGCCAGATACCCCCCTACACCTATACCATTTTCTGATGTGGTAAACGTAGTAGTTGCTGGCACTCCTATGTTACCTGACAAATCAACATATTCTGGTAACGTCTCGGTATGCTCAAATTGCTCATTAATGCGTGTATATCTACTATAACTAACTTCAGTATTATCTGCTGAAAATAATAAATCAGTCATGTCAGGTTTTGTAAAAAATAACGGATTAATCGGCTCATCAAATAGTACATGATATCTAGGATATGACGGAATATTTGTAGTTCCATTTTCAGGTGTAATAGCAGTAACAATAGGTCGTTGATTATCGACTATTGCCTCTTCACCTGTTGTGAATGAATAGCTCTTACTACCATATTGTTTATCACCGTCTAAGTCCCTTACTTCACTAGATATACTCACATAGTAATAGGTATTAGGTTTTAATAATGAATTCGGCTGAATTGAAACAACTTGCCCATCCCCTATAAGCGAAACATCTGTGGGAATTAATATAGCGGCAGCATCCCTTAAAACAAAATACCCAGCACTTGCAGATTCGGGATCTAATACAACATCATACTTTATCTGAATCAGCGCATTTAATTGAACCTCAGTAGAGTTATTTTCTGGTAAATAATAAATAGGAGTTGGATACTCTCCATCACTAGGCCTGAACCACCACCTATGAGTTGAATCAAAGTCAATAACCTGTTCAGAGCCATCCCAGTGAATCTCCACTAGAGTACCTAAAGTAAATGGTACATCAGGCGTAAATTCCATTATATGCCCTGAGGTATCAATATTAATACTTCCTGTCACTGGCTGGTAATCCTCCAAAACATGAAATGAACCTTGGACATCCTCAAGAGTAGTCACTTCATTAATACGTAGAATAATGCTGCTATCTAGTGGAACATTATCCGAACCACTCTTTGGATATATCAGATAGTCTGCTTCTGCAAAAGTAGGAGTGTTTTCATCTTTCCCTGTCGTAAATAAGCTGACGAAATCCTCTACCGGATTATTACTTAGATCCAATACATTATTACTGACTATGACACTGACGGTTGAATCTTCAGGCCATCGTCCAGCTAATGTTACAGTTCTAGAGTCGCTTGAACGATAAACAGTTGGGGTAATAAGCCTACCATCGGCATATACTTTAAAGTTTTCATCAGTGACCGTGTTGCTACTTAATGACTCACTAAATGTGATAACTATTGGTATATTCCACCCGACATTAAGAGAGCCATCGCTGGGACTAATCACATTAACCCTCGGCGCTTCAGTATCAAAAACTGGCTCTGTTACAAAAGAGATAGAACTGGACGAAGTACTGTTACCGGTTAAATCTCTTACACCTTGAATATCAACCCAAATATCTATATCACCAGGCAATACATTGGTTGGCTCAAAAGTCACTATGTTGTTTTCAATTACAATCTCCCCTGCGACAGGCCCATTACTGGTATAAACAGCAATATTTGAGCTAGATGTAGGATCTATATTTTCACTAAAAGTTAAAATGATTTTAGAGTTTATCGAGACATTATTACTGCCATTTTCAGGGGATGTACTGCTCAAATTAGGAGCTATAATATCGCTTTCACCCATAACATCGGTAGTAAAATTAATATCAAAATTATCTATAGTATTTCCAGATACATCACAAATAGCATTTACCTGTAAGCTATAATTAGTATCAGGACTCAACGGCTCACTAGGCGTAAAAGTTATATCAGTGTTATTAACGGCAATACCTATAGTCCCGGTTACAAGGGCACCTTGCGACATCAACTGAATACTCTCAGCAGCTATACAACCTGAAGGTATTACTTCGGAAAGCCGAATAACTATATGACTATTAATAGGTACATTGACCATAGCATTAGAAATGTTTGAAAAAGTAACAATTGGTTTTGTGTTATCTTCACCTTCACCTGTAATAAATATCATATCTTCGATTATAGAGTGCCGTGAACCTATTCTATTGCCTGCAAGATCACTTAAAGCATTTTTTTCAGAGCTGTATTGATTATAAAATAATTGATATTTATGACCTGGTATTAATGGTTCCAAAGGGGTATAAACTAGAGTGTGCCCATCATTTATTAAAGAAAGTTTAACGTTTACTTTATCATGTAAATGCGCAGATAAGTCTTCAAGATAATGCACTTTAGGAGAATATGAGCTTGTACCGTCACTTAATGAATTAGAGTCTATTCTTTCATTAAAATCTATAGATATAACAGCATTTGTCGGAACATTAATACTACCGTTAGGTGGTTTTGACGTTATGAACTCCCCATTAGTTAAATCAATTGTTGATGAAGTTGAAAAATTTATCGCTTTAGGTTGTTGTAGTTTATTGTCACTGTAGTCATAAACATTCTCAATTAATAAACTGTAATTACTATCTGCTAAAAGGTTTTGTTTAGGTTTAAGAACTAGTGTCCTATTCTCTTCAATAATACGAGAGACCGGGACTTCATCTCCTTGCTGCATTATTTTAATATTCTTTAGGGAATATTTATTAACTGCTTCATTAAAACGTATTTTAAACCTTGCATTCAATGGTACATCTTGTTGCTGGTCAACAACCGATGCTGTCTCAATAACAGGGGGGATAATATCGGGATTAAATGATGTTTCAAAATTGTGTTCATTCCAGCCAGCTAGAATGTTACCCGACATATCAGAAAGACCTACTACATACACCTTATATTTACTTCCAATAGTAAGGGGTTCGTTGGGAGTAAACTCAATAACTTTACCGCCAGCTAATAATTCAAATGACCCAAGAGCAACATCATCACTAGCTTCATAGGAACGCTTTACTTGAAAAGAGCTATTGGACACACTAGAAGCTTTTATGCGCTCACTAAATTCAACGGTAACCTTTGCATTAGTTGCCACTCTTTCAGCACCGTCAGAAGGACTAAATCCGACAATAGTGGGAGCTATAATATCTAACTCATTACCCGTTTGAAAGCCGGCTGTATATTCACCTAAAAAAGGGTTGCCAGCAGTATCATTTACATTCTTAATTTTTACTAAATAACTGCTATCTGCAAGGAGGAGCTCATCAGGTGTAAGCAATATTTCTGTTTGGTCATCCGATAATTCAAGTGTACTGTTCACCTGAGTGATTCCACCTTCCCACAATGTAACTGAGTTCAACGCCAATGATTTAGCTGAAATTTTCTCCGAGAAATTAATTGTTATAGGTGCATTTAATAATACATTCGCTGCATTATCGAACGGTGAGGTAATTAAAACAACGGGAGAGGTGACATCAGGGTTTAACGGATCAGTACCATTTGAAATTTCAACTCCATCAAGTAGGCCATCACCATCGGTATCTTCTTTAAGCGGATCTGTACCTCGCGCTAATTCAATCCCATCAAGTAGACCATCGCCATCTGTATCTGCTTTATTGGGGTCAGTAAACCAAAGATATATTTCTGCTATATCAGCTAAGGTATCACCGTCAGTGTCGGGTTCAATATTAACCACAAGCAATTGTGATTTTGCACGATTATTTGATAAATCAGATGCTTCTGCATGTATTGCTATCTGTGTAGCGTTTGTAGGCGCCAAATATGGCATAGAATAAGGAGCAGAATTATCTTCTCCTACCTTTACATTATTTACAAAAAATTCCACTTTATGAACAGCAACATCATCTTCCGCTTCGGCAGACATAGTAAATTGAGAGTTTTCTACGATTAAATCTGTTGAAGTTGGAGACGTCAGCACTACTAATGGAGCTACTCCACCCTGATCTACCGTATCTTTGTACTGACCAATATATAAAGAAGTATCACCCGACTCGCCATACCCTTCACTAGCTGCAGCACCAGTATTCTGCTCGGTGATATATACATGCAAAGAATCTAATGCAAGCCCTGTGGTTGTATAAAAGCTACTTGGATTAAGCAATAAATCGTCTTTAAATAAAGGCTCATCAAGATTATGGATATCGACAAACATCATGTCACTCGAATTACGTCCTTGAGCAAGAAATGCCAAGTTATCATTGATTGCAATATCACCGATATAGTTATATTCAAAAGTTGCAAACACTCTCTCCAGCCCTTTATTTTCTTGGACTTCATAAACAAATAAACCTGTATTAGTACCCACGTAAATATAATTTTCATGCAACAAAACATTTTTTGCATTATTAATCGGTAGTGTAGTAATAAGCAACGGACTTGTAGTGTCTTCAATATCAAAGAGCATTAATTTATTATCACTTACAGCCACTAACTTGCTGCCAGCAACAGAAATACTTTTTACATTAGTCACTTGTGATACAGAGGCAACAGAGAATGGTGTAAACCCATTATAAATATTAACGATTTCAATACCCTTATCACCATTAGCAATAAAGGCCAAATCATCTTGCAGTTCAATATCTTGAGCAATACCAGCAATATCTAAAGTAGATAGTAGTTTCGGTATTTGTGGGTTCGAGACATCAATAACTTGCAAACCTGATTCACCATCAGCCACGTAAGCGATAGTTCCTCTAACTTTTACATCAATAGCTATACCTTCAGTGTCAATCGAACCGATAATTATTGGTTGTGACTTATCCGATATATCAACAATTTGTAATCCTGAACTTCCCGCAGCCACGTAAGCAAGGTCGCCTAGTACATCAACATTATTTGCAAAGCCAGGAATACTGACATTACCTAGGCTTGTCGGATTAAATTCGGAAACAACAACATCGACTACAAAACTTTTATCACCATTAGTAACAGTAACTTGAGTATTACCAGATTCACCCGCAAAAATCCTGCCATCAGTATCTCCAAAACTTACAATATTAATATGTGAAATGACGTAGCGAGTCCCTGAGGTCTGCTGAGTTAATTCAATTGAACTACCATCAATCATAAAGCCTGTTACGGATAACTGACTTCGAACCTCAGGATCTAAGCTGTTATAGCTCAAATTTACACTAGCTGGTAATACCTCGATATAACTTAAATAATCAGATAATTGACCACTCATCGCATCATTAGGGTTAGAGCCACCTAAAATTTCAAGGCTATCACTAATACCATCACCATCAGAATCAGCAAGTAAAGGGTTAGTGATAACACCATTATCTCCTAATTCCATCTCTTCTTTGTCTTGAATACCATCACCATCAGTATCTACATTAAAAATATCAGTACCTGCTAGATATTCTTCTATGGCAGAAAGACCATCATTATCTTGATCTTCAAGGGCATCGATAGGATCATTTGGGTTTAAACCAAGTTCACGCTCAACATCATCGGGAATGCCATCATTATCTAGGTCTCCACCAAAACTAACCTGTAACCTTCGGCTAACTAATACACCATCTTTACGCGCACTAATTAAAGCGACACCATTGCTAATTGCTGTCACAACACCGTCTTTAGTAATTGTAACTATTTTATCATTGGTGCTTGAATAATTAATTCCCTCATCCGCTAAAGAAACATTTTTAACTGAGCCATTAGCATAAAAGGCGGTAACTTTGAGTTGTAACGTTTCATTTAGCTGATAAAGTTTTATAGTTTCAGTAGAAGAGAACTTCAATTTACTCGGTATAGCTTCTATTTGTTGAAACGTTATCTCACCAACATCTATCCTAGCGGCATCACTATCATCAACAGAGAAGTAGTTTGACTGGCCAAAAACTGTGCGGCCATCGGGTAACATACATGTTGCCCGTGCACGGATTTGCCCCATATTACTGGGGATATTAGGTAACGACCAACCTCCATTTTTGGATACTTGAATAGTACGATTGAGAATATTAATAACACAATTTTCATCGAGTTCTGTTGCTTGGGCTTGGTGTGCAACTGAAAAAAGACTCAGTATTAAAGTACTCAAAAGAAGAGTACTGAGGTTTTGCATGTTCATTCTATATCCTTATATTCGTTCAACTACAATCAGCATTGTAAATAGCTATGAACTCAATTAACTATCCGTGATGGTAAATTTTCAATCTAATGTCATCAATGTGTTTAGGCGGGAACCTAACGCTAAAGTATTCTTTAGCGTTGAAGCTTACGGTCCAAATCTCTCTTAATTCTTATTGACTTTTTATTACTGTAACCCATCAACATTCATCGCTCTTTTAAATAACTATTTACTTGTACCTTAAATAATTTACACAAATCATAGGTATTTAAGCTTAGTAATAAATATATAAACACAGCTAACTAATAGCCCCCAAGAAATCAAGCAAGCTATAATAATTCCGCTGAAACGAGACCAGTTAATATTTTTATAAACAACTGCATCAGCATGATTATCAGGATCCACATAAATACGTATAGATTTCCCTGCATTAAATTGCGAAACAAAATATCGAGCCCGACTCAACATATCACTATTATTATATTTTTCAGTCCAACTTACCTTGGTATCGTTGTAGATCCTGCCGCCAAGATTATATTGATACCTAATTTTAGGAGTATAGGATACTGTTTTCGTGTTTCCGTTTTGGCTATAGCGCTCACCAATATGAGCATGTAATAACACAGCATCAACAGTTATCCAGTCACTAGACTTATACACACCATATAAGCTCTTAAATACTAAATTAGTGCTTATCAAGACAAAACAAAGTATAAAAAACATAATGGTATATAGTATTTTTCTCTTTTTCTTTATTTCTTTATTAGTTATTGTCATAACATTTGTTCAAGCTTATTCATGAAAATATCATTATAAAAGAGAAAATATACATCATCCCAATTATCACCATAAATCAATCGATTAGATTTCTCCTCTCCACTTATGGTAAAAGTCACCACCTGAATAGGCAACACTTGATTATCAATAGTGTTAGGCTTAAATAAAACATAACGTGTGGTTTCATCTTCAATATAACCAACAAATTCAATAGAGTGCCATGACTTTACCAAAGTAATAAATGCGTGAGCTGCGTAGAACTGACTTTTCACTTGACCCTTAACGTATGTATTTATTATTCTACCTCTAGCTTTATCCTTTCCTGTTATAGATATTATGTACTTATTTAACTCTAATTCATTCTGAGGATTCACCTCTTCTGCCTCTTCTAAGAATACACAAAAAGCGTTAGTTTCTAAGCTGTTGTATTGATCACATTTGATACCCTTTTTAACCGTATCTGTTTTAGGATATTTAACTAAATCTATATGATAAGTTAACGAGTTAGATTTGCCTTTATACAGCCCGCCCTCTGGGTGTTCTACTTCAATGTTAATTGGTTTATGTAGAAAATTTATTTTATTTGTAAGATTGCCTTGTTTAACATTGAAATCATAGAATGTCGACTCATTCAGGTTCAACAATTCTGAGGCCGCTGATTTTTCTAAGATTGAAAAAACCAAATAACAACGTTGTTCACAAACAATTCGTTCTTGCCAGTCCATTTTTCCTTTCTTACCTGCAAACAGCTTTAAAGAATAGACAGTAAAATTACTCCATTGTTGGGCACCTGTAATTTTTACGTGTTCCAATAAATTAAACTTCGTTAAATTTAATCTATTAGTTTCCAATGCTTTTTTAAACTTACCTCGGCTACCATCTTTAGTGGTGTAAAAGTCTGCTAATTGACTTAACTGTTGCCTCTTCAATAGCCAGTAATAATTCGCTAATAAAGCCTCTGGATTTGACATATCTCTTTTAGCACTTAATTGTAATTCCCGTCCATAGGGTAATGCCCTATTCTGAGATGTGGTTATATTTGCAGTGGCGGCTAACAGAACATTATTTACATTTTTTATTAAACTCCACTGTTTCTGCTCTAGTTCAAAGGCAAAAACAAATTGAATATTAACAATTATTAGGGTGAAGATTAGTAATAACGATTTCATTATTTTTCCTTTAATTAAATATAACTACAAACAACTGTGTGATGATTTGTCTCTTAGAACAAAAGGTTCTGGCTTCCAAATATAATCCCAATCAATTAAAATCAGATTTAAAGTAACACCGACTTCAAAATAAACCTCGATAGGTGAAATATTAAATGAACAACTAGTAGGCCCTGTACAAGTATTAGTCGCAGAACTAAAACCAAGGTCAACGCGACTTCCTCCTTTAATTACACCACTTATACCAACTATTTTCTTCCAACAAATAGAGTATTTAGCTAGTTTGCGTTTCCCTGAGTTTTTGAAGTTACAATCAACACCAATGGTATAATTATCCCACTCTTGATGTGCAGCAACGACATCTCCACCTAAATACACATCTCCTCCTACTGCTACTTGAGCTGAGAAATCATGGCAAGGCTCTTCATTTTCACACTCTAATTTTTCACTAAATTCATATTTAGGAAACGCTTTACCAGTAAAAACCCCTGTCAAACCTGCCGTTGCTTTAATGATTAACCTTGAATCTCCCTGATAATTTTCGTAAGAAGGTATTGGTACACCCGCATCAACTTTAGCCGCGGCATTTATTGAAACGTTAACTGACCATTTTTTTTCATTCACTGGCTGAGATGTTTCTTCCGTACATTCATCACAACAGGCCTGACCTTGATCTAATGTACCACCACCTGAAACATCAATGCTAACGGCAATAGGTGATACACTCTTAAATTTTTCAGAAGCTTTAGTTACTATGGTGAAAAAGTCGATTACTTGTGGAGGAATACCAATATTAGTTACCTCTCGATCTTTATCAGCTTCACAATGGTTATCACACTCCCCATCTTTACAGGTATAACATGCTTCTTTATCACCCTCACCACATTTACTATCAACTTTTTCGGGGTCTTCAATTTTTTCCCCATCTTGACAGGTAGCACATCTCTTATCTTTTTCAGAAATATCGGTATCATCATTTTCAAATGTCATGTGTGGTGTATCTTTATTATCACCGCTACAGCCTGGCTTTTTACAATCACCAATGAATTCACCAACTTCTCTTGGCACATCATTAGGATTAGCAAACGATCCCCCTGTGCACGTAGTTCCTTTACAATCACCAGGACTACTATCTATGCCTATATCCTCGATACAGTTGCAGTCTGCATCGCAACTAAAACACGTTTCACAGCTGTAGGTACATTTTTTTCCACTTTTGTTCTTATGCTTTAGACGTGGCGGAGGCGGTGCAGAATGCCAGCCCGCCTTAATAACGCCCACCCCAGCATTAGAGGCTAATCGCATACCATCGTCACTAATAGTTCCTAAACCTATAACAACATATTCTTCAAGGTCATGGTCAAAAGAGTACATTTCAATTTGTGAGCCTGCTTGCACACCAGAAACGTTTGGTAAAGTCAGTCTTGCAGGTGGATCAAAGGTTGCCCCAGCAGGCTGTATTGTTAAAACAAACTCAGGTTGAAGCCCGTTTGAGGGAGTCATCGGCACTTTTGAAGTATTAACAGACGTAGCAGAAACGATACCTTGACGGGTACCGTCAGGAAAAGTAACTGAGTCTTTAGCGATTTCTAGTTTAAACCCTGGATAGTCTTCTAGTGTTAGAACAACATCTTCTAAACCAGCAAAAACACCATTTGTTGTATCTAACTTCACCATATAAATAGGTGAACTCATCGGGTTTTCTACCCCTGAGACAGTTACCAAATGATAACTTAATGAAGGAAACTCCCCTGGAACTGTTGCAGTTGAGCCATCGGCAATAATATGAATTGGCCCTACAGGCGCTTGAAGAATTTCAAACTGTCCTTGTGCATCAGTGACCGCTAAGCGATCAGTATTTTCAATACGCATGGTAACCCCTGGAATAGGAGCGTCTTGGTTATCAAGTACTACTCCTACGACACTTGTATTACCAGCTAAACCCGATTTAAATGCCGTGGCCGCAAAGCTTAATGTTGAAGTATTAACACCCGTTGCGCTAATTAAAGTGGCTTGCACTCTTTGTACATCAATTCCCTCAAGTGCCCCTAAAATAAATTGAGCTGTAGCACGCCCATCACTATCCGTTGTTGTTTCAAATGCAGTTAAGTTGTTATTAAACAATCCTTCGCCAACTGTGGTTTCAAAAAGAACAGCGGCTCCTTTAACGGCATTCCCCTCATCATCAGTTACCGTAACAATAAATGGTGCTGGCAATAGTTGTGCAATGGTTCCTCGCTGATTATTACCTGAATTAACATTAATGGTACTAGCGGCTTTACTTAAGGCTGTCGCGTTGAAAATAATTTCATTTTCATAACCAACCACTTTAGCTTTAACCTTATGATTTGCTACACCTGAGCGATACCCCAGTTGAAAAAAGGTTTCCGCAATACCTTCACTATTTGTAGTTATGATGACAGCCCGACCAACACTTGGTGTATCTAAGCCGACTTGACCTGCCCCCTGAATCACCCTAAATATGACCGTTTCATCCGCCAAGCCAAGCCCTTGATTATTAACTAACTTCACTTGAAGTGCTTCGGGTAGTTGTGACCCCACCTCGGCTTCTTGTCTTTGTCCTGCAACTAGTTCCAGTTTACTACCCGAAACAACCTTATAAATAATTTGACGTTCTATCGATGCACTATTACCTGCTTGGTCAACGCCAGTAACTGTGATGGTGTTTTCACCTTCAGTCAAAGGGATATTGTGAGCGGCATAACTTCTATTCGATATAAGCGCCGGTATACCATTAACCTGTACAGCGGCCTGTTCTGACTCAACTGTACCCCGGACAATATCATTAATTAAACCGGTAACAGTAATAGAATCCGAATAAACCTCTTGCCCTTGGAGATGAGATTCAATAGTAAGGTATGGTGGTGTTAGATCGAGTGATATAACAATAGAGTCGGTGGTTTGTTCACCAGACATCGTTGTTGCACGCGCGATTACAGTATTAAACCCTTCTTTTAACTCTACTTGCGCAGTAAAGTCACCATTTTGATGGTTAATAGGCACCCCATTGAGCGTTAATTCGGCTTGGGCATTATTAATAGTACCTGAAACTTGGACAGGAGAGGCACCAACAGTGAGTAAGGTTTCTGGCGATATAATATCTACCGTAAGTAACCCGGTATACTCGGTATAAACACCACTTTCAGCGGCAAGTTCACCAGAAGGTGGTGAGGTACCTTCTAGAGTTAGTAAGCTAAGTAGAACGATATCAAATGAATAGATACTTGATTCACCAATAGTTAACTCTGCTTCTTCAGGTATGATGGTTACATATTCATAACCTGCCATTTTACCTTCGGGATTTTTTAACCCCCATCCCCAAGAAGATAAAGACTTAAACACAAACCTAACAGGACCTACTAATGCTTTAGTATCATTATTGGTTAGTTCTATTTTAATGGCAAAACGCATACGGAAAATAGAAGATGATGGTGGGGCGAGTCCAATTGTTGCTGCAAAAGCGATGTTTTCATTCTCTATCCATCCCTCGATTACTTCGGATGAATGAGCCTGAAATGAGCAAATAAACAATGCAGCTAAACAAAATTTCAGAATTGTACGGTTAACTTTAAATAGTGCCAACTAAATATCTCCCTGTCGAGTTTTTATTGAAACAAACATTGTCTACGTTGCTTCAATTGTTTTATTTTGAATTAAAGATTTATTCAGATTAAAACAGTGTCTAGTCCATTGCCGAGGAATATACACATTCCAATATATTATGTAAACAATTGTTTCTATAGTTTTTATAAAGAATGTACAATCTTGGTAGTTAAAATGCCTAAATTTATAAAAACAAAAAATACAGATAATATTTCATCACAAGGACCGAAATGAAAAGCTCATACAAACGTGGATTTACGTTGTTTTTTATCCCATTACTTATCACAATAATTATTTCAATTATCAGTCAATTAATGAATGCTGATATTCCTACGATTAATAATCAAACACCTCTACATCCAAAATCAAATACCCGCCCTTCTTTATCCACAGCCATTCCATCGATTACCAAAGTTCTGACCTTTAAAGAATCAGCCGTAACAAAGGGCATAATTTTTAAACACGAGCACCGTTCTTCCACACTTTCAGGGATTGCTGATACCTATGGCAGTGGTGTTTGTACTCTTGATTTTAATAATGATGGCTTTGAAGACTTGTTTATCGTTAATGGCTACGGAGTTACTCGCCGTTATGGTAAATCTCATTGGTGGCATAAAAAACAGGGTTCGCGCCTATATCAAAATATAGAGGGTTTATTCTTCAAAGATGTTAGTGGAAAAATATATACTGATAACCGTATAACGACAAAATACTCTGGCTACGGTTGCGCTGTTGGTGATCTCAATAATGATGGTTTTGCTGACATCGTGCTTGGTAATACTAATTATATTGAGTTACTTATTAATAATGCAGGCAGTTCATTTTCACAAGAAAGTATTGCTTTAAAGTCAAATAATAGCTCTACTCCTGAAAATATATGGCCTATGTCACTTACATTATGGGATTGGAATGAAGATGGTTATCAAGACATTTTTGTTGCAAATTTCACTAAATTCGAAAATGACCTTAAGGTAGGTACTAAAGATTACGGCTACAAATCTCAAGCATTATTTGAATCTACCAATTTTTCAGGGCAACAAAATATAATATTGACGCGCAAAGTCAATACTCAACAGCAAAACGAGCTCGAATTTGATTTGTCTTACCTCGAAAAATTTGACAGAACCCTAACCATAACCCCTTTGCAACTATTAGCACCTATTCAAGAAGAACAACACTTGAACGGTTTATTTATTGCTAATGCTACTGGCTCTAATTCATCTGTGCATTCATTTTTCAAAAATAATGATATGACCCCTTCTGCATTTAATTCAATAATCAGAAAAATTAAATCCCCTATAGTTCAAACGAGCCAATTAACAATACAAGGAGAACCCGCCGTCATATTTACCCAACACAAAAAAGGTGGTGTTCAAGTTTATAATTCAAACAAAAAAGAACAAGAAGACTTGGCTTGGCATGTAGGACTTAATTCAGAAAAGGATAACGCTAGTCAAACTTGGGCCTCACTAATAGCTGACCTAAACAATGATGGCTTAGATGATTTTGTTAGCGCTAGAGGGTTTTCCTCACCTCATATTGATAGTTTATTTAAGCCACAAGGCAGTAAAAACAACATAAAATTACAATCTAACACAGGTAAGTTCAGTGATAATAATACCTCGCTAATTCCTCAGTTATCGAGATCAAGCCGAGGTGCGGCATTTGCCGATTTCAATAATGATGGTCTAATTGATATTGTCTTTAATAATAATAACGGCTTTTTTTCCCTATATATGAATGACTCACCAATAAATAATTGGATTTCTTTCAGTTGTGAACCTTTATATTTATGTAGAAATAGTCATTGGCATATAGAAGACACACAAAAAAAACACCTTGCCAGCAAACGTTTTTCTAGGCCTGAGCCTTTTTTATCATCAAACCAAAAAAGAGTGCACTTTGGTTTACATAAGCTCTCAAAACCTATTAATTTAAAAGTGCAACTGGATGATAATACATTACTAAATTTTAAGCATATCAGTTTAAACAAAACTTATACCGTTAATATTAAGTCAGGTAAAATATCCCCGATAACAGATAATATAATTAGAGCTGATCAATTACCCCCCTTTTCAAACACGTTTTTTGCTTATCTGCTAAATGCAAGTTTAGAAGAATTATTAGCAACTATAAATCAAAACATCAACTTAAATGCTGAACAACTGATTCAATTATCACAACATTTGATTAGTTATAAGCTTAATGATAAAGCGATTTCTGTCACAAACTCAGCTGAGTTTTTAACCTTAACAAGCTGGTTGCTCAATCAAGCATTACTTGATAACGCGAGTAACAGCATTTTACTAAGCAATGTGATTAGATTAATAGGGGGGAGTGAAAGTAGTTTATACATTGATCACCTCGTTGATTTAATTGCAACATTACCTGAAGAGAATTTCTGCCAATTAACCGATGAACTTAATTACTGGTTTTGGGAAGAGGAAATTCTGCCGAAATCAAAACAACTACTTAAATCTCCGCTTTTACATAGGACAGTTAATTCTAAATCAACTAACATTATCATTTGTGGCTTAAACGCATTATCAGCAACTAAAGATTCAACCATTGGTAATTCACTCATTCCTTTATTGCATAAGAATTTATCTCATACGAATGAATTGCAACGAGTTCAAGCGGCAACCATAAGAGCACTCGGCTATTTAAAACACTCTACATCCAAAAACAAAATAATAG
>JALJPB010000088.1 GCA_022969175.1 Colwellia sp. | reverse complement strand
GAAATGCATATAAATGAAGCATTCATTGGTGGTGTTACGACGGTTATTGGCGTGCTTGGTACTGATGCGGAAACGCGTAGTTTAGAAAACTTGTTGGCGAAAGCTTACAGCTTGGAAGAGCAAGGTTTAACTGTTTTTTGCCATAGCGGTTCATATCATTATCCAATGGTCACAATAACTGAATCGATTAAGCGCGATATTATGCTTATTGAAAAGTTTATTGGTGTGGGAGAAGTCGCTATTGCCGATCATCGAAGCTCTCATCTGACATCACACGAATTAACTCGGCTAGCCTCTGAAGCAAGAGTAGCAGGCATGTTATCGGGCAAGGCTGGTATTGTTAGCATTCATGTTGGGGATGAGTCAGAGCGATTGTCGAAGCTACAATGTGTTGTAGAACAATCAGACATTCCAATAACGCAGTTTTATCCAACCCATATAAACCGTAGTCGAGTTTTGCTAGATGCTGGTTTCGAGTTTGCAACCCAAGGTGGTTATATTGATTTTACTGCAAGTACTAATGATCAAATTATTGAGCAAGGAGAAATACCCGCAGCAAAAGCATTGGCTGAAGCATTAGCAAAGGGATTGAATATAAGGCAACTAACCATGAGTTCAGATGGCAATGCAAGTTTACCTTTGTTTGATCAAGCAGGTGAATTAATCGACTTACAAGTGGGCGAAGTTAAAAGCCTACATCAAGCAATGGTTGATGCAGTTATGGAGTATCAAGTTCCTCTGGAATTAGCTTTGAGTGCAATTACACGTTCACCAGCGGATATATTAAAGTTGAATAATAAAGGTGAAATAGCAGTAGGACTTGATGCAGATTTGAATTTGCTTGATAAAGATTCATTAGCGATAAATACAGTCATAGCGAAAGGCAAGCAAGTAGTTAAAAATGGAAGGTCATTAATTTCCAGCCTTTTTGGTTAATACACAGTGCCAAGCTTGAATAATTAAAGAGATAACTTTGATTATTCAAGCTTGAAAGCTTATTTTTATGAAAAAATGTTCTAGGTAACAGTTATTTTAAGTAACAATGATGAATATAGAAACTAAGTGGCTCAATGATTTTATTGTGCTTTCTAACACATTAAATTTTTCACAAGCATCTAAGCTAAGATTTGTGACTCAGCCTGCGTTTAGTCGCCGGATAAAATCGTTAGAAAATAATATCAATTGCCAACTCTTTAATCGAAAAAAGCAGCCCATAGAATTAACCTCAGAAGGAATCGCCTTTAAAGCGTTAGCACTGAAAATTCTTGCAGAACTAGAACATGGAGTTACACTATTAAATAGCGAAGTGAAATGAACTGATTAAGCTTGTTTTAGCTCACACGTCACTAATTTACTGACCATTTGAATTACTCTTATTCATTTCGTCCTGAATTTTCCTTGTTTAAACGCTTGAGTTGTTTGCTTGATGATTTCGTTTTGAGGTAAGTTAAGCTGATTAAGTTTACTAAAACCAAAGTAAGACATTTTATTGCTATGATCTACTTGTTCAAGAACTGTTGTTTTAAGCTGTACTTTGCTGACATCAGCGATGAGTGTTTTAGCAACAGATTTTGAAACAATTATTACATCAATCCGTTTTTTTAATAGCAACTCTATGCCTGTTTTATTATTTTGGATGGATATTTTTTTTAACGAGTTATCCTCATCAAACTTTTTAAAGTAGCTAGTACCTCTTGGCACACCAATGATTTTTCCTTGCAAGCTCTGGTAATCACTTATTTTGTTCGATCCATTTGAAAGGATGACATGATCTTCTAATATTTTGTAAGGTGCATAAAAAGCAAATTCCTTGCGTTCTTCGTTGATGTTTAAACCCGCAATTACGTCTACATCACCATTTTTCAACATTCTGACACATCGAGCAATGTTTGGTGATTCGATAAATTGAATTTCTTTGTTAAGCGTATTCGCTAGATTTTTTAATGCGGTGATATGAATGCCATGGGGTGGGGGGCCAATATATTGGTAAGGGGAATAATCATCAATACAGGCGAACATATAATTGCTTTGTGCTAGGCAAAAAGGAATAAATAATAATGAGAAAAATACCGATGATTTTTTCAAATTCATGATAGCAGTGTTACTAAAGTGTATAACGTTTACTACAATAAGCAATGGAGCCAATAATGGTTCCATTGCTACCTTTTACTAGTAAGGGTTGGTTGGGTTATAAAAGTTACTGTTATTGCCGTTAATGGAAATGTTTAATTCATTACCATTGTGGTTATGAGTAGTTACATTATAACTATTACCAGGTACTAACTTGGTTCTTAAAACATTTAGATAATTTACCGGCTGACCACAGCTTAAGGTTTGTCTTTGTGTTTGCGCTGTTTCTCTTAAGATATAAACTTCACCACTGCCATCAACGACACCATTACCATCACTGGTAATAAATATTGATGTGGCTTCACTTGCGGCGATTGAAAAGAAATTATTGCTGTGATGACCAAGAGATACTGTTGCTCTACCCATGCGATCTCTTTCTTGAAAGTGGGTGTCGGTAAGAGAGTTATCTAACATAGGAATTGAGGTGAAACGATTACTAAATTGCAAAGTATCATGACAAAAATCAGTGACAACTTCTGAAGAAACCGCACCCGACACACCATCTGGATCATAAATGCTATTAGCCATTAGCGCCATACCTGCCGAAGTACCACCAACGACACCACCTTTATTAAATACATGCTGTAGAGCACTTTGAACAGAAGTTCCTTGCCATTGATTAAGGTAATCAGACTGATCGCCACCAGCAACCCAGACAAATTCGGCACTACGAATGGCCCAATCTACGTACGGGTCGTTTGCTTTGCTACGACTGTCAATAATCAAGGTTTCTACTGAGTCGGCATTAGTTAGCCCTAATAAATAATCATTGTAGGCATCTGTTCCTGAGGTGCGAATTACCACAATATCGCTACCATTGCCGATATGTGAGGCAACTCTATTGCTAAAGGCTGAGTCAACATCAGAGCCACCACCCATTAATAACACAGCGCCATCGTCTTGTATCAATGTTGCACAACTGTCATTGCTGCTGCCTGAAGTATAAGCTTCTAACGAACTAGGTTTACTCGGTCTATCGCCATAACCACAATCTTCACCAGAAGGTGGGGTATTACCCTCAGGAAAGCTTATATTAAGATCATACCAACCAGACCCTTTATATCGAGTTAGTTTTAAGTAATAAGTACCTGACTCTGATGCTTGGTAACTTCCCGTTTCAGGATAATAACTTGATTCTCCCTGAGCTACGGCTGAACCGCTTGTTTGATATAAAGCCCAATCAAAATCGTCGCGGCGATGATGATCTAAAGAAATGTCAATGGTGCCAGCTTGTGAAACTTGAAACTCAAACCAGTCGATATCATTTCTGCTTAATTTCCCTGAGATTATTGTATTGCTGCAGACATCCGTATTTGCGGAGCTTTCATTATTATTTGATTCTATCTCATCAGTTAAACAGGCGTAGCTGTTAGTTGAGATAAAAAGTAGTGCCGTCAGTGATACACAAAGAATGAAATTTTTGTTGTTCATTAGAGTTTTACCTGAATTTATAATTATAGTTATTCATACCCCGTTAAAAAAGGGGTTGGCTATATAGTCGATTCAGGTTAGGTTATTCGTCGAACCACTCGCTTAAGTAGTAATTAACAGAACACTCTTTAAGATCACTAGGATGTATTGTGTTTACATAATTCATATACGTCTCCTAATTGACTGTTGAAGTGTTATTTATTTGATTAGCAGTTTTACTAGTCGATAGTGCTGTTTAAAAAAATGACATGTTTTGTATGTTTTTTCAACCGTAATGTTTAGCTTACTATTTCCTAAATCACCAGGTTACTTAGGTGGTTGTTTTTAAAATTCATATTGTTTTCAAATGATTAATCTGATTTATCACAAAAAATGTTAATTTAACTATCATTATTAAAGCTGGAGTTATGCAAAGTTTGCATAACGTTCAGAAAAATTAGCATCATCACTTTATTTGAACTGTGGTATCCATAATGTCGATTGTATCGATCTTAATTAACCAAGGTTTGGACTTCCCAGACTTTGCTAGACACCTATTGAGTTACATTGTAACTTTAACTAGTAGTGTATATGAGTAAAGGCAAACGGTTTTAGTCTCTTTTGTGGTATGAGTGCGCTATGGCGCTATCTCGTTTTGGGGGCGTTAGCGCCTTAGAGTATCTAATCTAGAAATAATTTTCTATAGCGGTTTGGGGCACATAGTGAGTTAGGTTTTATGGCAATTTGTGCATTACAGACTAAGAAAGAAATATTGTAAAGGGCAGGTGTATCATTATAAAGCGGACGCTCGGTGATTTCAGGTTTAGTTATTCAGCTAGACATTAATTATTGCGTCCATTGCAAGCGATGCCTGGCTGTAATCTCCTGTTAGATCAAGCACTTAGGTAGGTAAACACTATTATTTATCAAAAGAAAACAGTATTAGTAATTATATTAGTTTCTCTAATTTCTTACGGAATTGACTAGGTGTCTCACCATAGTGGTCTTTGAATGCATGCGAAAGTGTGCGAGCGTCTGAAAACCCAATTCCATCAGCAATTCCTTCAAGAGATAAATTTGAATATTTTAAAAACTGATAAGCTTTTGCCATACGCCAACGGCCAATATAAACCATAGGAGAAACACCTATACCAGCTTTAAATTTACGCTGTAGTGTTGCGCGAGACATACCGACGACATCACTAATAATATCGAGAGTCCATTGTCTTTCAGGATTCTGATGAATGAGCTGTAATATTCTATTTAAACGTGGTTCTTTAAGTGCTGATAAGAAGCCTGTTAGATGCTCATTTTTCTTGATGAAGCTATTGAGTAGCTGAATAAATAAGACTTCGGTTAAACGATCTATTATGTTGTTTTTTTTACTATTTGTTCTGTTTATTTCCGCGTCGATTAACTTTACAGTCAGCCAAATATTATCATTTGATTCAATATTGGAAAGTTGAATTATGGCAGGTAAGGCACTGAGAATAGGATGTTTAATAGCCCCATCGTATTCAATTATTCCACACATGATTTTATTAGTGATTTTACCTTGTTGAAAAAGTGGCATACCTAAAGAACAAGCGTCTCCCGCTTGCTCACTAGGTACTAATTCACGATCCGCTTGATCAGCTATCCAATGCATATCGCCACCAGGAATCATGACGATATCCATTGGCTCTACATTAATATTGCTAGTTCCTGTTCCAACATAAAAGCCACCTTTCAAAGCGATATGAAATCTAGGCATTACGATTGTTGATAACGACATTCCCCAAGGTGCAGCAAGGCTTGAATGAAAGAATATACTGCCACGAAAGCGAAGAGTATCGATGACATCATCAAGTACATTAAATTCTGATGTTGGACATTTGAGTTGATGAGCGACATTTTTGAGCATTTCAGATACCAAGGGTTGATAGTAACTACTGCTATAGTTTGCTTTTACTTATTAGAGCAGAGTTTAATATGAAAGCGAATAAAGTATTAATAGCAATATCATTCCTGTTTGTGCAAGTCATTTTTTCAGGATTCACTTATGCAAGTGAAGCGTTTTCAATGAAAAATGGTGAGCTTGAACGTCCTATCGGTTATCGAGAATGGATCTATGTTGGTACACCCGTTACTCCTAATGACATGAATGACGGGAAAGCCGCATTTCCTGAACTTCATAATGTTTACATTGATCCTAAGAGCTGGGAACACTGGAAAAATAAGGGTGAATTCCGTGATGGTACTATTATCATTAAAGAACTAGTTTCTGTTGGCTCAAAATCTGCAGTTAGTGGTAAAGGCTATTTTATGGGCGATTTTATCGGCCTTGAAGCCACAATAAAAAGCAAGAAACACTTTAAAGATGAGCCTGGTAATTGGGCATATTTTAGTTTTTCAAGTGCGGATCATAAAACGTTGTCCAAAACAGCAAAAGCATTCCCCTCAACGTCCTGTAATTCATGTCATGCAAGTGCTGCGGCAGATGACTTTGTTTTTACTCAATATTACCCTGTGTTAAGTCAGGGTAAGGGAATGAAAATTAAAGCGGGTGGTGGTTATTCAGACAGTCTTAAGCCAATTAAATAAGATAAAAAATAATTTACTGAGCCGCTTTATCATTTGATATTCCCATTAATATCTAACCATAAATCGGCTTAAATAATAGAGATTATTAAATAAAATTTATCGGAGTCAAATATGTTTACTATTTCAACCAATACACAAAAGCGATTAAAAATTGCTGCTATCATACTCTTTGTATTTCCTTTTCATACCATGGCCGAAAAAACAGAAGCTTCATCAGGAAAAGCGGTAGATAATGAATATGCCGCCAAAGTGTGGCAGTACATGGTTATTAATAAACTGGAAGGTGATGGGCGTATACGTAGTTACCCATTTGTTGGAAGCCGACCTCATGGCAGTATTCAAGAAGTGATATCAACCGAAGCTATAATTGAAGGTGAAAAAGGGAAGCTGATCGTCAAGCATAACTATGGTGCTAAAGAAGAGCTTACACCGCATAAAGTTTACAGTGATGAACAAGCCAAAAACTATGTGGCACTTACTATTATGTTTCAACGTGAAAAAGGCTACGACACAAATAATAGTGATTGGTTTTGGGCTGAGTATAACCCTGATGGCAGTATCATCAACTATCAAGGTGTAGATCTATCAGGTCGTTCAGAGATGTGTTTAGGTTGTCATACCCCACTTGGAGGTAAAGATAGAGAAGTGCTAAACGGTGGTTCTAAATAACTGTTAATCAAAAAAAATATGGGTACACCACACTATGGTAAGGATATTACACTGGAGTATTGTCTTTAGTATTGTGCTTGCCTATTTAACTGCTTACTATCGGTATTGGTATACCACACAAACTGAGGTAGCGAATTGGTACTTACTTGTAGTTCATATTAACTTTGGCCTATTAATATTGATACTTAGTATCATTATGTTCGTTTCGCGTTATCGTTCATCTAAAATAGTTGGTAAGACTTTATCGCCCAACAAAGTATTACTAAAACCATCAGTAAAAATAGTGCATTACACTTTGTATTTTATGCTTCTTTCACTACCCGTCAGCGCCTTAATTGGCACTGGTTTTGATATTCCGATAGCAGGTGTTATTCGCTTACCTGGTTTTTTTAGGTCTGAATTTATTCAACAGTTCTTACAACAAAATTTTGATATGTTAATGATCACCTTTATAGAACCTTTTGCCAATTATCATCGAGATATAGCTTCGGATATCATACTTCCAATACTGCTGATTGGTCATGTAGGTGCGGCAATAATGCATCAAAAAATAAAATAAAATAGCGCGTACCGTTAATATATACAGTGAATATCATAGTGTCACAATGAAAGGTGACAAAACGCCTAGGACAGAAAGTTATGACAACATATCAAAAATCCACCCATGCAATTTCAGCACTAACCAAAGAACAATATCGTGTAACGCAAGAAAGTGGCACAGAGCGAGCGGGAAGTGGAGAATATCTTAATAATACTTAGTCAGGTATTTATGTGGATATCGTTTCAGGGGAGCCGCTCTTTGCTTCATCTGATAAATTTGAGTCGGGCTGTGGCTGGTCAAGCTTTACTAAACCGATAGAGTCAAAAAATGTCCAAGAAATAAATGATAACAGCCACGGTATGGTTCGTACAGAAGTACGTTCAGGCCATGGTGATAGTCATTTAGGACATGTATTTAACGATGGTCCAACAAGTAAAGGTGGGTTACGTTACTGTATTAATTCAGCGTCACTTCGCTTTATTCCTATTGATCAGATGGTAAACAATGGCTTTGGTGAATACGTAGCTCAAGTAGAGAGTCGATCAAAATGACAATTGAACGGGCTATTTTAGCAGGTGGTTGTTTTTGGGGAATGCAAGATCTTATACGTAAGCTTCCTGGGGTCATGTCAACCCGAGTGGGTTATACCGGTGGTGACGTTATTAATGCAACTCATTGTAATCATGGCTATCATGCAGAAGGTATAGAGATATCATTCGATACAGATACGGTCAGTTTTCGCGGTATCCTTGAGTTTTTCTTCCAGATCCATGATCCAACAACACTATTTCAACAAGGAAACGACCGAGGGGCTTTATATCGTTCAGCGATATATTACTGTTCAGATGAACAACATTCTGTAGCGATGCAAACTATCATCGATGTAAATGCGTCAGGTTTATGGCCTGGGCCAGTAGTTACTGAATTGGCTCCAGAAGGCGAATTTTGGGAAGCAGAGATAGCACATCAAGATTATCTACTAAGAGTGCCTAATGGTTATACATGCCATTTTCCTCGAAGTCACTGGGTATTACCCTTAGTAAAATGAGCCAGTAAAGGTAACGTCAATTATGAATAAAGAGAACATTATCTATAATGAGGATTTCAGTAAGATTGGTTTAGGTGGTGGTTGCCATTGGTGTACAGAAGGGGTTTTCGAATCGCTTATCGGTATTAAAGCGGTAAATCAAGGCTGGATTGCTTCAATTGACAATAATGCAGAATCATCGGAAGCCATTGAAGTCTATTTTGATCAATCTATTATTTCTTTGCAGACCTTGATAGAGATTCATTTGCATACTCATGCATCTACATCTAACCACTCCATGCGGCAAAAATACCGGTCGGCTATATATACTTATAACGATGCTCAAAACCAAGAAGCTAATAAAGTTTTAGATTCCTTACAAAGTGATTTTGATAAACCAATTATCACACAGGTATTGCCATTTGATTCGTTTAAGGCAAATAAAGATGAATTGCTCAATTACTTATATAAGTCACCGAATAAACCTTTTTGTAAAACGTATATTCATCCAAAGTTGAGACTGCTGCTAACACGTTTCAAGCATCAGGTTAATGATGAAAAGATCGCTTTATGCTTAGAATAAAAATAATAATTCAATCAATACCACTATAATCATTAATCGAAAGTAATTAATTTACAGTAAGAAAGGGACAATCTTTCATATGGCTATACTCATACCACATCGCCCAAGCGGTTTTCTTCTCGGTAATGCAGCAGGCCAAATTACTACTTTCACTTGCTAGAATGTTAAGGAAGCAAACGTAAAATTCCTTTACCGTCGATGCCTAGATAGATGTAGCCATCACTTCCTTGAATCACATTTCTAACTCTTCCACCAACATTAGTAAGTAGTTTTGTTTGCTTCACAACTTCATTATTCAAAACCTCTAATAAAATAAGGTAATTAAATTTCATTGAACCAAGCAATATTTTGTCTTGCCATTGTGGATATTTATCACTACTGATAAATGCCATACCCGATGGCGCAATGGATGGGTCCCAATAAAGTTTAGGCTGCTGCATTCCTGATTTTTTAGTCAGATCAGTGAACTTTGTATTGTTATAATTAATACCATAACTGATCACTGGCCAGCCATAGTTTTTACCGGCTTCAATCAAATTAACTTCATCTCCACCTTTTGGTCCATGCTCATGTGACCATATTTGCCCCGTATCACCCAATATAATAAGTCCTTGAGGGTTGCGATGACCATAGGAAAATATCGCTTTTTTCGCAACATCATTTTCAATAAATGGATTATCACTAGGAATCGAACCATCCAGATTTAAGCGATAAATCTTGCCGCCATCACGAGATAAATCTTGCGGATTTAAATCACGATCTTTTCGGTCCCCGATTGAAAAATAAATATAGCCATCGTCTATCACTATTCGGCTACCGTAATGCGCACCTTTGTTGGTGTTTTCCTCACCTTTATATAAAACTTTTTGTTCAGTGAGACTATTGTTTTTTGTGTCTAACGTAGCTTGCATTAATGCAGTATTACTTCCTCTCCCTTTTCCTGCTGGACTGGCATAGGTAAAGAATATTAAGTTGTTTTTTACAAAATCTGGATGTAAAACAATATCAAGTAAACCCCCTTGATTGTTCACATGAATGTTAGGTAACCCTTGTATTTCAATTGCAGGTTTATTTTCTGCTAACAAAAATAAGGTACCTGAACGCTCTGTCGCTAACATTCGCCCATCAGGCAGCTGAACCATTCCCCAAGGTATCGATATACCTGGCCACATTAGTTGAGTTTTATAACTTTTTTTATCCTCATCTAAATGAATAGAGTGCTTGGCTTGAGCAATGGTTGATAAAAACAAAATCAAAACCGTTACTATCAAATATTTCATATTATCCCTCATAAATTACTCAGAATTGTCTGCTAATAATTACCGTTATGCTCGTGAATACTGATGATGGTTAAGTGGCAATGTTAACTAACTATAATTTGCTATGGGGCATTTAGCACCATAAAATATCCAACTCAATTGTGCACAATTGGAAGTAACAGCTAGTTTCTTCCAATGTCTGCGGTAAGCTGACATTCTTGCCTGCAGATCAATTTAGCCAGAGTGTTGCATTGAACGATTTAACTAATAGCTCATTGCGGACGATGGAATTTGATACCTAAACGCTATTTTGCCACATTAAAGACCTAAAGTTTAATTACATATCTACCACATTACTCTATGGTGATAATAACTTTTCCTTTGCTTTTCCTTTCACCAAAATATTTCATTGCTTGTTGAAGTTCAGTTAATGCGAAGCATTTATCAATACTAATTTTCATTTGCTTACTTTTAAAAAGAGCCAATAAATCAGCCATATTCTTATTAGGTTCATGAGGTAATATAGCTAACTTTTTTGTACCAAATAATGAAAGTAGGCTGCCTATAAACAAGGTTTGGAAAATAAGAGAAGAACAGCCTCCTACCATGACAAAGCGGCCATTTTTAGTTAATGAACGCGTATAATCGAAAATCGAATGATAACCCATCATATCAATGATCAAATCGTAGGTTTTACCATTTTGCGTGAAGTCTTCTGTTTGATAATCGATAACATGATCCGCACCTAAATTTTTCATCAGTTCAAATTTACTTTTACAATCAACCGCCGTCACTTCATCACCAAAGGATTTAGCTATTTGTATAGCAAAGCTGCCTGAACCACCGCCAGCACCGTTTATTAATACTTTTAACGCTGTTTTTTGTGGCCGCTTATCTTGAACCGCTTGTAGAGCTAATACAGCTGCTTGTGGAATGGCCGCCGCCTGTTCAAACGACATACCTTCAGGCTTTAAAGTCAATACTTGGCAAGGAACACAAACATACTCTGCAAAACCACTAAAACCAACAGCTGAGAGATCGCCAAAGACAACATCACCTAGTTTATAAAGAGAAACGCTTTTTCCTATGGCAACTATTGTACCTGCGATATCAGAGCCTAAAATTTTATCCTTACTGGGTTTGAGAATACCAGCCATAATTCGGTTAACAAAAGGCTTACCCCGAAGTAAACCCCAATCCCAATCGTTAATAGAAACGGCATGTACTTTTATTAATACTTGGTTAACTTTAGGTACTGGCTGATTAACTTCTTTGAGCGTTAATACATCAGATAAACCGTATTGGTTATATACTACAGCTTTCATTAAATTATCCTGACTAAATAAAGGGTTATAAAAATAGCGAGCGATTATTGTCAGCTTCAATTTAGCATAAACACTAGATATTACCGATATCAGAAGTTTTGATCTCTTTAGATTCAGTCCACCGCCACGCATACCAAATAATAAATATCGACGTCATCGTTTCAACAGTAGCAAAAAAACGATAGTAGATGGTTGATTCACCGACAAACAAAGATGCAATAACCGTTAAGGTTTCTAGTAATGCGACAGTGATATTCAGCACACGGTTAATTTTATAAGGTAATACACGAGACAGAATGATCATTATCATGGCGGCCTCTAAAATAAAAGCAGCAATTAGTAACATTTCAGGCGTGAGTAATGTTTCAATTAATTCATTGGTAATGGGGCTTGAGCCTATGGTTGCTAAAGCACCCATATTATTTAATACATCAGCATAAAGAATATTCAATACATAAAATATCCACAATAAGGGCAAAATTGTTCTTCTGTCGCTGATTATTTTGTTCGAAAGCATAGTTTTTCTCTGTTATGATGTCTTAGAGACACTAAGTTAGTGTCACAAAGACATTATGATAAAGTCATAGGGTCACTAAGTCAATAGAGTGTTTTATGAACAGCCAAGAAACAGAAAGCAGTTTTTTAGAAAATTACAATATCCATGAGTTTGATATTCCTCTGACGAGTGTTGATATGACCATTTTCACTATCGAAGATGACACGTTAAAAATACTTTTAGTAAAACGTGCTCAGTTCCCTAGTAAAGGTGAGTGGGCCTTACCCGGTGGTTTTATCAATTTAAAAGCAGATGACACACTTAACGATACGGTTAGTCGGAAATTGAAAGAAAAAACGGGTGTTGAAATCTCTCATCTAGAACAAGTTGCTACCTACGGCAGTGCAAGTCGTGATCCTAGAGGTTGGTCAGTCACTATTTCCTATATGGCGCTAATTTCTAATAACAATATAACGTTAACGGCTGATGAAAGTAGCGAAGAAGTCGTTTGGTTACCTATCGAAGAAATTCAAAAAAATTACCAGCTAGCATTTGACCACAGCACTATTTTGGCTGAATGTTATCAAAGACTTAAAAGTAAAGTGCAATACACTTCTTTGCCTATTAACTTATTACCGAATACATTTACATTGTCTGAATTACAGAAAACCTTTGAACTTATCTTAGGTTACGGTATTGAAAAAAAATCATTTCGAAGGCGCTTATTGGCTGCCGATATTATCGCTGAAACAGGAGAGATGAGAGTGGGTAGTAATCGACCCGCTAAACTTTACTGCCCAAAATCGAGTAGTAAGGAACATCTTTTTCAACGAAGTATAGAAGGGCCAAGAGAGTGAGAAGTACCAATTTAAATGAACTAGATTATTTATGTAAGACTACTTAGCTGACATGCCCTAGCTATCTATAATTTTAAGGGCTGGCACTGTGCGATGAATTCCTATTTTTGAAAAATAAACTCCAAGGGATTTAAGCATGAACAAGCTGTTTAGCAATGTCTGCTAACAATTCATATGAATGTAATCTGGCGCTTTGACTAAAGATACCGGCATTCACTATCAATTCATCGGCTTGAGTTCTATTAATAAAGTGTTGAAGTTTCTCTTTCACGGTTGCCGAGTCACCTACAAAAGCACAACTTAACATGCTTTCAACTTGTGCTTTTTCCATGGGGTTCCAACAGTCTTCAATATTTTCAATCGGTGGTAATAACTTACCACGTCGATTTCTAATCATACCTAAAAATCGCTGCTGCATGCTGGTGAATAAATATTCAGCCTCTTCATTGGTATCTGCCACAATCACAGAAATACATGCCATAGCGTAAGGTTTTTTTAATTGGCTCGATGGTTTAAATAACTGTCGGTATTGTTCAAAAGCTTGATCCAGTGATGCTGGAGCAAAGTGTGAAGCAAACGCATAAGGCAAGCCGAGTTCAGCCGCTAATTGTGCACCAAACAAGCTAGAACCTAACATCCAAAGGGGTACATTTAAGTCTCCTCCTGGCACTGCTTGAACGGCCTGACCTTCCTTTACGGGGTCAAAATATCCTTGTAATTCTTGTACATCTTGTGGGAATTGGTCGGAAGCCCTTGGATCGCTACGTAAAGCTCTCCATGTTAATTGGTCGGTTCCTGGCGCTCTGCCTAAACCGAGATCAATTCTATTAGGATATAAAGACTCTAATGTACCAAACTGCTCAGCAATGATTAAAGGCGAATGGTTAGGCAGCATAATTCCTCCAGCGCCAATTCTAATTTTTTTAGTCCCTGCGGCTAAATAACCAATAACCACAGATGTTGCAGCGCTGGCAATACCAACCATATTATGATGTTCTGCCACCCAATACCGCAAGTAACCTAAACCATCAGCGAGTTGCGCTAATTTGAGAGATTCGGTTAGTGCATCTGCGGGTGTTTTATTAATTTTTACAGGGACTAGATCAAGAACAGATAAAGGGAACATAGGATTTAAAAATTTAATAAATAGATAAATGGAGATTAAAGACTCTAATGTTTTTGTGCAAGGTAGAAACGACTATTGCCATAAATAAATTAAGGGGGCGCTCTTGAGCACAAAGCGGTCTATTTATAAGACCGTTTCACATTAAAGAATACTTCCGCTAACTTGCAATAGTTGTCACTATTCGGGCTATTCTGTTGCATTTATCCAATTTAAATTCTATTTACATTTTTAAGTCTTCTTAGTGCGCAATATAGTCCTATTAGTCTGAATAAACCTATAATTAGGATGTTCAGATCATGTGCCTATTTCATACGAATATCGTGCGCTAATCACTTTGATGATTTCCCCTTTGCTTTCGATGTCATAGGTACGCCTTAGCTCAATAACGAATACTCAGGGCTTGCCCATAAACGCTATCTATATTGCTTTCGAAGAGCTTTGGCATACATGCTGACAATTCTAACTGGAGGTAATTATGGCTAAGTTTTCAAGTAAATATTCTGTTTATGTTGGTATTGATTGGGCCAATGATAAGCACGATGTATGTGTTCAGGCTGCTAATGCAAGTACACGACAATTTAAGGTAATAAAGCACTCAGCAAATGAAATAAATGATTGGATAACCAACCTTCATAAACAATACAAAGGACAAATAGCGGTTGCTGTTGAGTTATCAAAAGGGCCGATAGTTTATGCTCTTCAGAAGTTTGATTTTGTCACTATCCATCCCATTAACCCATCAATGTTAGCCAAATACCGCAAAGCGTTTTCACCTAGCGGTGCAAAAGACGATCCTACAGATGCAGAGCTTGCGCTGGATTTAATGCTAAATTATCCCAACAAAATTAAAGCACTAAAAATGGAAAGTGAATCAGTTAGGAAGTTAATGTATTTAGTCGAACAGCGTCGCAGGTTAGTAGAAGATAGGAGACGTTTTAGCAATCGATTAATCAATACGCTTAAGCAATACTATCCTCACTTACTCGATTGGTTTTCGCATCGAGGATCAGGGATGTTTTGTGACTTCATTGCACGTTGGCCTAACTTACAAAAGCTAAAAAGGGCTAGAGCGGATACATTAAGAAAGTTTTTTAATTCTTACCGTGGTCGCAGTTCAACTCTCACTGAACAGCGAATTCAATCCATTAGTGGGGCAGAGCCACTGACGCTTGATAGAGCCGTTATAGAGTCGCACCAACTGCTTGCTGTTGCTTTAGCTAATCAAATGCTTGTGGCTGTTGAAGCGATAAAGGTCTTTGATTCTGAAATTAGTAAGCTGTTTGACACATTACCTGATGCCGAACTTTATAAATCATTACCTGGCACAGGCCCATGTTTAGCGCCAAGACTGTTAGTCGCTATGGGGGAAAACCGAAGTCGATTTAATAGTGCATCAGAAGTTCAAATGTATTCAGGAATAGCCCCCGTTACAGAGCGTAGCGGTCAAAAGAGTTGGATCCATTGGCGGTATCAGTGTCCTAAATTTAATCGCCAATCATTTATCGAATGGGCAGCTAAAAGCGTACACCAATCTTATTGGGCGGGGATATATTATCAGCAACAAAGGGAGAAAGGTAACACCCACCAGTCATCAGTAAGAGCATTGGCATTTAAGTGGATACGGATCTTATATCGTTGCTGGAAAACTAAAGAACCATACAGTGAAGCGAAGTATTTAAAAGCATTGAGAGAGAGAAATTCGCCATTACTTTTTAAAGAAAAAGCTTGTTAAAGGGCTCAGGGCGCAAAGGGGAAGTTAGCTATCGGTTGTTCGTTAGGTCAACTGATAGCCAATTGCGGACATTAAGCCTTTGCAAATTCAGGAGCATATTTAGGGTAATATTAGCCAAGATTTTCTGCTCACTTGTGGGGCTGCTTTAAGCTCATAGCCGCCTGTGGAGATTCATTTAGAATGCTAACTTTTACCACATTCGATACATTCAGTTACCAGCGTCAAACATTGGTTAGGATTAAATCCTATATCGATAACGCCCAAATAACAGCCCGCTGTATTTAGTCCTTGTTGATTTGCTTGATACTCTTTTCTCTTATCCATTGTTTTACAGGAACTACCCATTCAGTAATAGGTCTATAAAAAGCACCATGCTCTTTACCTGTAGTAATAGAAATCTCATCAAATGAAGTTAGTTTAGAGCTTCTATTTTTGAGTTTTGCACATGTACTTGCTCCATCGGTAGTTTCATATACAGATAAAAAAGCACCATTCATTTTAATATCTGAATACTTACTTGAAATGATACGTCCACAACCAGCCAAAAGAATGGTATTAACAGGAGTTTCTTCCAAGTAATGGGAAGTTAAACTAGTAATAAACGCTCCTCGAGAGAACCCCATAATAGTTATGTGCTTTGCCAGTACCCCCTTCTTTAATAACCTCCTAACATCACTGGCTAACGAGTTGGCATGAACAAAAGGATCGGTTCCTTTGGGTCTATGGTATGCAATCAAATTATATTCATTATCTGCTAATGATTCCTTTATTGCAGGGAATTCGTAAACTCCCCAACGATCATTTTTCGGGGTAGGATTTGTACCCTCAACAATAAAGCCATGAGAATAAAACACATACTTTTCACTCGCACTAACCTGTTCAGGAAATTTATCGTAAACCTCACCTGCAAAGGATAATGATGAAAAAAGTACACTTATTAATATATAAAATTTGATACGAACTCTCCTGGGTAGTTAACGCCACGTTAAGCGGCGAATAATTGTTGGCTAAAATGTGTAGCGTAGCGGAACTAGCCAACTGTTATTTGTCCTGTTTAAACAGCTTATACACTTTCTAATATAGAATTATTTACAATTTTAGTGCGTTATTAAACTTTGCTTTCAGGTCCTCAGATAAATGATTATTAGCGAGTGTAATAATTCCTTTAGGGCCTAGATCTACCCACTTAATCAGATTCTTATCATTTCCTTTCGCTTCTTTGACTAACCACAATGCAACAGTCAATGCACCCCATTTTTTATCAAATGGTCCCATTGACAAACCTTCCATAAGAACAGCCGCTTCATCATCAGTAGCATCTTTTAGTAAAACCATTCGTTCCACAAATACAGCTTCAAGTGATTTTAAAGTTTTTTCAGCACTTTCTGTAATATGGCCATTATCATCTTTCCACTTATTTGATATTGAACGGAAATGACCAAATCCTTCTTTATATGAACCATTCAATGCACGTTCTACATGATTGGTTAACTCATATGGATTTTTAATTTTCCAACGATATTGTAGTAAGTGAGTAAATTCATGCGCAAAAAGCCGATCAATTCTATTTCTGTTTTTTACATCTTTTCCACTGCCATAGGACGTTACAAAAACACCTAAATTAAAAAATATTTTAGATGGATATTTTGTAGGGTGTGCAAACGCATCCATAAATCCTCTATTTCCAATGACAACAGACAGCCTTCTCGGTATTTCTGTCGTCGCATACGGCACTGCAATTTTGTCTAGTTGTGTTTCCCAAAGGCTTATTCTAGATGCTATTAAATGTGCCCATTCCTTTTCTTTTATCGTCAGCTTTTTCTCATTTTTCGAAGCTTTGTCTTTAGCCAGTAATTCACCATTCGAACCAAACTCGATCCAATCCTCTGTTACGTAGCCAAATTGATCAACGCCATATTTCAAAGTAATTTGATTTTCTTTGGCTTCTGTACTGGAAGAGATTAAAATTAAAACTATAAATAACAATTTTATTGATTTCATTCAAAATGCCTTTTTAGAACTATTCGATTTAAGTGAATAACGCCCGCAGAAGGCGCGCCGCCTTTTGGCGTTGCTCTTGCTGCGATTATTATATGATTCATCATTTGGGCCTAAGTGTCTCAATAATTTGCGCATCCACCCAGAATACATCTCCTTTTCCTGTGCTATCAGGGCCACCAAAGAAAAGATATTTTCCATCTGGCGTTACGTATCCTCCACCTTGTGAGGTACTTGTGTTTATCTTATCTCCGAAGTTAATGGCAGCACCCCAAGTACCGTCTTCCTGCCGAAAACTAACGTACATATCAAGACCACCATAGCCATCATCTCTTTTACTATCCCACAAAATATAGGATTCATCAGGTGCAATGAAGGGGTGGACGTTCGGTGTTCCGGTATTTATCTCTTTACTAAGTGGCTTCGGGGCTTCACGTTCACCATTTATCAGTCGAGAATATCGAATTTTAGCCTTTCCATCTTTATATCCATCATCAAAAACATAAGTGCCTTT
>JALJPB010000087.1 GCA_022969175.1 Colwellia sp. | reverse complement strand
AAATCATATCAGTTAAACTACCTTCGGCATAGCAAAGATTGGGACACCCAAACTTTGTTGATTAAATCACACTTATTTACTATGGTTAAATAACCACCAGTAGAGAGGTGTTCAACATGACTCAAGCACGCAGCAAACAAGTATCCCCTCAAGATACTCGTTATTATCACTTAATCTCTCGCTGAAGCAAAGATTGGGACACCCAAACTTTGTTGATTAAATCATACCTCTTTACTATGGGCCTTGTAGTTTTTGGATTTTAATTTAGCTGTAAAGATTGATGTATGGAGTTAAACCACCGATTTAGGTGGTTTTTTTATGTCTGCAAGATAAAGTGTAGGTTTTGGTGTGGTTTTTGCTGAGTGTTGGTTGTGTGCCTTTATTTGCAAGGTTTGTACGCTAACGCATCAGAGGGTTATGGGTAGAAAGTGCTTGCTTTGATGCTGACATTGAAGTGCGGTAACTCATAAAATCAATAGGGTGTATGAGTGTTGATTATGCCATAAACAATTCATGGATATCTTAGTTATTTAAATTTTAATGCTGAGATATTTAACTACAACAAACTACTGTATAAACTTGAGGATTAGAATTAGTAACTTTTGTCATTGTTTTTTATAAAAGTTATCAACTCATGTTTTTGTTAATTAAAACAGTGCATTAAAAGTATCACTAAGCTGGGATAACAATTAATTTAAAAAAAGTTATAAAAAAACTTGATACTGTACGACCATACAGTATACTTGCTTCATCAAAACGAAATCCCAGAAATTATCAGCGGAGCAAACTATGAAAGACGATAAAGAAAAAGCATTAGCAGCAGCCTTAAGTCAAATCGAAAGACAATTTGGTAAAGGTTCAATAATGAAGCTTGGCGATAATAATACCATGGATATAGAAACTGTTTCTACTGGCTCTTTAGGCTTAGATATTGCGTTAGGCGCTGGTGGTTTACCTCTTGGCCGCGTAGTAGAAATTTATGGTCCTGAATCTAGTGGTAAAACAACATTAACGCTAGAAGTCATCGCTCAAGCACAAAGAGATGGTAGAGTTTGTGCTTTTATCGATGCCGAGCATGCACTTGATCCTATTTATGCTGAAAAGTTGGGTGTGAATATTAACGAGTTACTCATTTCTCAACCTGATACCGGTGAACAAGCGTTAGAAATTGTTGATATGTTGACGCGTTCTGGTGCTATTGACATTATTGTGGTTGATTCTGTTGCTGCTTTAACACCAAAAGCAGAAATTGAAGGTGATATGGGCGATTCTCACATGGGTCTTCAAGCTCGAATGATGAGCCAAGCCATGCGTAAATTGACAGGAAACCTTAAATCGTCAAATACCATGTTAATTTTTATCAATCAAATTCGAATGAAAATTGGTGTGATGTTTGGCTCTCCTGAAACCACCACTGGTGGTAACGCTTTAAAGTTTTATGCTTCTGTCCGTTTAGATATTCGCCGTATTGGCGCGGTTAAAAATGGCGATGAGATTATTGGTAACGAAACCCGAGTTAAAGTGGTTAAAAATAAAATTGCCCCGCCATTTAAACAAGCTGAATTCCAAATTCTATATGGTGAAGGTATTAACAATTTAGGCGAACTAATTGAGTTAGGTGTTAAAAATGGCTTTGTTGAGAAAGCGGGTGCTTGGTACAGCTGTAATGGTGAAAGAATAGGTCAAGGCAAAGCTAATGCTGCTAAGTACCTAGAAGAACATCCTGAAATGGCTAAAGATGTTGATACTAAGTTACGTGCAATGTTTTTAACAAAAGACAAACCAGTTAAAACTGACTCAGCTAAAGCCAAAAAAGAAGCAGTAACAGAGTAAATTCTGGCAAAGTAAACTTATAATGCTAAAAACGATAACGACGGTTATCGTTTTTTTTATTTTAAAACTTGAACTGGTTTCAATTGGTAGAGTTTGAGTTTAGACTGTTGGTGTAGAACATATAACTTAATTAATTGGTTTAACAGGCTTTTAGAATTCATTTTATGCAAACTTTACAACTATTACTTTCAAACTTTGCATTTTCTCAAATGTTAATGTGCGCAATTTTATTATTGCCGTCATGGAATAAAAATCAATCTATTCGTTTGTATATATTGCTAATGGTCTGTAGTAGTAGCTATATGTTCGGGGAAATATATCCTCCATCTACTTCATACTCAATGAGTCGATGGTTAGAGCTTATTGGAGGGAATGCGCTTCCTGGTGTATTTTGGTTGGTCAGCTTAAGTGTTTTTAGTGATCATGTTGTTTTAAAACGCTGGCAATATGCCCTAGCATCATTAACTCTATTTATTCCCTTATTCACCACATTAACGCAAATTATTTGGTCGTATAAACTTATCGATAACCAAGCACTTTATGGCTTTATAAAGTATGGCGCGACCACTTTAGAATTATCATTAATATGCCATGCATTGCTTATTGCTGCACAACAGTGGCGTGACGATTTGGTACAAGATCGTCGGTATATTCGTGGCGGGTTTATTATTTTTGCCGCATTATATCTGTTTTTAGTTATTGTCACTGAGCAGTTGTTTAAATTACAATTGATGGGTTTAGAGTTAATTAAAAGTCTTTTGTTAGCGGCTTTAATTACCGGTATTAATTACCTTTTATTTAGATTACGCGATACCAGTATATTTGAAATAGCCAAAGTTAAAATAGCACTACCGGAAGAAATTAAAGCGCCATCTAAAGAGTTAACTCAAATTCTTTCATCCATGGTCGACGATAAGTTATATCAGCAAGATGGTATTACTATTTCGACTTTTGCGAAACACCTCTCAATTCATGAATATAAGCTACGACATTTAATCAATGGTGAACTAAATTATCGGAATTTTAATGATTTTTTAAATTACTACCGAATTAAAGAAATAACTGAAAAACTAGCACAAGCTGAATTTAGTAACATTCCCGTATTGACTCTAGCATTAGAAAGCGGTTTTAGAAGTTTAAGTTCTTTTAATAAAGTTTTTAAAAGTACTCACAAGGCAACCCCTACCGAATATCGTAAAAAAATATTAGCCAAAACTGCTGAATTCAACCTGTAAATACTATTAAAGCTGATGGATTTTAGAATCCGTCAGCTTTTTTTTGTAATCCGCAAGCTTTTAAATTATTCCAACTCTATAGTTAACTACTGGTATTTATTTTAGTTCAACTAAGGTTGTTTATGTTTTTATATTCAGTAAAGGTTTACTCAGTAATAATTGTTTTTTTATTTTGCAGTATATTTTCAGTTGAACTTTTAGCAAATACCGAACAACTCGGCCAATCGTTATATCAACAATGTGCTGCTTGTCATGGAGTAGAAGGGCAAGGCATTGAACAATTAAATACGCCTGCCATTGCAGCTCAATATTCGTGGTATATAACTCGGCAGTTATCAAACTTCTCAAAGGATCTAAGGGGATCACATAAAGAGGATGCCATGGGTAAACAAATGGCTAACATCGCCAAACTTTTAGACTTATCAACTGACCTAGCTCCACTTTCAACTTACATTGAATCTTTACCTGCAGCAAAAGTTGTTCATCAAACAAAGGTTGCCTCACCAGAGCATGCTCTAAAAAATGGCAGTCGTTACTATCAAGCTAAATGTGGTGCATGTCATGGTGGTCAAGGGCAAGGAAATAAATCGTTTAATGCCCCTAAACTTAATATCTTAAGTAGTCAGTATTTGTTAAAACAAATGGAAAATTTTTCGGCAGGTATTCGAGGCACAGCAAAGGAAGATAAATTCGGTAGACAAATGGCAATGATGGCAAAAACAACATCAGGGCAAGAGCTTGAAGATATTATTTATTACCTTACTACCATTACAAATATAAATGCTAAGTAGCGTAATCATGATTAAGTCAGTAATTCTAAATAGCTATAATGTGCTCGTTAATATGGCTTATATATTATTAAGTTTTGTTGCCTTGCTGCCTATGGTTCAAGCCTTTAATTCTAATGAGGAAACAGGCGCTTTTATACTTAATAAAAACTGTCCTCCAAGCTTTGAACTCATTAAACGTAATCAAAAAAGTAGTTGTCAGTTAGTCAGCCAGTATCAATTTTATGACTCAGTTCAAGATAGAGGTTTAGGTGGAACACAAACTTCTTTACCAAAACACCGAGGTGGCTTTAGCCCTGAACAAATAGATCTAGGCCGTTATTTGTTTTTTGATCCGCTTTTATCAAAAGATGGCTCTATTTCTTGCGCGAGTTGTCACCAGCCTGATAAAGGCTTTAGCGATGATTTAGACCGAAGTATAGGTATTAACGGTAATAAATTGGCTCGAAGTGCGCCAACCCTTTGGAATGTTGGCTTTTTGGATAAGTTCTTTTGGGATGTACGAGCAACGACATTAGAAGAACAGGCTCAAGGTCCATTATTTGATCCGAGTGAAATGGGTAATAGTCCGGAGCAGTTATTAGCGTCGCTAGAGAATAATGCCATTTACTTAAGGTTGTTTTCTCAGGCTTTTCCTGATCAAAAAGCGATTGAACTGTCTCAGGTTTACACCGCAATAACCGCTTTTCAAACCTCATTAATCTCTCTTAACAGCCGGTACGATCGTTATGCTCATGGTTATCACCAAGCTTTATCAAAAAATGAAATAGCAGGATTAAACGTTTTTAGATCATTTGTCGCTCGTTGTGCAGAATGCCATCAGCCACCATTGTTTACTAATAACCAAATTGCAGTGATTGGAACTCCTGAGCCAGAAGGAATGGCTCGAGACATTGGTGCCGGCAAGACTTACAACGAGGAAAAATTACGTGGTGCTTTTAAAGTGCCAACATTAAGAAATATCGTTAAATCAGCGCCTTATATGCATTCTGGCCGATATGACAACTTACTTGATACCGTTAAGTTTTATAATGATGGTCGTGGTAACGCAGTGCCTGAAGGGGAAGACATGTTGCTACATTGGCATATTTCTGAGCCTGATTTAACGGATGAAGAAATGCAGCTCATTGTTGAGTTTTTAGGCAGTTTAACGGATGAAAGTTTAATACCTTCAACTCCCGATAGCGTACCGTCAGGATTGGCAGTTATAGATAAACAGTATCAAATAGCATTAAAAGCAAAAGAATTAAAACAAAAAAGTTAGCAATAAAAATAAGCAACAAAGTGGAGAATAGTATGAGTTCAGGCAAGATAATAAGCGTGTTATTAGTTATTGGCGCTTTTGCAGGTGGAGCCTATTACGGTGGACAGAATAGTACGTCAGTAATTACCAGCTCGCGCGGGGGTGCAAGTTTTAGCGGAGGCTTTGATAAATCCGCTGATCAAAAAAATGTAAGCTCCACAACTAAAAGTGCGGTAATAAAAAGAGAAGTGGAGGGCAAGGTACATCGAGTTAATGATGGTGACTCTATCATGGCAGCAGTCCAGTTAGCTCAGCCTGGTGATACTATTCAAATTATGCCAGGAAGTTATCATGAAACCGTTTATATAGATAAAGATGATATTCGCATTATAGGCGTAATTCAACAAGGTAAGCGAGCGACTCTAGATGGTCAGGGCAAGTTAAATGATGCAATTTTATATTCTGGCAATAATATCGTTATTGAAAATCTATTAATTACCCGTTACAAAGGTAATGGAATTATGGGGCAAGCTGGTAATAATTTTGAGATCCGAAATAACGTTATTGTAGATACTGGCGTTTACGGAATTTTTCCCCAACTTGGGAAAAATGGCTTAATAGTGTCAAATGTTATCTCAGGAATTGAAGATGCTGCGATTTATGTTGGCATGAGTGATAACATCCATGTTGCTTATAATGATGTTTTTGACAGTGTTGCAGGTATTGAAATCGAAAACTCCCGCCATGCCATAGTCGAAAATAACTATGTACATAACAATACTGGCGGAATCTTAGCTTTTATCACACCAGGTTTACCTATTAAAACAACCTATGATGTCATTATTCGTAATAACTTTATTTCGAATAATAATCATAAAAACTTTGGTGCACCGGGGTCAACTGTTGGTGGAATTCCTGCGGGCACGGGTATTTTGATCATGGCGGCTGATGATGTCATTGTCGAAGGTAATATTATTTCAGGTAACAAAACTGCGGGTATATTAATTACAGACCATCATAATGCGCCAAACGTTACTATAGACCCTGAATCTGATCCTGTGCCACACCGTGTAATGATTCTAGACAACTTGATGATAAATAATGGCTACGACACCATTGATGAAGCTAAAGCGTTAATGCTGCTTGAGTTCAAACAGGGGAATCCTGATATTATAGCCATAGGCGCAAAGGATGGTTGTATTATTAATCGTCATCGGTACGTAACAAGTGGTATTAATGATTTCAAAGAGTGTAGTTTTACCAATACAGCTGCTACGCAAACCTATTTGTTAGATGAGCCGGTGCCGCCAAGAATTATTGACCCGTCTGAACGTGGAAAAGTAGTATACATGGGGATTTGTGCTGGTTGCCATACTTACACCGGACGAATGATCGGTCCTCCTGTGCAAATTATTCAAGCCTTATATATGGATAATCCACAAGGACTAGCTGATTATATTGAGCATCCTATTAAAAAACGTGATGATTATCCAGAAATGCCGCCACAAAATTATTTAGATGCAGAGACCCGGTTAGCTGCAGCCAAATACATGCTTGGACGTACTAACTAGTCATTACCTCAAGTTAACTAAATATTTCACCATGCAAAATGAAAGCAGTACTGTCCAGTGCTGCTTTGTTGTTTTTGCCGAAGAGAGAATTTTGAAACTTTAAAGTTGGTATACAGTATGCAACAATAGGGACTTGAATTTATTTTCATTATATTTCTTTATTTTTACGAGGTTCTACTATGTTAACCATCTCTGCGAAGACAATAGATCAAGCATTGCAATTTCCACTATTAATCGACGCATTAGCACAGGCTTTTACTGACAATATTACCGTACCACCTCGTTTGCATTATGATATGGAAAACCCAAAATCAAGCCGTGAAACAACTTTATTAATGATGCCAGCATGGCAGGCTGGCGAAGTTGCAGGTATCAAGTTAGTGACCGTTGCACCAGAAAACAGTGAAAAGGGTTTACCGTCAATACAAGGGACATATTTACTATTAGATGTTGATACCGGCTCGATGATCGCAATGATGGATGCACCATCTTTGACCTCTAAACGAACTGCGGCAGCATCTGCACTGGCTTCTCGTTTTCTATCTCGCGAAAATAGTGAAAACTTATTGGTTATTGGTACCGGCACATTATCACCGCAACTTATTGCTGCTCATGCGAGTGTTCGCCCAATCAAAAAAGTAAAAGTGTGGGGACGCTCCCTAGAAAAAGCTCAAGCTGTTTGTGATTCTGTTAGTCACCTTGGTCTTGATTGTCAGGCGGTAACAGATATAGAAAGTAATATTGCTGACGCTGATATTATTTCATGTGCTACCTTGAGCCAAGATCCTTTAGTCTTTGGTAAGTGGCTAAAAGAAGGGCAACATCTAGACATGGTGGGGGCTTATCGTCCTGATATGCGTGAAATGGACGATGAGTGTCTGAAACGTGGACGAGTGTTTGTTGATAATATTTCATCAGCGACAAGAGAAACAGGTGATATTGCCATCCCACTAGCGAATAATATTATTACACTTGATGATATTGAGGCCGATTTATTTGCACTCTGTCAGAAAAAAACCACGATTACCCGTCAAGAGAGTGATATCACTGTTTTTAAATCGGTTGGACATGCGTTAGAAGATCTAGCCGCCGCTAAGCTTGTTGCACAATTTGTTAAGAATACTTAATAATTTAAGTTTGAGATAAAAATAGGTTTAATTGGAGGTTTTTCTTTATGTTAGATATGAGTTTATTTGCCCAGCGTCGCGAGTGGTTAACACAGCAGCTTGATGAAGATTCAATCGTTATCGTTGTGGGCAATGTTGCTAAAACACGTAGTAAAAATATTAAGTATCATTTTAGAGCCGATAACGATCTATTTTATCTTACGGGTTTTGAAGAGCAAAATGCCCTTGCTGTTATCAGACCTATGCACAAAATCCCGTTTGTATTATTTACCCGGCCAAACGATGCGAACGCTGAAACGAGCTTTGGTGCTCGAGCTGGCATGCGTGGTGCAAAAGAAGTTTTTGGTGCAAACCAGGCGTTTGATATTAATGAAATTGAAAAACAAATTGTCGAGCTTTTTGAAAGTAGATCTAAGGTTTATTACCTTGATGAACAAGATATTTATAGTGACCGTATCTTAACTTGGATGAATAATCAAAAACGTACCACGGGTTTTGATGTTATCAAACAACACCGTCAGTTATTGCCCCTTGCACCACTATTGCATAACAAAAGGGTGGTAAAGTCTGATGAAGAAGTTGCACTAATTAAAAAGGCGGTAGCCGCTTCTGTTAGTGCACATAAAAAAGTGATGAAAATAGCTAGTGTTGGTATGAATGAGTTGCAAATTGAGTCTGCTTTTGTACAAGAAATTGCCCAATTTGGCTGTCGCGATGTCAGTTATCCTTCAATTGTTGCCAGTGGTAACAACGCATGTTGTTTACATTATGAAGAAAATAACTGTAACTTAGATGATGGCAATTTATTGTTAATAGATGCTGGTGCAGAATATAACTACTATTGCAGTGATATCACCCGTACTTGGCCAATTAATGGCAAATTTTCCGTCGAACAGGCGCAACTATACCAAGTGGTGCTAAAAGCCATTGATAGCGCTATAGCCAAGGTTAAACCTGGGTTAGCGTGGAATGAAATTCATCAAACATGTATCGAGCATATGGCAAGAGGTTTACTTGAACTTGGTTTATTAACCGGTACTTTTGAGCAAGTGATGGCCGATGAGTCTCATAAAATATTTACTGTTCATAAAACCGGACATTGGTTAGGTATGGATGTTCATGATGTTGGTAGTTATCATCAAGATGATAATAATTGGCTAACTTTAGTGCCTAACATGGTCTTTACTATAGAGCCTGGCATTTATATACCACAAAGCTGTACTTTAGTTGATGAAAAGTGGCGCGGCATTGGTATACGTATTGAAGATGATATTTTAGTCACTCAAACAGGTGCCGAGAATTTATCGGAAGGTGTACCTCGCACAATTGAGGCAATTGAAAGTTTAATGAGGAATAATTAATAGCCAATTAGTCAGAGCCTGTGAAGTTTTATTCATTACCATAAGGCTCTCCTATTTATCGCATATTTCTGTTTTTTCAGATGAATATAGCTTTAAATGTTAACCAATTGCTAATTAAACAGCATTTGTATTGACATTTATTTGTTTGCTGCATTTAATGAGGTAAGGCAAGCAACAAGGACAGTAAAAGCGCTATATCTAAAAGGATAGGCTTTTTTAGCTAATTTACTGAAAAGTACTTATGAGTAAAGCAAATAGCATTAATAACAAGCTAAGTCAGCGTGTACTGATTTATATTGTGTTATGTAGCTCTATTTTGTCTATTTGTTCCACGTTTGTTCAGTTGTATGCAGATTTTAAAGGTGATCTTTTAGTTTTAGATCAAAGGTTTGAAAGTATCAAAACCAGTCATATCCCGTCAATGGCCACTAGCTTGTGGGACTTTAATCAAACATTAGTTGAACAGCAAATAGAAGGTGTAGTTGAACTTCCTGATATTATGTACGTCAAAGTAGTTACTGATTTTGGTAATGAATATGCCTCAGGAGATGCTGGAGCTGTTGCAACTAAATATACAGAATTCCCGATAATTTATGGTGAAGATAAAATAGGGACACTGCAAGTTTCCGCTAACTATGATGATATATATAATGCGCTTTGGCAAAAAGCGAGTTTCATCATAACCTCTGAATTTATAAAAATATTCATCGTGGCTTTTTGTATTATGTTTATTGTTCATTGGCTTATTACTCGTCATATATTTCTTATTACTGATTATTCCCAGCAACTCAGTGGCAATAACTTAGATGTTGAATTGCAATTAGGCTCTCGCGCGAAAGAAAAAGATGAGTTAGATTTTTTGGTTGACGCAATCAATACCATGAGAATTAAGTTAAAAAGTGACATAGTTCAACTAGAAGAAGCTGAAAATGCCTTAATTTCACTTAATGGTGAATTAGAAGTTAAGGTTTTCGATAGAACCGCAAAATTAGCCTCAACCAATGAGCAGCTTCAGCAGAGCCTTGATGATTTGACACTGGCAAAAGATCAACTAGTACAATCAGAGAAAATGGCTTCTTTGGGACAGCTTGTTGCTGGTGTTGCTCATGAAGTGAATACACCTTTAGGGATTTGTGTAACCTCGATTACCGCCTTGAAAGAAAAAATTGATGATTTAATTAAAGCGGTAGAAACAGAAGAATTAACTAAGTCATACTTGTCAAAAACCTTAAGTTTACTTATTGAATACCAACAAATTATTGAAAGAAGTTTAAATAAGTCAGTTGATTTGATTCGTGGTTTTAAGTCTGTGGCGGTTGAGCAACACACAGATCCCGAGCTCAATATCAATTTGTCTCAACATGTCAATGATATTGTAAATACGGTCAAAACGATGTTTAAGCATAAAAAGTATCAGATTAATTTATCGGTAGACCCTGAACTTAATTTAGTAACTTATCCGAGTGCATGGAATCAAATATTAACCAATTTTTTGATGAACTCACATATTCATGGTTTTGAAGATTCACTTGAAGGTATTATTACCATTGAATTTACTGAAAGTAACGGCTATTTAACGTTATTTTATAGTGATGATGGTAAGGGATTACATAGTGATATCAAAACTAAAATCTTTGATCCCTTTGTAACGACAAAAAGAGGCCAAGGGGGCTCAGGTTTAGGCATGAATATTGTTTTTAACTTAGTTGATGCAAAACTTGGAGGGACTATTAAAGTCTTGGATACCAAAAAGGGCTGTAGTTTTAAAGTAACAGTCCCGATACACAGCAAGCAGCTGAAAAAAGTAAATGTATCTTAGCCTTAAGCTCGATACTTATTGCACCACCACCTCGAAACTTATTGCACCACACATAGTATAACCATGCTTTGTACTGCACTTATATTGTGCGCCTAACATTCAATAACAATATGAATTAAGTTAATTAGCCAATAATAACAAATGGTTAGTTCATTTTCTTTCATTGGTACAGCCTTTGCAATCTTGACTACAACAATCTTAAAGATAGTAGATTCAGGAATAAGCATGAGTAATAAAAGTAATTTAGTTGTTATCGGTAATGGTCCTGTAGGTCATCACTTTTTAGAATCGTTAGTGCAAAGTGGAAAATCTACTGATTATAATATTACAGTTTTTGGTGAAGAACCAAGACCTGCATACGATCGAGTCCATCTTACTGCATGGTTTGAAACTCGTGATGCTGCCGCTATCAATA
Source organism: Colwellia sp. (assembly GCA_022969175.1). GTDB lineage: Bacteria > Pseudomonadota > Gammaproteobacteria > Enterobacterales > Alteromonadaceae > JALJPB01. The sequence goes on along the minus strand of JALJPB010000087.1, from coordinate 6,862 downwards.
TGGTTGAGGACGGATATTATCCGGCCAATGATATTACGCTTTATACCAAGGATAAAGTTTTAGCCATAGACCGATCGGCTAAAACTGTAACATCAGAAAGCGGAAAAGTGCTTAGTTACGATAAGATTATACTGGCGACAGGCTCTTTTCCTTTTGTTCCTCCAGTACCTGGTCACGATCGAGAAAATATCTTTGTTTATCGTACAATTGAAGATCTTGAAGCAATTACTGCTGCAGCCGAAAAAGGTAAAACTGGTGCTGTTATTGGTGGTGGTTTATTAGGGCTTGAAGCAGCTAAAGCATTAAAAGACTTAGATCTTGAAACCCACGTTGTTGAATTTGCCCCCAGATTAATGGCCGTTCAAATTGATGATGGTGGCGGTAAAATGTTGCGTAAAAAAATTGAAGATTTAGGTGTATCCGTTCATACCGCAAAAAACACTAAAAATATTAGTGATGGAGAAAATGCTGTTCACAAAATGAGTTTTGCTGATGGCCAAGAGCTCGAAGTTGATATTATTGTCTTTTCTGCAGGTATTAGACCTAGAGATGAACTAGCTAAAAGCTCTGAGTTAAAAATGGGAGAACGCGGCGGCATCGTTATTAATAACCAATGTCAAACTAGCGATAAAGACATCTACGCTATTGGTGAGGTGGCTCTTTGGGACAATAAAATATTTGGTTTAATTGCTCCTGGTAATGCTATGGCAAAAGCAGCATGTGATCATTTAACTGGTTGTGGCGATAGCGAATTTGCTGGCGCTGATATGAGTACTAAATTGAAGTTAATGGGCGTAGATGTTGCCTCAATTGGCGATGCCCATGGTAATACACCCAATAGCCGCAGTTATACTTATGTAAACGATCGCGATGAAGTGTATAAAAAAATTGTCGTCAGCTCTGACGATAAATACTTATTAGGTGCTGTACTTATTGGTGACGCGAGTGAATACGGCAGCTTATTGCAATTCATGCTTAATAAGATGGAGCTGCCAAGTGAACCTGAAGGTTTAATTTTACCGCAAGTTGATGGTCAATCAACAGGTTTAGGTGTTGATGCTCTACCTGATACGGCTCAACTTTGTTCATGCATGAATGTTACTAAAGCCGATGTGGTTTGTGCAGTAGAAGCCGGCGCTACCACTATTGGGGATATTAAAGATGCAACCAAAGCAGCTACCGGTTGTGGAGGTTGTGCTGCATTAATAACTCAAGTACTTAACAATCAATTAGAAAAAAATGGTGTTGAAGTTAATACTGACCTTTGTGAGCATTTTGCTTATACCCGCCAAGATTTATATAACATAATTCGCATAGAGAAAATTCAAAGCTTTGAAGTTTTACTTGAAAAACATGGCTCAGGTTTAGGTTGTGATATTTGTAAACCTACAGCAGCCTCTTTACTGGCGTCTTGTTGGAATAAATATATTCTTGAAAAACCGTTACATGGTCTACAAGATACTAATGACTATTTCATGGGCAATATGCAAAAAGATGGTACTTATTCAGTTGTACCTCGTATACCCGGTGGTGAAATCACCCCTGATAAACTCATAGTCTTAGGGGAAGTCGCCAAGAAATATAATCTTTATACCAAAATTACCGGTGGTCAACGGGTTGACTTATTTGGTGCTCGCTCTGAAGAGTTACCACTTATATGGCGAGAGCTTATCGATGCAGGATTTGAAACGGGCCATGCTTACGGTAAATCTTTACGTACCGTTAAGTCTTGTGTTGGTGAAACATGGTGTCGTTATGGCGTACAAGATTCCATGGGGATGTCGTTATTATTAGAGAATCGTTACAAAGGTTTACGTTCACCTCATAAATTAAAAATGGCGGTATCTGGTTGTACTCGTGAGTGTGCCGAAGCTCAAAGTAAAGATGTAGGAGTTATTGCCACTGAAAATGGCTGGAATATGTATGTCTGTGGTAATGGTGGAATGAAACCAAGGCATGCTGACTTGTTTGCATCAGACTTAGACGATGTCACCTTGATTAAATATATCGATAGGTTATTTATGTTTTATGTACGTACCGCGGATCGGTTGCAGCGTACATCGGTTTGGATGGACAACATGGAAGGCGGTTTAGAGTATTTACAATCAGTGATTATCGATGACAAATTAGAAGTATGTGCAGAGCTTGAAAAGGAAATGAGCTTAGTGGTAGATAGTTATCAATGTGAGTGGAAGTCAACCTTAGACGATCCTGAGCGAATGAAACGTTTCAGCCATTTTGTTAACAGCGATCAAAGTGATGACAATGTGGTTTTTACTCAAGAACGTAAACAAATTAGACCAAAATCAAAAAATGAAAGTATTGAACTAGTTGTGATTGACTAGTCATAAAATGACTAAGTTTCGAACTAATAGCAATTTAATGAATTGAACAATTAACACTAGGATTAAATCATGAGTAATATAGATCAACAAGTTGCATGGATTGATATTTGTAAATCTGAAGACATACTACCAAATATGGGCCGTTGTGCCTTGTTTGAAAACGAACAAGTGGCAATATTTCGAGTGATTGAGTCAGGAGTTGAAAAAATTTATGCCATCAATAATCATTGTCCGTTTAGTCAGGCTAATATTATTTCAAGGGGCATTGTCGGTTGTTTATCTAATAAAACAGTGGTGGCTTCACCCTTGTATAAACAACACTTTGATTTAGCTACAGGTCAATGTATAGAAGATGAAGCGATATCAGTGAAAACTTACGCTGTACGTTTTGAAGGTGACATGATTCAACTAGCGGCATAGCTAAATAGCCATGATATATAGCCATACCAGTTTGTAGACAGTGGTCTGGCTATTCATATCAATCATCGATTTAATTAAAACGACTGATAGAAAATGGTTTAATATCTATATCGGTCGCAGTATCAGTCATTATTTGGCCGACCAACTTGCCGGTTATAGCGCCTAAAGTTAAACCTAAATGCTGATGCCCCAGAGCAAAACAAACCTTGCTATGTTGTGGTGCCCTACCTAAAACAGGTAATGAGTCTGGCATTGATGGTCTAAAACCTAACCACCGTTGTCCATCATCGGCTTCTTTCGCATTAAAGCTAGGCAATTTATTCAGCATTTGCTCGGCGTGTTGATATAACATGTCAGCGCGCTGCATATTGGCTTTTTTCTTTAAACCAGCAAACTCAACTGTACCTGCTAATCGTAGACCATGTGCCATTGGTGTCATAATAAAACGACGTTCTGCAGAAGCGACAGGACGAGATAACTCATCATCAACAATTTTATTCGATAAATTAAGGCTATAGCCACGTTCAACTTCTAGTGGTAGTTTATAATTGAGCTGTTTTAGTAGTGTTTTAGACCAAGCCCCAGTAGCAATTATTATTTGATCAAAACTCAATGTTTCATTGCTATTGCTCAATTCAATATTGTCTCGGTTATACTTTATTTGATCTACACAGAACTGACGATATTGACAGCCTAGGGATTTTGCATAGTTAGCAATTGCAATGCAAACCGCCTGAGGATCAACGGTATGTGCAACATCAGTGAAAAATAATGCATGTTGAATTTTATCACTCAAATTAGGCTCTAAGGCAAGCGTTTGTTCCCTATTTAGCATTTTTACAGCAATACCTGCATCGGCATAATGGCGATATTGTTTTTCTACTAGAGTTATTGGACTATCTTCAAAAACTAATAAACTGCCTTTAGTTGTTAACAGGTGCTCAGCACCGGCAGCTTTTAATAACGGCTTATAATAATCAATCGCATGTTTATTCAGTGTTTTTAATGCTGCACCATTTTTTGCTCGTTTGCTAGCAAACATATTCGCTATGAACTTTATAAACCAGGGAATGGCTTTTGGTAAATATTGTGGTGAAAGTCTTACCGGCCCTAATGGATCGAGTAATAATTTAGGCAGTTGCCATAATAAACAGGCTTCGGCTAACGGGAATACTTGCTCAGTAGCAAAATGCCCGGCATTACCTTTCGAGCAACCTTCACCGATATTCTCTTTATCCAATAAAGTGACTTGAAAGCCCAGTTTTTGCAGTTCAGCCGCACAGTTTACACCGATAATTCCAGCACCAATAACTGCGATGTTTTTATTTGCTTTAGTCATAACATTAACTCTTATCTTAAGATGAAGCCTTGTGGAAAAATATCATCGCTGGCAAGCATAAATTGGTGTGAACCAGTAATGAAAGCTCGACCACTTACCCTCGGGATTACTGCATCCTTACCATAATAATCACAATGTGATTGAATGTTAACGGTCATTTTACCACCAACAATGCTTTCAATCACCACGTCCTGTTTTTCTTTGATACCTTCTTTTACCGCTAACAAGGCAATACGAGCACTAACCCCAGTGCCTGTTGGTGATCTGTCAACTTCGCCATCAGCAAAAACACAAACATGACGAGAGTGAGAACTGCTAGCGTCTGTTTTGCTTGAATAAAAAATAGTACCGTATAAAAAGCTCAAATCTTTTTCAACAGGATGATTTAACGGGTAACTTGCCATAACCGCATGTTTTATTGCTCGCCCAGCAGTTATAAGTGCTTGTTGATTTTCCGGGCTACAGTCTAAACCCAATTCATCAGCGTTGACATAAGCATAATATGCGCCGCCATAAGCTATGTCGTAGTTTACCTTACCTAAGCCTGGCACGTTAACATCTTGATTAAGCGCTTCAACAAAAGAAGGTACATTATCAAAGCTAACCATTAATTTTTCATTTTCATTGTATTGAGCATAAGCTCGTATAAAACCAGCGGGTGCATCTATACCAATTACCTGGTTAGGTTGTGGCATTTCAATCGCTTTAGTTTCTATCGCCACTGATACCGCAGCAATAATACCGTGGCCGCACATACTGCTGTATCCTTCGTTATGCATAAATAAAATGCCAAAGTCAGCTTCTGGTGTGCATGGTTCAGTAATAAGTGCACCATACATATCCGCATGACCACGGGGTTCAAACATTAATAATTGACGTAGATGATCAAGGTTCTTAATTAAGTATTGACGTTTTTCTAAAATGGTACTACCTACTATTTCAGGGTAACCAGAAGATATAATACGTAAAGGCTCGCCTTCTGTATGCGCATCTATAGTTGTTATTTGTTGATAGTGTTCTAAATTCTTTACATTAAATTGCATTTAACTTTACCTCTTTTTAAAAAAGATTTGATGAAGGACTTGAACTTTGAATTAGATTGTATACAATATGCTGTGTTGTTTCTAGCAATACTTTACTGGTATTAATAATTAACTGAAGATAATTTTATGACTGTAAATTGGAAAGGTGTTTACCCTGCGGTAACAACACAATATAACGAAGATTTATCAATTAACTTTGATGCAACGCAAACGATGATTGATACGATCATCAAAGAAGGTGTTGATGGCATTATCGCGCTTGGCGCAGTTGGTGAAAACGCTTCACATACTCGTGAAGAAAAAGTTGCTATTTTAAAAGCCGTTAAAGAAATTGTTGCAGGTCGTGTTCCTGTTCTTTCTGGTGTTGCTGAAACGTCTACCCAGTTTGCTATTGAATTTTGTCAAGAATGTGAAAAAATTGGTATTGATGGCTTAATGGTACTTCCGGGTATGATTTATAAGTCTGATGAAGCTGAAGCCATTCACCATTATCAACAAATCGCGCGTAACTGTTCATTGCCTATTATGATTTACAACAACCCAGTCACATACGGTGTTGATGTTGGTATTGAAGGTATGACTATATTAGCAAAAGAGAAAAACATCGTTTCTATTAAAGAAGCGACTGAAGATACTCGTCGTATTTCTGAGCTATATTCTGCTTTTGGCGACCGTTTCATTATCTTTGGTGGTGTTGATGACATCGCTCTTGAGTCACTTATGTTAGGTTGTACTGGTTGGATTTCTGGCTTAACTAACGTTTTCCCTAAAGAGTCAGTGGCAATTTATAAACTTGCTGAACAAGGCCGTTATGCTGAAGCCCTTGAAATTTGGCGCTGGTTCTTACCATTATTACGTTTAGATACAGTGCCAAAGCTTGTGCAATGCATTAAATTATGTGAACAACTTGCCGGTCGTGGTAGCGAGTTAACTCGTGCTCCTCGTATGCCTTTATCAGGTGAAGAACGTGCGAATGTTGAGCGTATTTATAACGAAGCTGTTGCAAGCCGCATTGATTTATCGAAATTTAACCTTGCTTAAGCTGCAAGCTGATCATGTTAACTATTGGCCGGTAGTAGCAATACTGAAGGTATAATACATGAGCAGGTAACTTGTTGTCTTTCATAGATAAATAGGTTGCCTGTTTTGTTAGTTTAATAAACGAAATTTAATAAAATAAAAACTAATTACTAATTTTTTGAGAGATGTATGATTAAAGGAACATTTTTTTGCATTGATGCACACACATGTGGGAATCCTGTTAGGTTAGTGACCAGTGGTCACCCTAATTTAAAAGGGGATACCATGAGTGAAAAACGTCTACACTTCATGGAAAACTATGACTGGATCCGCCAAGGATTAATGTTTGAACCTCGTGGTCACGATATGATGTCTGGTTCATTTCTATACCCACCTTGTAGTGATAATGCAGATGCTTCGATATTGTTTATTGAAACCTCTGGCTGTTTACCTATGTGTGGCCATGGCACAATTGGTACCGTTACTGCTGCATTAGAGAGCGGTTTACTTACACCTAAAGTTCCGGGCAAGCTCATTATTGATGTACCTGCAGGGCAAGTGTCTATCGAATACCAAGAAAAAAACGGTAAAATCAGTTCAGTTAAAATATTTAATGTACCTGCTTATTTGGCTCACCGTGATGTAATTCTTGATGTACCAGGCTTAGGATCTCTTAAGGTTGATGTCTCTTATGG
>JALJPB010000086.1 GCA_022969175.1 Colwellia sp. | reverse complement strand
TTCGTCCGCTTGAGTAGGAGGTTCATCAGTTTCTTTTTCTATATTTTTCAGTAAAACTTCTTCCTCAGGTTGTTTTTCATTTTGTTCAGTTGGGGGCGCGTCAGTAATACGGTCAAACATTTCGTTATCAATAGCGTAACTTTCATCAATTTGAAGTTGAGTTGCTGTTTTGGTATCAAGTAAGGGGGTATCAGAGCGACTTTCAATAAAGTTGTTTCTGGTATTAATAGCTTCTTTATTAATGTGCTCAATTTGTAGTGAGGTATCACTTCTTTCACTAGATACCTCGTGATTATGCATTAGTTTTTTAGCCGTTTGTCCTTTCCAGGCGACAGCAAATTCTGCGTGCGTTAAATTTCTATATCTGCGCTGATTAGAGTGTATTTCACCCGTAACAAACTGACCGTTTAATTCAATGAGAATTTTTCCAACAGTGGAGCGAATGTATCGACATGAAAGTACGGGTTTAACCCCATTTCCACTAATTACATCTTGTATGCCCTTAACCCTAATATCAGTGGATTTATAATTTAAATTTGTATCTTTTAAGTGCAAATGCTTTTTATGAACAGTGAGTTCGCCTACTTCTAACAAACTTAGATACAGTATGCGCAATGGTTTTTTTCTTAAATAGTAAGGGCGATTTTTCAATCCCCAAACCCAATAATCCCTGCACACATCTTTAATGCCATCATTCATTGCTGCCTCTTCGAGAGGATAGTCGTCCTTCCATATACAGCGGTTATGATAAATCGCATAGATAATAAGTATCTGTTGAATTTCGCGAGGGGTTAATGAAGCCGTTTGGATTGGTAATTTACGGTTACGTCCTATTAGTCCTTTGTATTGAAATCCTGCCAACTCTTCATTTCTCATCATTGCGTGAAGCATATGAAAACTCGACTCAACGAGTCCTTTATCATCTCCAGAGTAAGCTCTACTAAATTGAACAATTATCCCTAGGTCTTTACCTACCGAAACACTAATTTTGTTAGCCAATTCTTCATTATCGACAAGTAATATTTGAGGAATACCTGTCTCAATAAAATCATCATCAGCAATGTTTAAGCCGCACTCTTTTGCAACAATGACTTTGTCACGGAAAGTATTTAATAATGCCAGTCGCGCTTCATACCAACTGGCTTTGCCGCTGGCTATATGTATCCCAACAAAAGCGCGGGTATAAACATCTCTCACCACGTAGAGTGTGACTTTGCTTAATCGAACCCGCCTGTCGAATGGAGATACAATCTCTATATCCATTTCAGTGGAGTCCATTTGAAATATTTCGCCAGGCCCACGTGAGTAATATGCTACATCGCCCGTTCGGCCTGCAAAATTTGATTTATGAGTGGCTTGTTGCCGTCTATTTGCATTGATATCATTTCGAGACATACCCAATGCAACAGGTAACCAGTAATAAAGCTGTCCTATTGTGATTTGTTCATTGGGCGGAAGGTGAACAGTTTTTACTCTTGAGCCATCTGGTAGAACCTTACCTTTAACAAGGTAGTACTCTTCATCTAGCAACTTATCAAAGCACTTTTTCAGAGACTTTAATTTTTTATTATTGTAATATTTTTTGGCAACTCTCCTGATTTTTACCAAGTCATTGGCATCGACATTTTTACCAACAACCCCAACAGATGCAGTACATCTGGCGGCCCCAAGCTTTCTCCCGCCAGGTTTTGCTGAGCTAGAATGCCTCCCTGTTTTAGGGATAAGTGAATTAATATGCCTACCACCACGAAAATATTCATTTAAATACCTCTGGACATTAGTTCGAGTGGTTCTAAACTCTTTTACAAGCTTCGCTATTACACCCTTGCCGTGTATTGGGTAAAACAATTCATCTTCAAAGCTAATTGCCTTCTCAACAATTTTAAATCGACGGTCGCGCTCAGCAGCGCAAGGGAGCTGCTCTCCATTTTTGTCATAGAGGTATTCTTCCGGTACGTTTTTATATGACTCTAATTCCAATTCATCCAGTGTAATATCGCCTTGTTCAATTTGGCTCTCTATCAATGACAAGTCATATTTTTGAGGTTGTCGGTCCGGACTTTTAGTCGCTAGCTCGCCAACCGTAATGTATGGCAACAGCCAAATATCATTTCGCTCTTGATACACTCTCACGACAACCATTTGTTCAGATATCGCCAATTCTGTAATTTTTCCTTCCGGCGTTAACAACGTTTCATAATTAAGCATGAGTTTGCACTCCTAAAACATAAGGAGAATACTCTGGATAGAGAGGAACCGTCGGATCTGAAGAGATGTCTTGTACCCAAAAGGCATGCTGCATTAAAGTAAATGATTCTATGAAACTGATATGTAACGTTTCACATAATTGCTCAATAGCCATAGAAATTGGTTCATAAGGTGATTTATCAATTAATTCAAAGAAACCATTTCGCCACTGCGTATAAAGTGACTTCAAATGCGTATCTAGTACCGCCCCTCGAAGCACGCGGAAAATATTTTGTATTTCTTCAGTTTTGACTTCATCATCGGTAACAATGATGAACTCATAACCTAATGACAGAGCTAGTAACTCTTCAAGTATTAGCTTCTCTATGGTTCTTCTATCTTTCATTAAGTGCTTAGGCTTTACACTGATAACACGTTTTTTTCCTGATAGCAGGGTACATAAGAAGTCCCATGTGATAACGGCATCTGTAGCACTCCATGTATATGTGGGGTGATTGATTTCTAATGCTTTAGCGAACGCTTTTGATTTTTTTACGTTTGTCTCAGGGTATTGTTCTTTGATATCAACGATTGTTGGGTCCTGTAACAATTGGACCAGCGTATAAGTCTCGTTGTTTGATAACGTGTGATAAACACGCCCTGGATTTATCGGGCAAGGAAATCGTGATTTAATGCCCGAAGACGTTACATCTTGCGTTCGAAGAAACGCTTCATAATCGCCTCGTTCTTCAATTGTTTTGAACTTTTTGATCCAACCTTCTACTTGAGACTGGTTTACACGTACTCTTGTTTTTCCCATTCCCATAACTTGACCTTTAATATGATTTTAGTGGTTATGGTTATTATTTTCGATGAACGAGTAAAAAGCAAGTTTAAACGTAATTAAACAGACATAAAAACAATGGGTTACATAATATAACGATAATTAAATGCTACTTAATATAAGGGTAAATAAATGTTTGTGTCATTACTTGTTGTTGGTTTTTGCATGTTTAACAGTGATATATGATTGAGTGCTTTGTTTTGTCATTTATTGAAGGGAATTTCATACCAAATAAAGTCGAAAAAAATAAATTGTATTAATTATAATTTGGAAAGGGTAAGTTCGTCTTAACGGCAAAATATTTCAAGTTGAGTGTCGTTTAAAATTCCCAAAACCGAGAATATTATTCATAATTGAGTGAATCTATCTCATAATGTGGCTATACAAAGTGCTATAGCAGCGCTATTAAAGGATTATGAAATGCGTTTAAAAGGAAAGATACTTAAGTGGAATGAGGAAAAAGCTTTTGGCTTTATTGTGCCAAACGGTGGTGGTGAACATGTCTTTATTCACAAAACGGCATTATCAAATCGAAAACGCACCCCCCAAGTTAATGATGTTATTACATTCTCTATTACTAAAGATAAACAAGGGCGATATTGCGCGGACAATGCGACTTTTTCAGGTGAAAAGTTAAAGAAAAAGCAGGCGAAAAGCGTTTCTAAGTTTTCGATTTACCTATCAGTTATTTTCTTAGGATTAATCCTTGCGGCTTTACTTACGGGCTACATACCAAAGAATTTAGCTTTACTTTATCTCGGTGCTAGCATCGTAACCTTTATTGCTTATGCATCAGATAAATCCAAAGCACAGCGAGATGCTTGGCGGACACCTGAAAGTACATTGCATTCACTTGCTTTGGTGGGCGGTTGGCCTGGTGCGGCAATTGCCCAGCAAACGCTTAGGCATAAATCTCAAAAAAGAGATTTTAGAATAGTCTTTTGGTTCACAGTTGTTGCCAATTGCAGTGCATTAGCGTGGCTTACATCAACTGATGGCTCTCACTTATTAGAACTGTTCAGGTAGTATTGATATTATCGAAGATAAAGGTATTTACAGTATCGGCTAATGCATCACAGCAGAATGGCTTGATTAATCACGTGCCAGCATACATTGCTGGTATTGACTCTATGGGTAGGTCTAGAGTTAGTTTATAACTAGATACCTTCTTTTGATTGATACATGATCACTCCTGTTCTATTTTTGAATTAAAACGTTTCTGGTATTGATTCTATGGGTAGACATAGAGTTAGTTTATTACTTTAGATACCCTCTATTGAACGATACATTTTTTTCTCCTTTTCAATTTTTGGATTAACTATTACTAAGTATATAGGGCATTTAGGTTAAAAAAATTCTTAATGAAAATCATAAACAGCGACATTAACTTGGAAATATAGAGCAAAAAGCTGTTTGTACTGAGTATTGAATCTGGAAACATTACCATTCCTCGACGTGTTTTCTAGTGCCAATTTGATATCTTAAATGGTTTAGTTTATTCATGAGATATCACCAGTTCTCAAACGCTCTATCAAATCTAAAATAGATGCTAATCCACAATCAGTATCCAAAATTTCAATGGGCGCTTTGCTTTGTAAAAATGGTTTTGGTGTATTAAGCCATTTTTCGATGACTTCTTCATTACCGTTGAATAACTCTGAAAGTTCACGATGGACAGCTTCCGGCACATCAACTTCAAATGGCTTCCAAGTAACTATTTTTCCATCTTCAATCGTAAAAGTGAAAGCGTCTATATCACTATCAGTCATCTCTTTTATTTCCTCGCCAACAGACTCCATGAATGGCTTGCTCTTTACTTTTTTGATGCTGACTTTTTTGAGTTGTTCAATTTTCATATTATTCTCCATTCTGTTTAGCTCAATGAACACTTAACACATCTTAGAATTATTTTTTTGCATTGTACTTTCTACGCATATATCACATCGAACGGCTGTGCAACTTTCTCGTATTTCAATTATTTTCATAATTTCGGTCTAACTTTAAATAGCTTCTTAAACTCGACATTCCATGGTTCTAAATAAGTATCAAGCTCTTGATTACTGATGTTTCCTTTGACAACTAAATGAAGTGTTGGAATGTTGCTAACTGGGCACACATCTATGTAATAAACATCAATAAAAGCCGATTTTTGAGTCATCAATGTATTCAATTTCTTAAGAAGCCTATTAATAATGAATCGATATTGAGCACTGATATCTTCATAATCGGCAGTGAAAGTAATATTTGAATAATTGAACAGGTCACCTTCAGTTGTGATTGTCATGTTCAATTCTCATTGCAGCATAGCCAAGCAAGTACTTATCAAAGAAAGCCTCTTCTTTTTTGCCAAAATAATGATTCGTTTCTTCTGTGAAATATGATTTATTAACCGTAATTTGGTTTCCTGTGATTGATAAATCTTTCACGTAAATCACTTTTCTTAAATGCTTAGATAAATAAGACAGCATTGATGCTGGCCCAAGTAATGCCCCACCAAAATGAATAGCCGCTAGCTTATCTTCAGTACTTGAATCATTAACCGTCCACTCATTTGAATCTGGATTATTGTAGTAACGTACTCGTTGGCGAAGCTCTTTAAGTATGGTGTCTGCAAATTCACAATAATCACTTTTAAATTCAGACACTGAATAATGCTTCCACTTCGCACGGGAACGAATGGTTTTGATTGATACAACCAACGTGTCATCTATATCAATATTATCTAATTTTACGATCTGGATACTTTCAAGCTTTTTCAATAAAACTTCAGCGTTTTTGATAGTGGGTCGGTTAGATATTGCGAGTTCAAATCTATGTACGCTTTCAGGCAGTGAAACAAATACTTCACCATAAAAAGAGATATCAATTTTACAACCACTCGCTTTAAATTGTTTAAACAATTCCTTCAGTAGGAATAGGACATCATTAAATTCTTTATCGATTACATCAATGCCACTGCGTGGTGAACGATGAAAGTCATTTAGTGGACGAAACTTTTTCGCTTGACGAACGGATGAGAGCAGCTTTTGAATATTCACTCTACAACTCCGAATTCAATATTTATATATTGCTCTCGTTTACCGAGGATTCCTGCTTTTGTAATACCAGGGCCAATGATATTGAGAGTGTTGTCGTAAACTCGACAATGCTCAAATTGAAGTTGGGTTAAGGTGGCGTCATTTTGTGGCTTATAGCTAAGCCAATCTCCTTTAGTTAATCCAAAAACTTGATACAACAATTGCTCTGACAGGTAATTCATTTCAATTTCAAGCGTTTCCATTTTTGCGTAGATTTGATTACCTTTTATGTTTAACAAGCTTAGCTGTGACTCACTATCTATATGTAAGGCAAATGCAACTTTTTCATCTAAAGCTCTTAACTCGTTTACGATTGGTTCAATGCCATAATAAAGATCTTCTTGCTCTGAGTATTGCCTAGAGAGCTGTTGAATTTTATTAATAAGCCCTTTAGCTAGGGGGATAGTTAATTGCTCTAGGTTTATTGAACTAATCGGAATTTGATTAAATTTAAGTTGGTTGATGCTGATTTTTGCGGTAGAAAAATGAGATTGTTTGTATGGCCTAAGCGAACCAGAGAAGCTAATAGTCATGGCATCTACATGCATTAAGCTCCGAATATTATGATGATAACGATCGGTTAGGTTAAAGTACCAATTTACATTGGACGTTTGAATAGTGACCTCATGAAGCCTTTGTTCAAACAATAACTTTATAGCGTTATCAATTATATGTTGAAGTGTCTGAGTAAATTCAAAAAAGCATAACGACGGCAGTGTTGTTGCCGGGTAATGGAGTTGTTTATCTTGAAAAAGTTCGTTAACGCCGAGACAAATTATATTATTTTTATTTTTCATCGCAACACAACTTTTAGCTAAGGATATAACTAAAGGTAGTGCTTATAATTACAAAGATCAATGAAAATAGATAGTATCAAAAACGAACTATCTTTTTGATAAATAAGGTTTATATTTAACTTGTTGTACTTTAAAAGGTTAAGGGTTTAATCGTTCATAAGCGGGGATATTAATAAAATTATCATCGCCTCTTGCGACAGCTTCTTTTAAGGATGCTTTTCTATTTTTACGAGAAGCCATACTTTCACCAAACACATCAAAGTGAGCCTTTTCCATTACATCAATAGCATCTGCGTGGGTGATAATACCTAATGCTTTACCTGCTTGAATAAAGCCCTCAGTCCTAAATTTTTGTTTGTCGTCTTTTGTGTGATTTTTGGCGCGGTTAAAAATTTTAAGCAATTGTTCATAACAGTAATCTAAATATTCTTCTTTATTCATCATATGGATTCATTGAAAGGTTTTGTTTAAATATACACTGGCTTTTTAAATATGGTTACTGGTTTCTTAAATCCCTATTTTAATAAGTGATATACACAATTTATCCTATATCAGGTTCGAACTAAGATCTTGTCTCTAACAAATAACCCAACCCATATACCAGCTAACATGCCAATAACAGCAACTATTCCTCCAGGGGAAAATGCAGGCAATGCTAATAGCAATTGAGAGTCATTACCTCCAATTGCTATTGATGCTCCTATTCCCATGAAAGTGCCTGCAACTAGATGCCCTGCCCAATGCTTTATATTAGAGGCAACAAACATGAATTTATTTGTTCGCCATGCAGCCAAAAACATACCTAAAAGCAATGCAATAAATAGGAAATATTGTTCCAGTGAAGGCCAGTTCTTTGTTTTATTGTCGATCAAAGCACTGCTTAGTTGATTTAGTAATCCACTAGGTGGCCATTTAGGTTCATAAAGGAAAATAAATCCAGCAAGTAATCCAATTCCCATCATACTAAACCAAAGTGTTTTTCTTTGTTTATTACCAAGAAAAGCCCAAATAATTAGGGCTAAAGAGCTAACCATCAAAAGTAAATAAGTTATATTGCTTGGTAACGGGTTTTTCATTACATCTATTGCAGGTTGCCAGTGTGCGAGTATTGTCCAACCAACTAACCAGCCAACAATTGTCGCAATCATTTTAGAATCACCACGAGCTAGCTTCCCTAGAGTCGACACGCCACACCCCTGATTGAAAGCCGTTCCAATCCCAAATATAAATCCGCCGAATAGAAACCAACCGCTTATTTGATATGTTCTAAACTTAAGAGGGATATCTGCGTAATGAGCAAATAAAGTAGCAACCCAAGCCAGAATCCCACTAAAGATAATGGCTAATAGAAACTCTTTATTACCTGCTTTCCATTCGTTGACTCCTTTCACCATACACAACCCAGTGGACTGTGCTAAAAAACCAAGAATACAAACAAGTATTAGAACAATTAGTAGTAACATCAAAGTTGTTCCTGCTATTTTTTTATCCTTAGAGTATGGACCATTGTTACTATTTATTCGTTTATATAGTCCTGTTTCGACTAAAATAAGTTTTAGTACTTTCACAAAATAAAGTTAAAAAATTATTTATGCATTTTTGATGTGATCATAGATATAGCTTTCATTATTTTTGTAATCAAAAGAATGACAAGGTGTTCTACCTGGAGAGTAAATTATTGGAAAATGCTTTTTTAGATTCTTTAATGTTAGAATCATTAATTCATAATATTACAATTTTCTGATGACTTTATTCGAATGATTTATTTAGATACAGCAGCTTCCTATCCGATCCTCCCTGAAGTAAAAACAGCCCTATCAGATGCTTTTGAAAACTTTTATGCTAATTCAGCTTCTAGCCATTTGCTAGGAGAGCAAGTCTCTGATGAAATTAATAAAGTTCGAGAACAACTAGCAGATGAGATAGGTGCATACCCAAGTGAAATAATTTTTACGAGTGGTGCGACAGAATCTAATAACATTGCTTTTAAAAGTCTGCTTTTAGGTAACGAAATATCAGAAGATAAAAAGCATATTGTAACCACACAAATTGAACATAAGTGTGTGTTTGCCATTTGTGATTACTTAGAATCTCAAGGTTATGAAATTACGTACCTGAAGCCGAATAAAGATGGAATAATTGAAGTCGACTCTATAGTGAAGGCAATTAGACCCGATACTGCCTTAGTCTCTGTAATGCATGTAAATAATGAGTTAGGCACTATTAATCCTATCTCTGAGATAGGTAGAGTTTGCTTCGATGCTGGAGTTTTATTTCATAGTGATGCTGCTCAAAGTTTCAAAAAAGTATCGATAGATGTAGACGACTTAAATGTTGATGTAATGTCATTCTCTGCTCATAAAATCGGAGGCCCTAAAGGCGTTGGAGCAATTTATATTCGTGATTTACGTAAAAAGCACTTAATGCCTGTGATTCACGGTGCAGGTCAAGAAGAGGGTTTACGAGGCGGGACTGTTGCTGCACCATTAATAATAGGTTTTGGTGCCGCTATTAAGTTCTTCGAACAATATTATTTAGTATTTAAAAGTAGGGAAATAAAAGAATATTTTCTAAGTAAGTTGAATCAAGAGAATATTAAATTTTATGTAAATGGACAGGGTACATTAGGTCATTGTATATCAATTACATTACCAGAAACTGATACAGAGACACTCGTTCGAGACAATGAAAACTTCCTTAGCTTAGCTCAAGGTTCTGCGTGTTCTTCGAAAGAGATTGAACCCTCACATGTATTGACAGCATTAGGTCTAACAAGAGAGCTTGCTGATAAAACGTTTAGAATAAGTTTTCCTCTTGATATTGAATACAATTCCATTAATGTGCTTACTAAAGAAATATTTAAACACTCCTAAATTGTAGTAGCCATATCTTATAATAATTATGGGGTATGAGTTTAGATTTGTCCGTTTTGTGAACTAGTCAAGCATTGATATCTCGTAATAATAAAGATGCTGTTCTTTCTACTTGCTCAAAACCAACTTGCGCTTTTTGTAAAAATTCCGCATCGAAACGGCCTTGGTCTTCCCAATACCAGCTTTTTACCTTACACTTTTTAGCTAACTTTAACAGTTTCAATCTTTCTAATTCCATCGATAAGCTACGCCATTCAACTGCAATTTCTGATTCTTTGGCATGATCAATTTGTTCACCATCATCTAAAGATGAGCAGTATGCTTTAGTTTTTATTACAGCTAAGATAACTTTCTCTAAACAAGCTCTAGACTCATTTTTTCTTAAATCTCCAGCTCTACCAAGATTAGCTACCCACTTAATGATATGGGTGGTTACAGACGATACGGCTGCTTTTCCAACTATTTCAGTTACCATCGAAATATCCTTAATAATTCCTTTTATTTATAACAAGTTATACAAGCACCGCCGCCTTCGGCTTCGTCGTATATCTCATCCATGCTATCGGTATCTGATACTATTACTTTTTCTCGCAAGAGGTTTGATCTTCGGTTTGATTTTTTCTCGAATCTTTTTACTCGCAGTTCGTGATTCTCGATAATTTCAATTTTTCTTGTTTCTGATTCTAACGAAGAAAGTGGAGTTCCTTTGCCTAGCCAATAAAATGTCCCATTCCCTCGATCATCTTCTGCTTTCTTTTCATATGCTTTAGCTTCTTCGAATGCCTGAGGATAAATTTCTTTTAACCTTAACCATTCAATTTTTTGTTGGTAAAAGCAAAAGGTGCAGCCGCTACGTGATCTCCAACCATAATAACCAGGCTTACCCTGATCTTTTGATTCAACAATTTTAAGTAAAGTTTCTGGTGTAAGCTGGGGTGCTAAAGTACCACTTTCAACTGTTTTTTCTGCATCCGCGTTTCTTGTTTCAATAAAATTCTTCATTAAATCAATCTTAGCTTCGTCAGTTGGGTCTATTGGCTCCCCCGTTAAGGAGTTTACAAATAATTTTCGATAAGAAATTACTTCTTCTTCATTACCCAATAAGTCTGCTTTTCTAAGAATTTCAAAAATATCATTTCTGTCTAACCCATCATCGCGAAAAGGCATACTAATGGTTAAATATTTTGAAGTAATATTATTTGTTAAAAATCCTTCTCGTGCTGGTTCATCGGCTCTAATACCTACGTATGAAATTACTTTTGTATACCCTTCCTGTTCCATTTTTACTTGAATCCACTTTTCAAATGGCACCAATTTCATTTGAATAGTACACCATCTCGCCTGAGGCGAAGGTAGGTAATTTTTATGTTGCCTTAAATGGTAATCAAAATCTTTTTTTTCTCTATTAGAGGAATATACCTCTTCATAAGGGTCAACTATTTTACCAACATATCCTTCTAAGCGGTTTACAAAATCAATCACTTCAGGTAATTCTTTACCTGTATCTGTAAAATAATATTGCATATCTAATTCTGGGTAATTATCCCTCATATACATAGCTAAAGCAGCGCTATCCTTGCCTCCAGACAAGCCTAATACGTGTAAAGTCTTTTCCATTATGTATATATCCCCTTAAGCTTCCATTAAATCTTCAAGCATTGTTAAAAGTACCGCTTGTTGTTCTGCTTTATCAAGTTTAGAAATGCTGTTACTGACTTCTTTTAGCTCACCCCGATATTTCTTATTCACGGTTTTATACTCAATATCGCCAAAATCAGATAAGAGTAGGTCTTGTTTAAATCGGGTAATAATCTCGATCAATTCAGAGTTTGCTTTAGAGATAGCATTGTCATCCCAGTTACGTTCTGCTTTTCCAGACAATAGTGAGATGATTGATGAAACCCACTTATTATTATTAGCAAACTCAGATAATCGTAAAGCAAATGTTTCTACTTTAGGGTTCGTCGTAAAGGTTGCCACCTTTTTGCAGTTTTTTACTAGACGATCAGAAAACGTTATATACCCTCTAATTCTACTTTCAAACTTAAGAAGCTCTTTTTCATGAGCTTTTTCGAGTTGTTCTTTAATACTACTAATATCGGTCGATTTAATGTCATCAATAGATTTATTTTTACCAAAAACTTTTGGTAATTCATTCAATAAATAATCATTTGGATCAGAGGCAACTTTAGTTACATCTTTAAACTTTAATAATTCTTTACTTAAGGTTCTTGTATTACGGGTCCAAGGAGATAACTTGCTGTAAAAAGCAACTAATGCTTGAGCAATGACTAATGGTGAGATCTCATCAACGGTACACATAAAAGGTTGTGCAACTTCATTAAGATAATTTGTAGTCGAGTGATCAACTTTTACGTATTGAATACCTAATAACTCTGGCTGCTGAAGAAGTTTCAATGCAAACTCTCCATCAGCACCATTAATAAACGTTGATTTATTCGTTACACCATTAAAATCATAAAATGCTAGTTGATGGCGATTAGCTTGTAATAGTGCTAAAAGCCAAATAGGTATTACTCCTTTTGCTAAGCCGTAAGGTTCTTTGCTCCATAGGTCAACCAACTCAGAAATTTTAATTATGCCGCTATTATCGGATATGAAATCTAATGTTTCTTCAAATAAACCTTTTAACTTAGGATTATCGTTTGAAGGCATACTAAACTTAATTTTGCTTTCATCTTCTTTATCTTTTCCATGAAGTCCAAAGTTGACCAAACTTGAATAATAAAGCCCTTTCTCCGCTGGGAAAGTCTTTTCAGGTAAATTTAAAGCTGCTTCTTCAGACTCCTCAGCCATTGACTTGAGTAGCTTTCTAATTCCTGCATTAGCGCTCCCTGAGGGTTTAGCCTTATTTATTAATTCATTAATAATCGTTGGTGCTTTAGAGAAAATCAGATTGGCAACAAAGGAAGCTACAGATGATAAAGGCTGTTTACTTAATTCTTTAGTTTGATATGACCAAGTAGATGTAAGAAAGACCAGATCAAGTTCATTAGATAATGCTTGTTTAGAGGTTATTATTCTAGAGTCTAACTCTCTAAGAGCTATTTTATCTCTAACAACTATGTCTTCTTCTTTTCTCGCTTTTTCCAATGCAATCAATTCAATCGCAATATCTTTTAATTTGATTAATGATTGTGATTTTCCGACAACTATGTATTTATTGTCAGCTGCTAGTTTAGATAACTGAGAAAAAGCATTGTCATTTGTTGGAATTACAAAGTTTAAAAAAGACTTTCCGTGAATTGGCTCAATAGCTAAGTTATTGAATAATTGGCTATCAACTGTATTGACTATAAGTTTATTAGCCCATCGCATTGTACCTGTTTTGTGATAATGAGATGTTGCTAAAATACTAGTGCTAACATCACATACAGAGGTCCAATCTATACCTGATTCGAGCTTTTCTTTTTGATTTTTGATGAGACTGTTAATATCAATATCACTTCCTTCAAAAATAAAGTAGCCATTGTGAGCAGAACGAAAAATAACTACGGTCCACTTTTCTAGATCATCGAGCGAACTTTCTATTTCCCTTTTCTTATGCCCTTTACATTCAAAGTAGTTTAGAAGAAATTTTTTGGCCGCGTGGAAATGCTGATTAAAACCAAATAAAGTAAGTAGAGCAATAACCTTTGCGATTGAACTGTGGAGGTTAGTTCCCCTTCTCGTTGCTCTATCGATAGCATCACAGCTTTCCAACCATGCTTTACTATCAGGCGAAGTAACTATTATGTGATATAAATTATGATGTAGATAACCCCATAAATTATCCGCTGAATATAATTCATTAAGTTTACTTCCTTGCTCATAGTTATCAGCTAAAAACTCACGGAAGCCGTATTTTTCATGAGAAGCTAAAAATCCGAATAAGCTTCTTTCATTTTGTGAAAATCGCCTTCTAGAAATGGGACCTAAAAGTAAGCTAACTAAAGGGTCTAGAGGGAGGGTTTTAAATAAATCAGACGCATTTCTTGTTTTACTTTTAAATGAATTATTAACTACTTCAACTGAATTTTGATGCTGTTTGATAAGTTGTTTATCAATTTCATCAGATGATTTGCTAATTGCATCACCTAATAAAAATAATGATTCGTCAACAGAAGGGTTATAACCTAAATCTCTATATCTTCCTTGTACTTTTGCCCAATCCTCTTGAAGTTTTGAATCTTTATTTTTCGCGTATTCAGTAAAGGGCTGATGTAAAAAACTGATTAAAATAATTTGATTGTCAGATTGTTGCGCAATATCAGCTAACTGCTGAAATATGTATAAGTCTTTGTTTTCGTTTGAACAATAATCGAGAGCTTTGCCCATTTCATCAAGTAAAATTAAAACACCATCTTCTTTAATTGATTTAGCATTTAACAATTCTTTAATTCGATCTAAGCATTCATTGTCTGTAAGGTTGCATAAATCACTTTTGTTAAGTTTAACTTTTAAAGAAGAAGCAATTGATAATAAAAGAGCATGTGCAGGAGATTCCATAGCACATACATGTTTAACTACTTTCCAGCCTTTGTTAATTTTAAAACGATTAGGAAATTCAGACTTTAATCCTTCAGCACAATCTAAAGAATCTTCAGCATAGTCGCGCTCATCCTTGTTTGTAGAAAGCAATAAAGATAAAAAAAGTGCAATTGTAGACTTCCCTGATCCATAAGGCCCCGTAATACTGTACGCTCTTTGCTCGCTACCTTCGAAATCTCTACTAATTGTTTCTAGTACATTAATTGCTGTGCCATGTAGGATAAAGTTATCAATAAATACTTTACTATCATCCAACTGCCCATCAATACGAGTAGAGCTTTTATATCGTTGTCTTACGTCTACTAGTAATTTATCCATTTTCACACTCTTCATAGTATTTATTTAATACTGATAACTCTGCGTCAAGGTATGAATCATCTATTGTTATCTGTCTTAAACCTAAAGAATCAAGCCATAATATTTTGTTGTTTGAATAAACTTGAGCAGCATCTAGCTTAGCTCCTAGTCCTTGTTCAGATAGTCGAAATATTCTGCCAGGAGAATATGCATCCAATAAAAGAGATTTAAAATTAACCTTTGCTACTTTTGATATTTTTGACTCTTTCTGTACAAACTTTAATAAAGCATAAATAAACACTTCGATAGGTAATTCTTCTTTTTCATTCAAGTCGCTTAGATAATAATTTTTGCCATTATCTTGAATTAAATTCAATTCAGACATAGGAGAGTTAAACTGTTCTTCATCTCTTGTTTTTGAGTTCAGTTTTAGCTTTTTACTATACGTATTCAAGAAGGTATCTATATCTTTTTGAATCGTACTTTCATTTAAAGAAATATCACCAGAGGTAAATTTCTTAATGTCTGTTGACATATGAGCAAGTAGTATTTGTTTTTCAAAATACTCACCATTGAAAATATTAAAAAAATAGCGATATGCTGTCATTTCATTTTGATTGAAACATAACCAAAAGTGAATCAACCAGATTGAACCAATATGCTCTAAATAAGGGTCTTTACCTGTTTCGTCATTAAAAAGGTAATTTCCATTCTCAGAGGAAGAATAAATGGTGAAATTTTGCTCTTTATTACTTTCAAGTAGTCCAGCAGAGTCTGCCCAATAGCGGATAGCATTGACCATATTTTTACCTACACCAAGTTTAATGATTGCTTGCTGCGTTTCTTCTTCCTTGCTAGTTTGTAATTTACCACCGGAATTCAGATGGTTAACTGCTTTATATAACCACCCATACCGTAAGGGGAAAGTGTCGTGACCGGTAAATTTAGCTTTCATTCCTGTTGCTACCTCTGGAGAAATTGTCCAGAGGCAATGTTATCTTGTTATTCTTAGTATTTAAAGTAAAA
Organism: Colwellia sp.; assembly: GCA_022969175.1. Lineage (GTDB taxonomy): Bacteria > Pseudomonadota > Gammaproteobacteria > Enterobacterales > Alteromonadaceae > JALJPB01. The sequence goes on along the minus strand of JALJPB010000086.1, from coordinate 2,693 downwards.
GTTTTTATTAAAACTGTATATTTAAACAGCAGAGATTGTGAGTAAGGCGGCTTTGTAAACAAACTGTAATAAATTGATTTATATTGTATTTTCTATTGTATTTGTTAATCTATATCAATAAGCTTTAGTTGATTAATTGTACTATTAGAGCTTCAGCGACATCCTAATGGAACGATATCGCTAATTATTGCTAGGAGTGCAAATGTCCACATATATTAATCCAATCACCTCTGTTAACAAATAGGGGGATCAGTTTGTCAAATTACAAGCAAAAATTAGATGATTTATCCCCTGTTTATTTTCCTAATGAAATAGATATTGTAAAAGAACTATTTATTCCTATTTCACTATCCTCAAATAAGTTTGATTGTTTGTCTGGATACTTCTCTTCAAAAGTCATTTCGGAATTAGCTGAGCCTTTATCTATTTTATTTAAAGATCCAGCTGCAAAGGGGCGATTCATTATTAGTCCAAATTTGGATGAAGATGATAAAGAAGCTTTAATAGCAGCTTATGCTAATAAAGAATCTATGTTTGATTACCTCGTTACTGAAGATGAAATAAGCCAAAACGCCCTTGTTTCATCGACGCTTGATGTGATGAAATTTCTTATTACAACGAATAGATTAGACATACGAATCGTGCTGATGAAAGAAGGGATGATGCATGCAAAAATATGGATCTTTGATACACCATATGGAAAAACTGCTATTCATGGTTCAGGGAATGCAACTAGATCAGGGTTAATGAGGAATTTTGAGCAACTTGTATTTAGCCGAGTTTGGGAGTCAGATAATAGTCAGACTATAGTTGAAGCTTATGACGAAAGATTTAAAAGCTTTTGGGATAGCCAGAGAGATGATTCATATACTCTTTCTTTAAATGATAAAACCATTCTAGATATATTTTCTTCAACAGACACATCCGTCGAAAACAAAGTTTTTTCAGATCTATTAAATAAATTGGAACACCATATGGAAAATATCCCGAAAATAAAAAAACTGAATGTTCCAACTTGGCTAAATTATAGGGATGGCGATTATAAACATCAGGGAGAAGCTGTTGATAATTGGATAAGCAATAATAATAGAGGCGTTTTAGAAATAGCTACGGGAGGAGGTAAAACGCTAACATCATTAGTATGTGCTGCTCTTTCGTTAAAAGATTCTGATAAAGCAGTACTAATTATTGCCGTACCTAACAAGCCCTTAATAAAACAGTGGGGACTTGATGTTGAGCATTTCGGTATTACGCCTATAGATACTGAAGGGGTAAGCTCAAAAATCATTCGAAGGCAATTAAATACTATTTTTCGAAAGCAAAAAGCAATTGCAGGTCACGACGTAGTAATAATGACTCATGCTGCATTAAAAAATAAAGAGATCATGAGTATTTTAAATAATTACTCTGGGAAATTAATGCTTATTGGTGATGAAGCTCATAACCTTGGCTCAAGTAGTTTTGTCGACAACCCTCCTCTTGAATTTGAATATCGTCTAGCATTGTCCGCGACTCCAGTAAGGCAGTATGATGAGATAGGAACGGAGAAACTATTTGATTATTTTGGTGATGTAGTTTTCCAGTTCACATTAAAAGAAGCTATTGGAAAGTGTCTAGTTCCATTTGATTATTTTGTACATCAAACCTTTCTAAGTGCTGAGGAACAAGATGAATGGAATGAATATACAGAAAAAATTAATAATTTAATGTGGAATAAGGATGAAGATGCGCAAAAGTTAATAGAACAATATTTAATCAGAAGAAGAGCTATTTCCGAAGGTGCAAAAAATAAAATTGTTGTTTTTAGAGATGTACTTCAGCAACAAAAGGTTAAAAAATATTCATTAGCCTTTTGCTCGGCTAAAGGCCCTGTTCAACTTGAAGAAGTAAATAGAACTCTTTCTGAGGTGGGGTTTTCATATCATCAAGTTACAGGTGATGAAACATCGAATAAACATTTAATGAAATCACTTGTTGAAACATATTCTGCTGGACATATAGATATTTTGACATCCAAAAAAGTATTAGATGAAGGTTTTAATATCCCCCCAATACAATTAGCTTTCTTTTTGGCGAGTAGTGGTGTTGTTCGAACTTGGGTTCAAAGGCTTGGGCGCGTATTAAGGCAATCTAAAGAAACAGGGAAAACTCATGCCACAGTACATGATTTTATAGTACTGCCATTTGAAAACGAAGTTTCAACTAAATCATTAATAGAGAGTGAGTTAAAAAGAATGCAATGGTTTTCAGAGCATTCGAGAAATGGTTTTGAATCAAATGGTTCAATGAAATTAATAAATACATATTTAGAAGTGTTGGAGAGTATATGAGCCTTTCAAGAAAGTTAATAGAGCGTCTAATTCATGATGAAATAAATTTAAAGGGTGAATATGACAACTTTGATAAAGAGCAATTAAGTAATTTAGCACAACAGATTTTTTTATCTCAAATAACTCAAGCAGACCAACGAGAACAGAAAAGATCTATTCAAGATAAAATTGAACACTTTCATGCATTAATGAAAAATGGAGATTTCAAATGAAGTTAATTAAAGCAAGTTTTAAAAACTTTCGATTACTTCGCGATATAAGTATCGATTTTGCTGTGGACGATGATAAAAAGTTAACCGTGATACGAGCTGAAAACGGTACAGGTAAAACGACCTTAATGTCTGCATTAATCTGGGGGCTTTA
>JALJPB010000085.1 GCA_022969175.1 Colwellia sp. | reverse complement strand
GAGCAAGCACCACCACCAAAGCGGCAAGAAACCGACATAAATCTAAATAAACGGAAAGTTGTGGTGTCATAGTACGGTTCTAAAATTAATGTTTTCAGTAGAATAAACAAGCAAAATTAATCATTTACAATTTCGGGTAACTAAAGCGATTAACTATTCGTGCAATTAAATGAGATAAATAAGGCCAGGGATCATTCCAACGTTTAACTGCGTAGAATATCTTGGCATTAAATGGCTCTACCGGATCTGCTCCATTGGCTAAGGCATTAGCGTCGGCAATTTCATCTCGCCAAATTACTGCTTGTTTATTAAGTGGAAATTGTAATAAGTTTTCATTCTTCGAATGTAAATATATTTGTAAGAGCAAGTTGCATCCAGATAATGTTGCTATTTCATGCTGGTAATCCGTACGGCCAACCGTAGGCTCAATCATATAAAATCGCTGCCTTTTGTTGTCAAATTTATACTCCATGCCAATTAAACCTGAATAGCTAATTGCTTTAGCAAAACTTGCGGTCATTTCACTTAATTCTTCATGTTTTTCCGGTGCATTGGTACAACTGGCTGTGCCACCAATATTTAATGGCCAAGATCTTAATTTTCTGCCACTAAAATCGCCAATTAATTGGCTGTTACTATCAAAATAAGCTAAGCAAAAATAAATATCACTATCTTTGCCATTAATCCATTCTTGCAACATCATATCGGGCATTATGGGGTGAATTAAGGTATACAACTCTTTAACTTCAGCTAAACTTGCGACCTTATAAGCTTTTTTAAATTTCTTTGAATAACTCACGTCTTGATACAAAGGTTTAAAAACACATGGAAATGTTAACAAGTTCGCATTGGCAATATCACTTAAAGTTTGAATAACTGATGCATTAGGTATTGGTGAGTTATGACGTTCAGCTAATGTTTGAAAGCCACTCTTAGACTGCAAATCAATAATTTGATCATGACTGGTCAATTCAAAATAATAATATTGCTGTATTAATTCTCGGTGCAAACTCACTTGTTCAACCGTTTTTTCTTCACTTAAAAATAACACCGGCGGTTTAACAAAACGAGCACCTAACTCTTTCAGAGTCAAGACTATGTCTTTACTCTTAGTATTTGAAACCAAAAGTTTCTTACCTAATCGAGATTTAAATATTGGCAGGCTTTTATCATCGCATAAAACCAAACAACTAACGAAGGGAGCGAGGGAACGTAGAATGCCCAAAGCATTAGCAGAGCCGCCAACAATAACTACATCAATATTTTTCATTAATCGATCTCTATTCTAGTAAAAGGCCAACGTCCGAGTTTTTTTTGCCCTATGCCCATATCTACTAAAACACTTTTAAACTGCTTTAATCCATCTTTTCTGATATAAATCAGCCACCAACAATAAACAACAACACCAACAATGACTTCAATTATAAATAAGAATATTACATTCAAATAGTTCGTTAATATTGTATTAGTAATATATACACCAAGTACCATAACTAAACTGCCAGAGAATGGGGTAACTAACCTCACAAAATATTGCTGTAAACTTAAGTTAATATGCTGACGACATAAGAGTAAGAGTAATATGGTTAATACACTGTATGTTATACACAAAGCAATGGCCACACCATTAATCCCTTGCCAAGTAACCCCCATAAAAACGGCTAACGGTACAACAATCGAACAAATAGTTGTATATTTTGCGGTAATATTCACTTTACCTACGGATGTCAGCGCTTGTGTTAACAATGGGCTGAGCGAACGGAAGAAACCAACTAAGGCTAATACCTGCATTGGAAAAATAACATCGAGCCATTGTTCCCCTAATAAAATTGGGATCAATTCAGGTGCCGTTACAATAATGCCAGCAAGTAGTGGAAAAGTGATCAGAGATAAACCGGCCGTAAAGCCATATAACATTTTGTTTAATTGAGAGAGATCTTCTTGTAACTTGGCAAATACCGGTGAAGCAACTTGACGAATTAACGAGGTAAGATGAGAGGTAGGTAAATCGGCTAATGTAGCAGCCATCGAATATATGCCCAGTTGCTTTTCACCTGATATTTTACCAACAATAAAGGTCGCTGCATTAGAATAGGCATACCAAGTTAACCGTGAATAGGTAACGGTCAAACCGAATTTTATCAAGGGAAACGCTTCATTAAAAGCACCAAACTTTGTCGGTTGCCAACCAGCTAATTTATAAACTAAAACCGAACGGATGAATTGAGAAATAACGAAGCCATACACCAAAGACCACGCCTCATAACCCAATAAAGCAAAAATCAAAGTTAAAAATGCTTGTGTGACAATAGAAACTAATTCAATCCCGGCTAATGCTTTAAATTGCATGTTTTTTGAAATAAGAGCATTCGATACAGTAGAAAATGCCCCTGTAATAAATGAAATAGCCAATACAACTAACATCTCAGTTATCTGAGAGTTGTTATAAAATGTACCTACATATGGGGCAATTAGATAAGTCACGCCATACAAGCCAATACTAGCTAACACCGCTATCGAAAACGCACCATTAAGTTGCTTTTCAGTAACATCCTTTCGCTGAATAATGGCACTACCTAAACCAATTTCATTAAAAAAGGCAATAAAACCACAGACAACCATTGCCATTGCCATAAGGCCGTAATCTTCAGGTGATAATATACGCGCAAGAATAATAGTATTAGCAAAAGAGATAAGCCGCCCTAACCCTTTACCGGCACCTAAAATGGCAACACCTCTTACCGTTTGTTTTTTTAACTGGGACATAATCGCTAACTCATTGAATCTAATAATTGCACAAGTTCTTTGGTTTTTTCATATCGAGAATATCGTTCAATGTTATTTCGCTTAACCTTAGCAACTTTCATTATTTTAATGATAGATAGCTCTAAATCATCAAGGCTGTCTGCACAATAACTTTCCTCAACATCTTGTAATAATTGCCCTGTCGCGCCATTTTGTGAGGTATATGCCAATATTGGACGTCCTGAACGTATATATTCAAAAACTTTACCCGGAATTTGGTTATTAAAAAGAGGTCCTTGTATTAATAACAAACCATCCGCTTCCATCATTTCTTTCAAGGAGTCCATATAATCTATTGAAGGCAGGAATACTAATAAATCATTAATATTTAATGCTAATATTTGTTGAATATAAGCATCTTTTGAGATACCTCTAAAAACAAGTTGAAAGTTTTCTGATGATATTTTTTTTTGTTCCTTTAATGAAGACAAGGCTTGAAATAATAAGCTAGGATTTCGTCCGTTTTCATAAACAGCTCCGCTATGAAGTAAGGTAAACTTTGAGTTATTATGCTCAGTATCAGTATCAGTATCAGTATCAGTATTCAATGAAATAAAGTTTCCTTCATCATAACCATTTTCAATGACACTAAATTTAGTTAATTTTAACTCTGGATAAAGATATTGGTAAAGCATTGACGCTTGTTTGGTAGTAAAAACTACTTTGCTTGCATTTAACAAGGTCTTTTTTTCAATTTTCTGAGCTAAATTAAACAAACGTTCTGCTGAACCATCATAACGGCTTTGCACTGGATCTCTATAGTCAGCAATCCAAGGAATATTACTCCACTTAGCTAATTTTGAAGCAATATGATGAGCTGTTGATACCGGATAAGTCGACCAAATGATATCGGGTGAAAACTCTTTAATCAGTTTTTTTCCTAAAGGAACCGCAGTAAATTTCCATGTCCACCAACGGTCTGGTTCTTTTAATATGCTCAAATATTTTCCTTTAATAGAAAAATCACGTGAAGCATTAAAAGAAAAGCTGCGGTAAACGTATTTTATTGCTTCAGGTACAAGCTGGCTCTCATCTACCGTTTCATGTGCAGAATTTGTCACCGTCAATATAATTGGTTCCCAACCAAAATCTTTTAAGTATTCAGCAAATTTTAACGTTCGCTGAACCCCTGCACTTTTACATGGCGGAAAATCCAGAGCCACCATTAAAATACGTTTTTTACTTTTTGTCTTGTTATTCATTTGAATAGAAACCAGTCAATTACTTGGAAAAATTTGATGCCAACCTAAAACAAAACCTTTTTTCAGTTCCGTCCCACGGGGTAAATCGTTTAATGGTATAACGCTCTTTTGATAAATCCTTGAGCGATCCCCAGTTTGTCGACAAGGCGGCTTTAAAGCCCATATTTTTCAACATGTCCATATGTTCAATGTTAAAGTCTTTTTGATATTTACCATTTGGGTAAGCAAAATAATCAACTTTTTCACTAATAATATCTTCTAAAATCAATTTACTTTTATGTATTTGGTTATAAGCGACATCATATGTTTCACAACATAGTATCGGATGTTTATGGGTATGAGCGCCGATAGTCATGCCAGCTTGGTGCATCTCTAATATATTAGCCTTTGTTAAGAAACTATAAGGGGCTTTTGTCGTTTGTGTTATTTGACAAAGCTCATTTATCACCAACTCCCGCTCAATTAATGTTTTATATTTTAATAATTCAATAAGCGATAACATGCTCTTTTGTCTTTTGGCATAGGTGCTTACATCAAAAGTAACCCCTAATATAGAGAGTTCAGTTCGTGTAGTAGACATTTGCAAAAACACATTAGCAATTTCTTCATCCCATAAAAAGCCGTTGACAATGCCATCGGTACAAATAAAAAAACTTGCTTTAATATTTTGCTCTTGCAGTGTTTTAAAAATAAGATGATAACAGTCGCTGTAACCATCATCTATGGTCAAACAAACAGCTCTAGGTGGTAGTTGATTCTTTTCAATTAAATCCAGAGCTATAGGCAGAGAGAGTACAATAAAATGTCGTTTCAGCCAGACAAGCTGCTCTTTAAACATATCCCAACTAAGTTCTTTGGGCTTAAAAGGATTAAAGGTTTGACTCACTCGATGGTAAGTTAAAATATTTAATCTATTCTTGCCATTTTTAGAGCAATGATAATTTGCATATTGTCTTAAGAGCCAATTAAACATGAACAGCTCGCCTATTAGTATTTGAAAGAATATGTGTTTCACTTCTATTGATGATTTTATACTCAACAACGTAGATAACAGCGATAATGGCATAAAACATATCAAAATATGCCAAACTTACCCCAGCACCGCCGGCACAAAAAGCAATTAATGAAACTCGAATTAAACTACACAGCCTTATTATACTTTCATCCTGATGGGTTTTTTTTGCCAACCTAGCAACTCGCCCAGCATTTCGATAAGCGGTAAAAATAATAGCTAAAAATAGGAATAATCCGATATAACCATGATCACCCAAAACTTGAAAATATATGCTATGGGCGGCTTTAAAACCAACAGCTTTCAGGCTTGAGGTATCAATAACATCATTAAAACTTCCCGCAGCGTCATAACTCCACCAAACATAACCAGTTTGGCCAGCCCTAAATCCACCACCGGTTATAATATTATCATTTGCCACCAAAACAGCATGTTTCCACGCTAATACTCGACCTAAAAATGATGAGTCTGTCTTAGCAGTTTCTAAAGTATCCATGCGATTTGTCCACGAACTCGGCGCATAGTTACTACCAATGAATAATGCAATAATAATTAACACAGAATATAAAACTTTACGTTTACTTTGTAGCCAAAAGTAGCCACCGACAATAATCAAGGCAACAAAACCACCGCGTGAATACGTGCCAACAATAGCAACAATATTAAGGGCAATGGCACAGAACAATGCAACTTTCATCCATTTCTGTTTACTAATGCCAATTAAATAAACCAATAATGGCAACATCATATTAAACGCAAGTGCCAACTCATTTCGATCACTCAATACATGACTACCTAAACCAGCAATTCTATGAGCTCCCCCAGAGGCTATATATTTTAATCCTTCTAAACAGCCATAAAACCCTACTGATAATGCTAGAGCCCAAATAAGTACATTAATGTGTAACTGCGTTCTTAATACTAAAATTGCAAAAACATATAATAATGTGATTTTTAGAAACTCAATCCATTCGCTCCACACAATTTCAGGTATAGATATGGTGAATAAACTGGTCAAAAAGGTCCAGATTAAAAAGCTTATAATTAAAAATGTTAATTGATCTACCTTCAGTTTGCCCTTATCTTTCCAGCGAAGATAAGAAAGAAAAGCACAAATAACAATAATCAAGTTATAACGAAGACTACCGGCAAAACCATATACCCAACCATTAGGAAAATGCATGGCCACCCATAACCACATGGCAGCACCAATAAATGGTCGATTTAACACAGCATAAATAATAAACGGAATGATCAGAATTAAGACGATATCTCTCATAATTATTGTTCAACCTCATCTTCTCGACTTTCTTTATCTGTTTTTTCTTTATCCAAAAATTTATTATCTTCCTTAATAGCCCAAAAACATAAATAAACTACGGCACATAGGTTTAACGCCCACAATACACTTTCCATATCAGCTCACCTCAACTTTTGAGATGATGTAACGAAACTTTCCTGACTTTTCAGCTTCAATTTGACCAACAATCTCAATATCTATTACCACATTTTCACCGAGTCGAGCTTTAAAGCCCTTTATTATTTTATTCTTAAGTTCTAGATTCCCGGCTAAAAGATCTCGGGAATGACTTGAAGAGCCAAGGTCTAGATCCTCGACAAGTTCACTCGAGGATGACGGTAAAAATTCACTCGAGGATGACGGTGAAAATTCACTCGAGGATGACGGTGAAAATTCACTCGAGGATGACGGTGACAATTCATTTGAGGGTGATGGTAAAAATTCATTTGAGGATGACGAAGTCACTTTGGTAGCTGTTTCGAGTGATTTGTTTTCAGTCTGATGATGGTTGTCATCTTCTAAAGCACTTTGACTACTTAGTACAATCTGCACTCTAGTATTCAATATTGTTTCTTGAATTACTTTAAATTCTTCAATACCATCAAGGTCACGTAAAATATAAATAAGTGCTAATCCATGCATCATAGTGCCATCTTCAGCAACAACAAAGTCAGTTGAACGCCCTTCAATATTCTTGAGGATAGGTAACCCTCTTCCACACATACAAGGCGCTGTATCTAGTGAACCAATATCACCAGTGCGGTATCTGATAAAAGGAAAGTCTGATGTCGCTAAATGAGTGACAACTATTTCTCCTTTATCTCCGTCTGGTACTACTTCGCCATATTTATCAATAATTTCTACCACAATATCTTCTGCGGAGATATGCATTTTCCCTTGTGGACATTGGTGAGCAATAAAACCAGCGTCCCTTCCACCATAACCATTAGCAACCGGTGCATTAAATGTTGTTTCTATAGTTTCTCTTTGGTAGGGGTATAAACGCTCAGAGGTAACAAAAACCACTTTTATTCCTAGCCGTGTTAAATCAATTTTATGTTTATCCGCAGTTTTAGCAATTAAACTAAAAACGGAAGGGTAACCAAACAGCATTTTAGGTTTGATTTCTTTAATTTGCTCGATAAAACTCAGCAGTTTATCTTCATTCATATCAAATGCAGGTATTAACGTAGAGCGGAATAGTTTATCGCGCATTATTCTAACTTTATCTTGAGCACCTAATTCGATGGGAGAGCCCCACGCGACAATTTCTTTATCGCCTATATCTACATTCCACCAGCGAGTAGCTCGCCACTTTTCAGCGACATCATGACTCACGCGCTCATTACCTAATAAAAACGTTAACGGTGTACCACTAGAACCACCAGTGGTAAATGAACTCGTTTGCCCTGCATTGTCAGCTTTAAAACTATCGAAATTTTCTCTAATAGTAGTTTTATCAACAAAGGGGAGTTTTTGTAGAGACAAACGATTATTTATATCACTAGGTGAAAGTTTTAGCTTTTTAAATAATTGCTGATAATAAGGTACGTGTTTAACTGAGTTTTTAATAAAATGAGCAAGGCGCTGATCTTGTTGTTGAAGAATTTCTGCTGTCGATAACCACTGGCTTTTTTCTAACCTGCGTTTAATAGCAACAGTGTTATGCTTTTTTAATTTCTCATGTAATGGAAATAAAACGCTAGAGACAAACTGAGTATAAATTCCTTTTATCATTTTAGTGCCTAATTACCTTTTAGCGTGATATTTTTATTATTATTTTCAATCGCGCCATCATAACAAGCTTTTAGGCTTTGCCAAACATTTGACCAATAAAACTTTTCGATGGTTGCTAGGCCATTTTTAATAAGCAAGGCTGATAATTCTTCTTGCTTGAGCAATGTTATTACCCAGTTCGCCATTTGTTTATCATCACCGGCCTCAACTAATAAGGCATCATGTTGATGGGTGACTAATTTAGGAATACCACCAACATTAGTTGAAACTACTGGAGTACCACAAGCGAGCGCTTCAATTATTGAGTTTGGCGTATTATCCACAGTACTGGTGTTTAACATAACATCAGCCTGCTGATAAAGCTTTGCCATTTCTTCTGGTGATAACCTGCCAGTAAAAACGACACTTTTTTCAAGCTGTAAATGTTTAACTTGTTCTTGTAATGAACTCAGCTCAGGCCCTGTGCCTGCAACCGACAATTGCGCCTGCGGGTATTGTTCTTTCACTATGGCAAAAGCATTGATGGCAGTAGCTACATCATAAATAGTTTCTAAGTTTCTGGTTACGATCAAATGCGGTTTTTCGATATTAATTAACTTTTCGGTGGCGAAAAATAAATTCTTATCTAAAACGTTCGGCACTACTTGAGCTGTTTTGCCAAAATCATCAAATACTTCTTGCAGAAAAATTGATGGCACCAAAACGGCGTGTGCTCTATTAAGACTTTTATCTACTATTGACCAAGATTTATCAAAAAAATCACGAGCGTAACCGCCACGATAATTTACTAAAACTGGTTTATTTAACCAACGACTGATAAAAATAGCGGGTGCAGCAAATAAATGCCATGACCAGCCAGAGTTAGCCATAACATGTACAACATCTGCCGATTTACATTGTTTTTTTAACGAGTAAAAATAAGGGATTAAGCGAAAAAAAGCTCTTAAAATTGGCACTTTACCAACCCAAAGAGGTTTATAAGCCGCATTAACCTGTACAATATCTACATCGAGCTGTTCACTTCTTAAAAACTCAGCAAGTTGACGAGTTTGGTTAGCCATTCCGCCAGCAGGTGGTGGTAACGGCCCAACAATGACAACTTTCTTTAAAGTGTTCATGTTATTTGTTTATCGCTTTAATGCTTGTTTTGTTATCAATAACTTCTTGATATAACGGTAAGTAATTACTTACACTGTTTTTCCAGTTACGAGTATTTTCTACGTAATTCCGACCGTTCTTAATGATGATATCTAGATCCTCGACAAGAGCACTTGAGGATGACGGTGAGTTTGCATCTGGAAATGACGGTGAATTAGCACTCAATATATCGATAATTCTTTGAGCTAAATGATCCATATTATCAGCCTCAAATAAGAAACCATTTTCATTATCCGTAATTAATTCTTTATGTCCACCAACATCTGACGCTAGTACTAACTTACCTTGTGCCATAGCCTCTAAAGGTTTAAGTGGTGTAACTAACTCTGTTAATCGCATTTTTTTCCGAGGATAAACTAATAGGTCGACTAAACTATAATAGTTGCCAACTTCATTATGAGGGACTCGTCCGGTAAAAATAACCTTGCCTTCTAAACCCAGTAAGATAACTTGCTGCTTTAAACGCTGCTCTTGTGGGCCACCACCCACTAATAATAGTCTCACCTTAGGATTAATAATTAATACTTCAGGCAAAGCGGCAATCAACAGGTCAAGGCCTTCGTAACCATAAAAAGAGCCAAGAAATCCTAATACTTGGCAATCTGCCAAGCCTAGTTCTTGTTCAAGCTCACTGTTTTTTTCTTTGATAATATCAAACTGCTCAATATTTACCGCATTGGCAATAACAGTAAACTTTTCTTTTTTGAAGCCTCTCGCAATCAAGTCACTTTTTAACCCTTGGCAAATAGTAGTTACTGCATCGGCATGTTTAACCACATGTGTTTCCATTTTACGAGTTAATCGATAACGTAGATCATCTTCCTTGCAGGTGCCATGGTCAACAGCAGCATCTTCCCAAAAAGCTCTGATTTCATAAACTACTGGCAAGCCTGATTTTCGCCCGGCTTTCAAAGCCGCTAAACCATTAAGCGCTGGAGAGTGAGCATGAATAACATCAGGTTTCTCTATATCAATCACCTCCAATATACGTTTAACCATAGGGGCAATGTTAGCCATTTGATTAAGTACAGGTAATATAGACATTAATCCTGATATAGGTGCACTACGATAAAACTTCAATCCATCGACAACTTCAGTTTCAACCTCATCGTTACCATGTTTTGGGCTAGTAACATGACAAGTTGCAATGCCTAATTTATGTTGTTCTTTTAAAATTGAGCGGGTACGAAAGGTATAACCACTATGTAATGGAATCGAGTGATCTAAAATATGCAGTATTTTCATAATTTACGCGGTCTCACTTTGCTTTAAAAAAGACGCAAACATTAGTAAAGTCCACAAAGGTGCACTGTATTCTTTAACCCCTGATTGATGATCGGTAATCCACTCTTTAATCGTACTCATATTAAATAAACCGCAACTTATCATTTGTTCACTCAATAACGCTTCGTTCAATTTCTCTTTTAATGGACCTCTAAACCAATCAGCTAATGGCACTCGAAAACCCATTTTATTACGGTATAAAATATCATCTGGTAAATATTCTTCCATGGCTTTTTTCAGAATATATTTACCACAACCTTGTTTGATTTTCATTTCTGTGGGAACCGTTGCGCTCCATTCTACAAATTTATGGTCTAAAAATGGCACCCTAACTTCTAGGCTATGTGCCATGCTGGCACGATCAACTTTTGTTAAAATATCACCGACCAAATAGGTTTTTATGTCTAAGTACTGGATTAATGATAGCGGGTCATTACCATCAAAGTTTTTTTCGTGATAACGAAATACCTCAAGAGCATTATAACCATTCAGTTGTTGTTTTACATTTTGAGAAAGTAGTTGCTCTCGTTGACTATTATTTAAAATAGATACGCCATGAAAATAACCTTCTGCTGTGTCCATAGCAAGTGATTGAAAAGTGGTTTTAGCGCGCAAAAATTGTGGCGCCCAATCAAGTTTCGGATAAAGCTTACCCAAAAGACCAAAAACCGGCTTGCGAATAGCATGAGGTAATATAGAACGTACTTTTTCTTCATTCATCATTAAGTTATAACGTCGATATCCAGCGAGCAATTCGTCGGCACCATCACCTGACAAACAGACGGTGACTTTTTCTCGGGCTAATTGACAAACACGGTAAGTAGGCATAGCAGAGCTATCGGCATAAGGCTCATCATATAGCTGAGCTAATTCGTCTAATAAATCAAAGTCATCACTTGCTACGATGCGTTCTTCATGGTCGGTGTTATACCGTTTCGCTATCTGTTGAGCATATTCAGTTTCATTGTACTCAGCAACATCAAAACCAATTGAACATGTTTTTACCGCTTTATCCGACAACTGCGACATCATGGCAACAACAGCGCTAGAGTCTACCCCTCCTGATAAAAATGACCCCAATGGAACTTCTGCCATCATATGGCTATCAACAGCTTTTTTAAACTCATCAACAACAGCAGTTAAGTATTCTTGTTCTGTCATTTGAATTTGTTTGGCATAACTGACATCCCAATATTTTGAAATGCATGGCGAATTGTCTTGAACGCTAATTTCTAAACAATGCCCTGGTTCTAGTTTTTTTACTTGCTGGTAAATAGTTTTAGGCTCTGCGACATAACCAAAGGCAAAATATTGTTCTACAGCTTTAGGGTCTATGGTTTTGTCTAAATCAGGTAATAGTTTTAAACTTTTTAATTCTGAAGCAAAATAAAAAGTTTCGTTTATTAAGGTATAAAATAAAGGTTTAATGCCGAGGCGATCACGAGCAACAAAAATTGATTGTGCTTGTTTATCCCAAACAACGTAAGCAAACATGCCTTGCAATTTATTAACACTTTCTCGACCCCACTCTGCATATGCGTTAAGAATAACTTCAGTATCGGAATGGGTTTTAAAAATATGATCTAATTGCTCTAGTTCAGCACGTATCTCCTGAAAATTATAAATTTCACCATTAAAAACTAATACGTAACGTTCATCATTACTGATCATCGGCTGATGACCTGAAGATACATCTATAATAGATAAACGTCTGTGTCCTAATGCAACATGTTCATCAACAAATTCACCTCCGTCATCTGGACCACGATGGTATTGCGCTTGGTTCATTTGCGCTAATAATGGTTGATCTATATTTTTATCCGGTGTTAAATTAATAAAACCTGTTATACCGCACATTTAATTATTTTCCTTTAATAGGGTTTCATATTGCTGAAAATAGGCTTCGACCATATTTTTTTCATTAAAGTCATGTAGTACTCTATCTCTGGCATAGTTGCCATGCTCGATTATTAATTTAGGATCGTTAATGTAGTGCTTTAAGGCTTGTGCTAAAGCTTGTGGATTTTGTTTTTCAACTAAATATCCTTCCACACCGTTGGTTATAACTTCTGGTATGCCACCTACTGCCGTTGAAACAATCGGTGTACTCGCTGACATAGCTTCAAGAATTGTCATCGGGATACCTTCAGCAATAGACGATAAAACAAAAACATCAGTTCTCGCTAAAATATCTTCAACATCATCCCGTGCTCCTAAAAATTTAACTGTACTCAAGCCATTTTCAAGACAAAACATCTCAAGTTGATGACGTTGTTCTCCATCGCCAACAATCATAAGAGTAGGCATTTTATGATTATTTAAATTTTCTTTAATTAAAACAAATGCCTTAAGAAGATTAAGGTGATCTTTAACTGGTGTAATACGAGCTACAATAGTAAACCGAACTTGATTACTGGATACTTTAGGCAAATTAAATTTTTCAGTATTGATACCGTTTTGAATTAACACGGTTTTTTTCGCAGAAATACCTACATACTGAATTAACCACTGGTACAAGTCATCACTTACACAAACATAGCGTTGGATAAAAATTGCCATGATTTTTCTCAAAAAATTATGTTTTTTATTCAACCCTTGTGGGTCAGCAATATCACGGCCATGTTCAGCATGAATATGTCCTTTAATGCCTGCTAACCAAGCAATAGGGTGATATTCAATACAAGGTAAATTATAACTGTGTATTATTTTAGGCTTCAGCTTTTTAAGCAATTTATAAAGCTTAAAATGAATAGCTAAATCAGCCCCTGCCTTTTTATCTAAACAAAAAACTTCAATTTGATTATTTATAGATTGGGCAAAGTTGTTAGCATTGGTTAATGAAATAATCACGTGCTTCAATTTTTTTTCTTGCATTTGATTAATACAATTGAGCATTACCCGCTCTAAGCCACCAATATCTAAACAGTAAATTAAGTGTACAACGGTTGGTATGGCTGAATGTGCATCGACTGAATTAGCCATCTTGTGATGAACCCATTGATATTGTTTTATTAAACGCATCTAACAACACTTTTTCAGCTAATTGAGTATCCGTTATATCAACCACAGATACCGCTAGAATTTCACTAAAATCAGATTGACGGGACAAGCTATTCCATGCTTGCATTAATTTAACTTTATTTTCACTAACCGTATAGAAATCACCCACTTTATACTGATATAAATAGCTTCTTGGGTGACCTTTAATATTGCGTAAATGCACCAACATTGCTGGTTTATTGTTTAAAAGTAACAATTTACTCATTACTACGGTCCATCGCTCATGATCATGGGTGGCATTCTGCCAAGAAATTAATTCTCCTTGGCTTTGCTTGTTACCGTAAGTAGCACGAAATACTTCAATACCAGAGCTATTTTTCGACACGTTTTTTTCTAGGGCATCAACAAAATTAATACCCCAAGATGAGATGTTATTATTTTGACTATCATTTTTTATTAACTCAGTTGTAGGTATTTGCTTGAGTAAAATAGTGGTAAATAAAAACAAAATAAAGGCAGCTAATGGAAAGTATTTTGCATTAGCTCTTTTGCTTTTATTGTCACCTTCAAAAGTATGCTCAGACACATGCTCCAATTCGTCATTAGCGACTTCTTTATCTGCAAAAAAACCACCTACCCAAAACATCAACATAATAACAACACCAAAAAATAGCCAACCATAAACAAGGTGATCAGCCCCTGTGGCGTATTTCATGTCGGAATAATAAGCAATTGCAACAATACCGTAAGCTCTTATACCATTTGCAACAATAGGCATAGCAATTGAAAATAGCATAAAGATAATTTGTTTTTTAGTACTCGTGTACGTTAGGTGTGCGTATAACGCGCCAACTGCAATAGAAGCAATTAAATAACGAATGCCTGAGCAAGCAACGGCTACTTCAAAAAGTCCTGTAGGAATCTGAATATACAAACCGTCGATATAAACAGGGATACCGTTAAGCCTTAATAAATTAACAGTGAACCATGCCGTGATGTCTTGTAACATCGGTATAAGGTTTTCCCCCATAGGCACGGCAAATAATAAATAAGCCAAAGGGAATTTATAGCGCCACGCCAGTTTGTTCCCTATCATTAACCAAACTAAACAGATTACAGAAATTACCGCCGACAGTTGCCCTAAGACATTAATATCAGCAGAAAAGGCAAATAACCAAACGAATAATGAGCCAAATAATATCGGTAGTGGCAACCAAGTAGTTTGAGTGTTATTTGAGAGTAAATAAGTTTTATCACGCCAAATCAACCAAATGCTGATAGGCAACATAAAATAACCATGGGCAAAAGTGTCTGAACGACTCCAAATTGCTTCCATGCCTAATAGTGCATCTTGATATACAAATGCCCAACTGACTAGCAATAAAGCAAATGTTAATAAAAAACGGCGGTCTGTTATTTTCATGCTTTTCCTGTCTATTATTATAGATTCCGGCTTAAAAAATTACCGAAATGACGAAATTCATTCACTATCGGAATAACGACTTTTATTCCCTGTCATCTCCGAGTTCTCATGTCGGAGATCTTATTTTCTGGATTCCGGCCTAAAACACTACCGGAATGACGGATTATATAACACCACCGGAATGACGGATTAAATAACACCACCGGAATAACGATTTTTATTCCCTGTCATCTCCGAGTGCTCTTGTCGGAGATCTTATTTATTTAAAGTATTGACCTAAAGGCTCTAAAGTTTGTTGCCAAGTAAATTGCTCTAAAATCCACTCTCTATTTTTAATCTCTGCTTTTTGCTGATTTGATAAGTATTCAATACAGCAGTCCGCAAAGTTATCAGGTTCATCAATAATATGCACATTTTCAGAGTTTGGCGCATTAATTCCTTCCATTGCCATACTTGTTAAGATCACAGGTTTATTAAGCGACATCGCTTCAAGCACTTTGTTTTGAATACCGCGAGCAATCCGTAATGGTGCGACAATACACTTAGCCTTAGCAATAAAAGGTCTGACATCATGTACTCTGCCAGTGACTATAACTCCTTGGACTTTAACTAATCCTTTCACTTCTGCTGAAGGATTACCGCCAACAATTACAAACTTTGCTTGTGGTCTTCTGAGTAAAATTTTCGGCCATACGTTTTCAACAAACCAAAGTACTGAATCAACATTTGCCCAGTAGTCCATTGCCCCAGTAAAAGAAATAAAATCTGAACTAGGCACTAAGGCTTCATTGGAAAATTCTGCTTGAGGATCAAAAAAATTAGTATCTACACCATTCAATACGCCATGAACTTTACTTTGTTTTTCTATAGGTTGGCGTTGACGAAACAACTCAGCCTCATCAGGAGAAACAAATAAACTATGGTTAAATTGTTGGCATATTTCATCTTCTACTTTAGCTAATAATCGGTGCTCTCGATTAAAGACCCATTTTGAAATACCTGTTTTCTTATCAGCATATTGACGCCATTTATCTGAGTCAACATCAACAAAATCTATCACTCTTTGCAGTGCTGAAAAGTTAACTGAACTGCTGTGTGCATTTTTTCTATCTTGACAATACTGCGCCATAGAAGATGAATATACAAAAATTTTATCAATGTTTTGTTGGCTTATAATTCGGTTAACCCATTGCTGCATACACTTATCAAAATAATAAGGTAATGTGATGGGCTTTTTTGTAATAAAAGCTTGCAGCCCTTTAATTTTAGCTAGGGTCTTATTTTGATCTAAATAATAAACTGAGCGACAGTATTTATTAAGTTCTTCGACATACTGTTTATCAAATGGATCATCAATAAAGCAGCCTAAATGAATATCAAAATTTTCACTGAGTTTTTTTAAAATATTGAATGATCGTATTTTATCGCCTTTATTGGGCGGAAAAGGGATACGATGACATAGATACAGGAGAGGCTCTTTTGTTGAGGTCATTTTGCTACCTTAAGGCTAGCTGATGATAATATGAGATCCCCGACAAGAGCACTCGGGGATGACGGGTTTTTCAGCGCTTTCTGGTATGACGAGGCTTGCTGCAGGGGTGACGTATTTGTCCTTTCGTCATTCCGGTGGTGGCTTAGGCCGGAATCTATATATTTAAATACTCTCATTGATTCATCCCAAATACTTAGATAAAAATGGGCCAATAAACTGGCTTATTTTTAATGGTAGCTTTTGCCATAAAGCAATGAAAAACTTATATTTTGGATTGTTCGGGCTTAGGTTTGGTAAGCTTTTCGCTTTAACTAAATGATAATAATAATAAAGCGGCTGTGGTTCCATGCCCCAGCTTTTTTTATATTTATAAGGACCACCATCATTCTTACTTCGGCCGAAATCAAACAATGAATATCCTTTCTCTCGTGCTGAACACATCACTTGATAATACATAAAGTCAGCACTTTTTAGATATCTTGCATCAGCGTTACCGCCACCATAATAAGGTAATACTTGCTCATTAAAATAAAAGTTCATTACCGCCGTTGAGGGTTTATTATTTTTGTCGGTAATAACGGCGATATCGACATCATCACCAAAAACATTGACCAGCTCTTTAAAATAATTCTTACTAAATATTGGTGAACCTAAGTTTCGATAACTGATTGAGAGTAACTGATAGAAACGATCGAATACTTGGTCATTGTTTTTCACCGTTGAGGTAAAAGACAACTCATTTTTTAATGAATGACGAATTACTGCACGTTGTTTTTTCTTAACATTCGCTAATATATTCTCATCATTATCACCTAGCTGGCAGCCAAAGGTGCTACTTGTTTGTTTTAATAGTAATGACGTGTCTTGTTGAGTTTTATATCTTAGTTCTAGGTAATCAACTTCAAGTTGTTCTGCAAGTTCACATGCCTGTTGTTCTAATTGACGAGTTATATCGGGTGAATTGGTAATTGCACCGCCATAAACACAAAAAGGCGTTGAGATTAATGCATGACCAAAAAGCTTACTGTTAACTTCGACTAGTGGAAGAACACCACAAATTTTATCGTCAAGCTCAGCATATAAATAAAAACAAGTATGGGAGAAGCAATTTTTAATAACCGATTGCCAACCACTTAAATGAAAGAAGCTTCCTTGTTGATGTGATTTAACATAATCATCCCATTGAACAAAATTTGATTGGGTAAGTGATTTTATTTGGCAATTAATATTCAAGTTTCCATTCTCTTATTATTATTTGTTGTTTTGCTAGATTCCGGCCTAAAACACCACCGGAATGACGAAGCAAACATCACCACCGAGTGAAAAGCGTACTGGCCATCTGTCGTCATCCCCGAGCGTTTTGTCGGGGATTTTTCTTTGCTAGATTCCGGCCTAAAACACCACCGGAATGACGAAGTAACCATCACCACCGGAATGACGAAGCAACAATCACTACAGGAAGACAGCCTCACTGGCCATCTTTCGTCATATCCGTAGCTATTTCAATATCGTCATCCCCGTAACTCTTGTCGGGGATCTCTATTTTGTTAAACAATGTCTGAATACAAGTCACACCACTGAGGATTTTTTTCTTCAATAAGTCGAACTTTCCAAGCTCGTTTCCATTTTTTAATTTGTTTTTCACGACTTATAGCTGAATACATATCATCAAATTGTTCATAATAGACGAGTAAATGTGTATTGTACTTTTTACTAAAGCCATCTGCTAAGTTGTTTTTATGCTGCCATATCCTATTAACTAAATTACTTGTTACACCTGTGTATAATGTTCCGTTTATTTTATTTGTTAAAATATAAATAACAGGTTCTTTCATACAATCATCCTTGATTGAGTTTTGCTAGATTCCGGCCTAACATACTACCGGAATGACGAACTAACGACCCATTATCCCGTCATCCTCGAGCGCTCTTGTCGAGGATCTTGTTTTGCTAGATTCCTGCTTAAAAAACTACCGGAATGACGAACTAACGACCCTTTATTCCGTCA
>JALJPB010000084.1 GCA_022969175.1 Colwellia sp. | reverse complement strand
TCAATATGGCGATATGAGTAATGGTTATTTTAATACTTTTTTAACCTTGAGCCCTGCTGGGGATGAGTTAACTCTCGACTTTGCCAAAGCTGTGGTGAATAACGAGCAGTTAGGACAAGATGATATTACCGATTATTTATCGGTAAGCTTTTCTTCCACTGATTATGTGGGCCATATGTTTGGTCCGTCAAGTTTAGAAGCCGAAGATAATATGCTCAGACTTGATCGCACCATAGCTAATTTACTTAAGTTTATTGATAAAAAAGTTGGTTTAGACAATACCTTAATTGTGCTTTCTGCCGATCACGGCGCAGCGGAGGCTCCCGCCTACTTATCAACACTAGGTATGAAGACGGACGTTGTAGCCCCTAAATCTTGGGATAAAACGCCGGGTATGCAAGCCCTTAAAAAGAAATTTGGCTTTGATAGTGCATTAATTAAAAGCTATTTCCATCCCTATATTTACCTAGATAAAGACTTGATCGCCAGACGAAAACTATCGTTAAAACAAGTGCAAAAAGCAGTAGCCGCAGAAGTGGAAAAATTTGATGGTGTTGCCCTTGTTATAACGAGCAGTGATATAGAATCAGGTAATACGCCGCAAGATTATTTACATACTTTAGTGGTTAACAATCACAGTAAAAACCGCTCTGGTGATGTTTATGTTGTACTTGAAGCGCATCGGTTTGTTGCTGATATGGAAGGATTAACTGTTGCAACAACCCATGGTTCACCTTGGGGCTATGATACTTTTGTACCTATTATTTTCGCAGGTTACGGTTTACAAGGTAAAACTATCAGTCGACGTGTTAGCACTACTGATATTGCGGTAACTTTGTCGTCTATATTATCGATAAAACCGCCTTCAGGAGCACAAGGTCATGTGCTAACAGAAATCATTCAGTAAGTTTATATTTTTGATTTTAGATGACCTCTTAGATTTACAATCATTGGTTATCTATTTCATTTCCTGATAGAATTCGGCAAAATTTAAGTAGTGTGCTTAATTATCTCATTTCTAATTATAACGTATGTTGTACACATGGAATGTAATGCATTGATTTCAATGTATGTAAATCTGGAAAATACTTTATAAGTTATGACAAATCAATATTTTAAAAAAATCTTCACCCCTAGTTTTAAAACAAATTTGGCTTCAAAAACAATAAAATCTCTTTCAATGTTTTGTTTGTTTTCAGCTTGTCAATTACAGGCTGAAGAAGAATGTTCAGAGAAAAATTGTGAAGAACAGCTTGAAAGCATCTATCGTCACCAAATCACCAATTCTATTTGGGAGAACCAAACAGTAGAGAGTGATTTTTACGACTCTCCTTATCAAGTTTCACTATTTTCACCTCAAAATGGTGAAGATAGTGAACGATTATGGTCGCAAACTAAATCAGTGTTTGGTTATGGTTTTGGTGTTATTGGTTTGCTTTATGTACTACCTGAAAGCTTTACCAACTGGGATAAAGAAGATGATGATTTTATAAAGTGGGGTGAAAATGTAAAAGCAGGTCCATTATGGGATCGTGATAATGCTCCTGTTAACTGGATAGGTCATCCTTATTTTGGCAGTGTATACTACCAAGTGGCTAGAAAGTCGGGTTATCGTCAATGGGATGCTTTTGTTTATAGCTTTTTAATGTCAACCTTTTACTGGGAGTATGGTATTGAAGCGCTGGCTGAGGTGCCATCTGTTCAAGATTTAGTTATTACTCCTGTGCTTGGTTGGGCATGGGGTGAATGGTCGTTCAATCAAGAACAAGAGATACGCCGAGATGGCGGAGAAGTATGGGGATCCGACATTTTAGGTAGTACTGCACTTGCTTTTTTAGATCCTATTGATAGTTTAGGCCGTGGTATTAATAACTTATTTGGCCATGAAATAGTTAAAGCGGGTACTGGCTACATCTCAATGAAAGATGTACTAGTTAACGGTACGGATAATACAGAGTCTTATGTTCAACTAAATGTTGCATATACTTTTGGTAGTGGTAAACGATATTCCAGCACCCAAGCAACCAGTTATTATAATAATACTGGCGACCCTATTGATTATGGTATTGTTGGTTTGTCTGCTGGCGTAGGTTATGTAGAATTAGATCCTAAATGGAACTTAGATAGTGGCCAAACAACTGAATTTTCTTTAGGCATGTATTTCTCTCGCTCTTTTTCTTCTCGGGTTAGTTATTCGAAAGCAAAATTAATGGATTTAGATACCGGGAATGAAGTTAATTATGAAAAATACAGTCTTGATGGACAATATTACTTTAATAGTGATGAAAATCTTAGACCCTACCTAACTGCTGGATTTGGTGAGATGTTGCGTGAGCGAGATAATGAAAAAAAGGTCTTCCATGTTAATGCCGGTTTAGGTCTACACTATAAAATCACCAACAATATCGCTATACAAACTGATGTTCGTCATTATTACAGTAGCCGTGCAAAAACATCAGAAAATGCAGTAGCTTTAACTATTGTTTATCGCCTTGGTAAAGGTGAGTGGTACTAATTAAATTAAAAGGTTTTATCTTATATGCGCCGTAATCATTATTCTGACCAAAAAGTAGATACATTTAATTGGCAGGTATTAAAAGCTTTATGGCCCTATTTATTAGAATTTAAAGTACGAATTGGTTTTGCTTTGGTCTGTTTGATTTTGACAAAAATAGCCAGTGTTTACCTACCCTTCATTTTAAAAGATATTGTTGACATCCTTGATACTCAAAAAGAAAATCAAATATATCTTGTTCCTTTCGGCTTAGTTGCTGCCTATGGTTTGACTAGATTTACCATTGTTATCTTTGCAGAAATTCGCGATACCCTGTTTGGTAGAGTTACTGAACGAGCCATTAGAAGAATAGGCTTAAAAGTTTTTCGACATCTTCATAATCTCGACTTAGATTTTCATTTAAACCGTCAAACAGGTGGATTGTCTCGCGATATAGATCGAGGTAATACTGGCGTGAATTTTTTAATGCGTTTTATGGTGTTTAATATTGTGCCAACGCTATTTGAAATCGTCATGGTTATAACCATTTTATTTGTTAATTATGGCTTTTGGTTCGCCTTTATTACTTTAATATCAATTGTCAGCTATATCAGTTATTCAGTTTATGCTACGGAATGGCGAACGGGTTATATTCGTGAAGCAAACAAAGCCGACTCTTCAAGTAATACTCGAGCTATTGATAGCTTACTTAACTACGAAACGGTTAAGTATTTTACCAATGAAGAGTATGAAGCCCAAGCATATGATGAAAATTTAGCTGAATGGGAAAAAGCCAAAACGAAAAATCGTTTATCACTTTTTGCGCTTAATGGTGGTCAGGCACTAATTATCTCTTTGTCCATGACCTCTATGTTAGGGTTAGCTGCTTATGAAGTCACTAATCAAAATATGACCTTAGGTGACTTTGTTTTAATCAATGCATTTATGATGCAATTATTCATACCTCTTAATTTTTTAGGCTTTGTTTATCGTGAAATCAAAGGTTCTTTAGCAAATATAGAGAGTATGTTTGACTTATTGGATAAAAAACCAAAAGTAGAAGATATACCCGATGCCCCAGAATTAATTTTAAAACAAGGAGCAATATCTTTTGAACAGATCTCCTTTTCTTATCATGCTGAGCGAACCATTATTGATAATTTATCTTTTACCATAAAGGCGGGTCAAAAAGTTGCAGTGGTAGGCGAAAGTGGCTCTGGTAAATCAACATTAGTGAAGCTATTGTTTCGTTTTTACGATGTTACATCGGGAAAGATTATTATTGACGGGCAAGCTATTAATAACGTTACCCAGCATTCATTAAGAAAACATATTGGTATCGTGCCACAAGATACCGTGTTATTTAATGATACCTTATTTGCCAATGTCCACTATGGCAACCCAGAGGCTAGCGAGGAAGCCGTATATAAAGCTATCGATTTAGCTCACTTGTCAGTATTTGTCGCTTCACTGCCTGATGGTGTTGAAACAAGGGTAGGTGAGCGGGGACTGAAACTTTCAGGAGGCGAAAAACAACGGGTAGCTATCGCTCGAACTATTTTAAAAAACCCGGCCATATTGGTCTTTGATGAAGCAACCTCTTCATTAGACAGTCATTCAGAACAAGCAATCTTAATGGCAATTAAAGAGGTGTCTGAACATAGAACAAGTTTAGTTATCGCTCACCGTTTATCAACCATCGTGGATGCGGATCACATTATTGTTATGCAGCTAGGAAAAATAATAGAGCAGGGTGATCATACAAGCTTACTTACTCTTAATGGTCACTATAAAAAAATGTGGCAACTGCAACAATCAAGTTGAGACCTTATTAAAAAATAAGTGATGGAATTAGTAATGCATAAAAATGAAGTTTTACAAACACAACAATGGCTTGAAAAAATAATTGTTGGTTTAAATTTTTGCCCTTTTGCTAAAAAAGAATTGGTTAATAACACCATACATTATCATTTATCTTCTCAAGTTAAGTTACAAAAAGCACTTGAGGAGCTCATTGCTCAATGTTCATACCTTGAGCAGCATGATGATATTGAAACAAGCTTAGTTATTTATAACCAAGGATTTAAAAGCTTTGAAAGTTATTTAGATCTTGTTGCGTTAGCGGAAGATTTATTAATAGATTCAGGATTTGAGGGGATATTTCAACTAGCCAGTTTTCATCCTGATTATTATTTCGAAGGAGAGGATTTTGATGATCCCGCTAATTTCACTAACCGATCACCATATCCTACCTTACATATTATTCGTGAACAAAGTATGGCACGAGTACTAGCTGTTTATAAAAACCCTGAACAAATACCTGATAATAATATTGCCGTTGCTAGGAAAAAAGGCAGTAGATTTTTTAGTGAAATTCTTAAAGATATCAAACGTTAACTCCTATTCTACATCATTACTAATTTATACCTGTTTTTACATTTGAGTTACACCTTGGTGTGCCTGATTTATGTACAATTGATTGTATTGTGAACAGCAACATAAATATTAATAAGCAGGAGTGGTGTCATGACAACAAGTTATCGTGGAAAAACCTATTATTTTGAGTCATTCGACCAATTATGGTGTTTTTACAGTCGGATTCTTAAAAATAAATAAGTATTTTTGAACTGCTTTGCTCTGATAGGTATAATGCCCTGATTAAATAATCATTAATAGATTATTAACTATAGAAGGGTTTTCTTTTCGTGGAAAAAAAATCAATTATTCAAGTTGGTGGTAATATTGAAAGTGCTGTAAAAGGCGATTTTACCATTGATAACCAGGCAATATTAAAAGAAGCTTGGCAAAAAACTTTACATTCTCGTCTAGCCATTAATTTAGGATTACTCTTCATTCTCGTGCTTGGAACAATTGTCTCTTTAATTGTTAGCGATTACATGGGAGGGTTTGAAGTGATAATTAATGATCCTAAAGCCACCATGATTTTAAATGTAATTGTCACCCTCTTTATTTGGCCATTTTTAGCGGGTGTAGAAATGATGGGGGTTTTTCATGCTGTGGGTATGAAAACTCAACCCAAATTAATCTTCTCTTTCTTAAAACGTGGTAGTTGGGTTGCTGTGTGTGCTTTACTAACCTCACTGTTGATTAGTATCGGCTTGCAGTTATTTCTTTTGCCCGGAATATTTTTAGCCGTTTCATTGTCTTTGGTTATACCTTTGGTTGTTGAAAAAAAATTATCTCCAGTAAAGGCTATTGTTCTGTCAGTCAAAGCGTTAAGGTTCAACTGGTTTAAGATATTTTCAGTTTATTTAATGTTATTTTCAATGCTAGTCATTAGTTTATTGCCACTTGTTTTCTTAGCACAAAGTGAGTTCTCTGTAATAGGCGGAGTGATATTTTTCTTTTGCTTATCTTATCTCGCACCTCTTTATTATAATGCTAAAGGGATTTTATACCGCGAAATTTTCGGTTTGCAAATACTTGGAACGGATGGTGAAAATCCACCGTCTTCATCAAACACCAATGACACATTTTCGGCTTAGACTACAAGGACTGTAATGAAAAGCTCATTAATTATTAAAATACTATTGGTATCTGGACTATTGATAGGTCTGATTGCCCCATTTACTTTTCAAAAACTTAATTCACCGAAAAAAATAATTGTCGAAAAACAAGTAAAAGTTGTTAAACCAGCCAAAGTTATCGAAAAACCATTACATTTGGTAATACTGCCTGATTTTGCAAAAATTAGAGATATTAAACAAAAAAAGAAACAGTTTTTTAATTTTATTCGACCTGCTGTTGAACAAGAAAACCAAAAGGTACTTGATAATAGAGAACAGCTCAAACACTGGCTAGCAAAAGTCAGTTTAGAAGAAGCGTTAACAGAGCAAGAAGAAAAGGACTTAACCGTTTTAATTAAGACATATAAAGTGAGTAAGCAATATTCATTATTACAGCAGTTAAATGAACTATTAGTACGTGTAGATATAATACCAGTCCCTTTAGTTTTAGTGCAAGCTGCTAACGAATCTGCTTGGGGAACATCCAGATTTGCCCGTATAGGTTTGAACTTTTTTGGTATTTGGTGTTATCGACAAGGTTGTGGCATGGTACCAAGTGGACGTGACGACGGTGCTAAACACGAGGTTGCTGCTTATAATAGTGTTAATGCCTCAGTAAGGCATTATTTATATAACATCAATACCAACAATGCTTATATTGTCTTTAGAGCTATAAGAGCGCAATTAAGGGCTCAAAACCAACTATTACAACCTGAAGTATTAGCGACAGGTTTATTGCCTTATTCTCAGCGTGGAACTGATTATGTTTTAGAGATTACTCAAATGATCAGACATAATAGTAGCTTCTTTAATACAGTTTCAATACCAGCAGATTAACCTATTGTCTTGAGTCTGTGTTTGCTTGATTTTTAACACATATAAAATAATCATTAATAGCCATTAAAAACCAGGTTATTTATAGTTATTTAACTTCAATTATTTGTAGTTCGTTTCTTTCAATCACTGGTGAACTAAGTTCTGTTAGAGAAAGTTTCTCTTGATCGAATGCGGTATCCCCACCATCAATCATGTTGTCTGTAATGCCATTTTTACTATTAATATTCTTAAAGTCGAATAACTGGTTATCACACAAATGTGAGGGAACAACGTTACGAATAGCAGTGAACATAGATTCTATTCTTCCTGGAAATTGCTCATGCCAATTATTTAACATTTGTTTAATATTCTGTCTTTGCATATTTGGTTGAGAGCCGCATAAATTACATGGGATAATAGGAAAGTGTTTTAAAGCAGCATACTGAATAAGTTCAGACTCTTTACAGAAGGCCAATGGACGGATAACAACATGCTCGCCATTGTCTGAAACTAATTTTGCTGGCATTGATTTAATTTTACCGCCGTAGAACATATTTAACATTAGAGTTTCTAACATGTCGTCACGGTGATGACCTAATGCAACTTTTGTTGCACCTAATTCTTTTGCAGCTTTGTATAATATTGCACGTCGAAGTCGAGAACAAAGACTACAAGTGGTTTTACCTTCCTCGACTTTTTCTTTCACAATAGCGTAGGTGTTTTCCTGCACAATCTTAAATTCAACCCCTTTACGGGTCAAATATTCTGGCAATATATGTTCAGGAAAACCAGGCTGTTTCTGGTCTAGGTTGACAGCAATAATATCAAAGTTGATTGGCGCTGATTTCTTCAATAGTAGTAAGATATCAAGTAACGCGTAACTGTCCTTGCCGCCCGATAAACAAACCATGACCTTATCGCCATCTTCGATCATGTTATATTCACTAATCGCTTGACCAACATTTCGACGAAGTTTTTTTTCTAATTTACTTAGTTGTGTTTGCTCGATTGAAGAGAGTTTTGTCATATTTAAATCATTACTACTAATTTTTAGGCGCAGATATTATAAGCCATCCTATACCAATTCCAATAAGTTTATTTTCACTCAGCGGGATTTAAAAGGTTTAGATGAAAGGAATTTATTGAAGACGTAACCATGGATGGTGCAGTTAGAGCGACTTAGGAAATAAAGCCGATAATGGTTATTCTCGGTAACTGCTCCTGCGTTACCCTATTGTATTACATCCATGTAATAACCTTATCAAAATGAATAACGCAGCATATAAACCTTTTAAACTCGCCCTTTGGGAGTTTGTCAGCAATTCGGTAACTGCATAGGATTCCTTACATATAGAGCAACTATATGTAAGAAATCCTATTTGTTCTCAAACCGCTGACAAGCTCTGAGGGGAAACAAACTTAATGGACTTGGTATTAACTTCAGGAAAAGTTCGCCGGTAAAATAAAAGCGGCCTATGCCGCTTTAAAAAGTTAGTTAATTATTCTCCAGAGAATAATTAACATTCGAAAGGGGAAATATAGCCTTCAGGTTTTAATGCGAGAACATCACAATTAAGCCTATCAATTACATGCTCGGCGGTATTACCAATTAATGCTGCTGAAATACCTGTACGGCCAATAGTACCTAATACAACCAATTCAGCGTCAAGCTGTTCAGACATTGCTTCAATTACTGTTTCAGGCAATCCTTCTTTAACAAAAGTATTCTCTTTGGCAATATTAAAGTCTTTGGCATGAGTCAACATGGCTTCTTGGTGATGTTTAAGCATTGAACTATTATATTGACTGGCATCAAACTCTGGGATTTCAATGGCAATATTAATAGGGGTGCCAGGGTAAGAATTTACTAAATTTACCTTACTATTGAGTAAAATGGCTATTTGGTTGGCTGTTTTGGTTATTTCTTTATTTAATGACTGATGCTCAGGTTCATCACTACCAATATTGACAGCAGCAAGTATGTTGCCATTTTCAGGCCAGCTATGCTCTTTGACTAATAATACCGGACATGGACACTTACGCAGAATATGCCAGTCAGTAGGCGTGAATATAACTGACTTTAACTTGTCATGCTGGTGTGTACCTTTGATTACTATATCGTGTTTATTCTCGATAACTTGTTCAATGATGGCTTCGAAGGGACGGTTATGCCAGACAATTTTAGTGTTAATGGTAACGTCTTGATGAGGTAAGTGATTGATGATCTCCTTAATCCACTCTTCTCGGTCACTAATTACCGATTGACGCATGCTTTCACGTTCATCACTTGAGAGCATCGTGGTCATTTCATATGAAAAATCAAAGATACTGAGAAATGCTGTTAATGTCGATTTTGTTCGAGTTGCTAAATCAATTGCTCTTTTTAGCGCTTTTTGATCTTCTTTGCTTGGATCGATAACGACAAGAATATTTTGATATTGGTCCATAATATGCCTCACAAGGTGATGTTCGTTAAACTCTTTGATTAACTTGATTCTTAACTTAGCTCTTAACTTATTCCTAGTCAATAATGCAGCAAGTATAGAAAGTTTTAATTGTTTTAAATCAAGTTATTGAAGCTTAACTATTATCTGATAAGCATAGTCTTAATTGAAGTATTTGAGAAGTTTTTTGCTTAGCAATTTATTTTGCTAAGCAAAGATAGGGCAGTAGCTCAGAAAAACCTATACAGAAGCAGTTTGGTCTAGTTTCTGTGCGTCTAAAATTTTAATTAACTTACCATCAACATGAATAATTTGATTTTTATGAAATCTATTCAGTAATCGGCTTATGGTTTCAACGGTTAAACCAATATAGTTACCAATATCACTGCGTGTCATCGTTAGACGAAACTCTTTCGAAGATAAGCCACGTGCGTGATATCGAGCGCTTAACGATGATATAAAAGTAGCAACACGCTGTTCCGCATTTTTACGATTTAATAAAGTGAGCATTTCTTGGTCTGTACGTATTTCATTACTCATCAAACGTAATATCTGTTTTTTTAATTTAGGCATAGTATTAGACAGGGTATCAAGGTTGTCATATGGAATTTCACAGACCATTGCTGTTTCAAGTGCTTGGGCAAAGCTTGGGTGTTCACTATCCGCTATAGCGTCAAAACCTAATAAGTCTCCAGCAAGGTGAAATCCAGTAATTTGTTCTTCGCCTTCTTCATTTACCGTATAGGTTTTAAAGGTTCCAGAACGAATGGCATATAGAGAATGCATCTCTTGGCCATCATGAAATATTTTATCGCCTTTATGAATTGGGCGTTTACGATCAATAATTCCATCCAAAGTGTTAAGTTCTTGATCGTTTAGAGAAAATGGTAAACACAATTCACTGATGCTACAGTTTTGGCAGCTTATATGACTTTGTCCCGACGCTTGTTTTTGGTACATAATTGATATTTATCTCTAAAAGAACTAACTGGTACGATTTTATTAGAACATGAGTTTGCATGCAACAAAAATACTGTAAAAGCCGTAGAGAATAATACTAATAGCCATGGTTTTTCTAATGGCTCTATTTTTAAGGATACTTTTTAAACTAAGGATGCCAAAAGACATCGTAAGCAGTGCAGGTAAAGTGCCTAAACCAAAGCAGAGCATGATCAATGCCCCCGTTAATGGTTCACCACTGGCTAAAGACCAAGTTAGCGTTGAATAAACCAAACCACAAGGCAACCAACCCCATATGCCACCTAATGCAAGTGCTTTTATTGGGCTATTTACCGGTATAAAATTCTTGCTTAAAGGAGAGACAAATTGCCATAGTTTTTTGCCGATAACTTCTATTTTACCTAATATCATTAGCCATTGACCAAGGTACAAACCTAATAATACTAAAAATATACCGGCAATTACTCTTAAACCAGCTAGTGGTAAACCTATATTTTTTGCGGCAATTGAACCGGTTAAGCCAACTATTGCCCCTAAGAAAGCATATGAGAGAATACGGCCAATGTTGTAACTAACAACAAGCGCTAATTTGGAGTAGTTCTTTTTTAAAGGTGTGTTTGAAAGTAGGTTATGTTGAAGTCGCTTATCGATTGCTGGATTATTTTCAGGAATAGCAGACGTGAGCATACTGGTTACACCTCCACACATGCCAAGGCAATGACCAGCACTAAGAATACCGATAAAAAATGCCGATAATAGATCAATTTCCATCAGTATTGGTGGTCTTTTTATTTGTATCCGTAGTGGTTACTTTTTCAGATGTTTTTTGATTTTGTTGCTCATCATCAAATAAAATACTCATGCCTTGTTTTTCTAAATCACTAAACTGGTTGCTTTTAACAGCCCAAAAAAATAAATATATCCCTAGTGCTGTTAACAGAATTGCCACTGGAATTAATACATAAATGATACTCATACTTGGCCTTATTTGTTATTTCTTCAGTAAACGTAAAGAATTAGAGATCACGATTAGTGAGCTTGCAGACATACCAATAACGGCCATGTAAGGGGTGATAAACCCAGCCATTGCTAATGGTAATACTATGGCATTATAACCAAAAGCCCAACTATAATTCTGATAGATAATGCGGCGGTTTTTCTTGGCAACTGTTAGCAAGGTTTCTACCGCACTTAAACGATTGTTGAGGAGGATAACGTCGGCACCATTTTTAGCAATGTCTGTACCACTCCCCATGGCTATGGATAGATGAGCGGCTCCGAAAACTGGCGTATCGTTGACACCATCACCTATCATAGCGACAATATTGGATGTTTTAATTTTATTTTTCGTTCGTTCTGTAGCATTAGGAATTTGTTGTAGTTTTTTAATTTGTTCAACTTTATCTTGTGCGCTTAACCCGCTGTAAATACTATCTAGTGGTAGGTAGGTCGAAACTTTTTGACAACCCACATCATTGTCGCCTGAAAGCATTATAGTTTGAATGTTTTTTTCTTTTAACCGGGTCAGCAGTGGCTTCGCATCATCTCTAATTTCATCTTCAAGGTAAAAAGCAGCTACTAATTTATTAACACCTTGGTTTTGGTTAACTAATACACACTGAGTATCTTTATATTTGTCTAATTCACTACCTTGAGTCAATAACCATGACGGTTTACCAATAGTAAATTTTATGCCATCAATATTACCGGATACACCTTTACCTGGGTGTACGATTACGTTTGAAG
The DNA here is from genome assembly GCA_022969175.1 of Colwellia sp. Lineage (GTDB taxonomy): Bacteria > Pseudomonadota > Gammaproteobacteria > Enterobacterales > Alteromonadaceae > JALJPB01. Next base: position 6,688 of record JALJPB010000084.1, on the reverse strand, counting down.
CACAGCAAGCAAAATCTCTGTGTACCTTAAATGCTTTTGCAAGCGGGTGTTCAGAGTGGCTTTCAAGTGCAGCCGCAAACACTAAGACATCATCTTTTTTTAGATCGGTGTTTAATATCACTTTGGTAATAGTAAATTCACCTGTTGTTAGTGTGCCTGTTTTATCAAAAGCAAAACGAGAAACTTTTGGCATGGTTTCCAATACATGACTTGATTTTATCATTATGCCGTCACGATTTAACCTTGTGGTAGCACAGGTTAATGCTGTTGGAGTTGCTAAGGACAGAGCGCAGGGACAAGTGACCACCAATACCGATAAAGTGATCCAAAATGCTTGCTCTGGTAGCTGTTGATACCAATAAAGTGCAGTGATAATGGCACAGATTAAAATCAGGGCAACAAAATATTGCGCAATTTTATCAGACAATTGTGCAATTTTTGGTTTATGAGCTTGTGATGATTCACTTAAGCGTATTAATTGACTTAAAAAAGACTGATTAGGTTCTTGTGTTACCTCTATTGTTAGATTGCTATCGCCATTAATAGTGCCGGCATATACTTTTTCAGAAATTGATTTAGTTATGGGTAACTGCTCACCTGAGAGCATAGCTTCATTTAATTGACTTCGACCATGAATGATAAGCCCATCAGCAGGAACAAGTTCTCCTGGCTTTATTAATACAACATCGCTAGGGGATAATAATTTGGCAGCAATGAATACTTCTTTGTTATTGATTACCTGAGTTGCCGTCATTGGCATAAGTTTAAGTAAGTTGGCTGAAATCTCTGAAGCACGGCTTCTTGCTCTAAATTCAAGGAACTTACCAATTAACAATAAAAAGGTGAACATAGATACCGACTCAAAGTAAACTTCACCTTGTTGGCTTATAGTCGCCCATACACTTGCAGTAAACGCCAGAGAAATAGCAATAGAGACGGGTACATCCATTGATAATCTGTGTGCTTTTAATGAGCGAATAGCTCCTTGATAAAAGGGTAAGGCACCATAGCTGATAATTGGAATGGTTAGGATGAAGCTGACCCAACGTAAATAAAGTAAATTATGTTCAGCCATACCTGAAAAAGCACCAAAGTATAGACCAACAGCTATCATCATTATTTGCATCATCAAAATGCCAGAAATGCCAAGGCGTTTAATAAAGGCTTTAGCTTGTCTTTGGTTATTTTCTTCTGATTGGCTGGCTTGAAAGGGAAATGCTTGATAACCGATGGTTTCAATTTGAGTAATTATTTCACTAAGCTTTAAAGTTTTCTCTTGCCATCTTACTGTGGCCCTTTGTGTAGTCGCATTAACATTAATTGCAATGACACCTGATATTTTCTCAAGTTGCATTTCAATTAACCATGCACAGGCTGAGCAACTTATTCCGTCGATACTTAATATTGTTTCTTTATAATCATCAACAGTAAAGGTGAATTCATTTTGAATATTTTCATCATCAAGCAATTGATTACGCTTGAGTTGGTCAGGGATTATGGCTGAACCAGTTTGTGCTGATTCAGTCCTAAATCGATAATAATCTGTTAAATTATTATCGACTATAGTGGTTGCAACAGCTTCACAGCCGATACAACACATGCTTTGAGGTTGTTCATTGATGTTTACAACAATATTTATACCCGATGGAATCCCTTCACCACAATGAAAACAATTTTGTGACATTGATTAGTTCGCTTGCATTAAATCTGGAACTATTTCAATAAATTCAACTTGGGGAAGAGTTAGGGTATTTTGAATCTTCCAATGATCTTGAAATGGACTTATCGTGATACGCCATTTTCCATTTAAATTTTGGGGTAAATTACTTGGAGAATCATTTGGACTAGCTTCGTCTTGTGAAAAATCATGTCTAAAGTCGCCATTACCGTCTGGTGTTAATGCCAAATAAAAATCTTTATGTTCTTGAGTTGGGTGAAAGAAATTAACATTTAATAATGGAAATTCTTTTTCGATACCCGTCGCTTTTATATGTAATTGGTTGTTTTCGTATTTTAGATCAAATTTAATGCCAAGTTTTTGAGCTTGTTTAACTTTAGCAAGTTGCAGGTTTATTGCTTTTCCTTCTTTATAATACTCACCAATAACTAAAGCATCAGGCTCATTATTGGCAATAATATAAGTGGCTATTCCCGCAACCACTGCAGTAAAAGGAAGAATGAAAATGAACCAAGCCCACGGCTCTTTGTACCAAGGAGTAATCATACTAATATCTAAATCATCAAAGCAAAAAAACATGTCGATATTGTACTGTTTTTACTGGTGTCAAACCAATAAAAAAGCCAATATTTCTATTGGCTTTTGACTTAATTGTACTTACCTTTGATTTTTTAGCCATGTTGAAACTAAAAGGTAAGGTTTAATCTATAAATGTTGCTTTTATTTGCCACCATTGGCAATAATTTCACGAGCCATCTCATCGGCAACTTCACCCGTTGGACGGTTTTGTTCTTTAGCCTGTCCAAAAACATGTAGTAAAGTATTGTAGATTTCTTCAACTTTTTTGGTTGACGTTTCAATACAATAATTATCTTCAAAAGAAACATTGATAATTCCACCAGCGTTTATAACGTAGTCTGGTGTATATAAAACATCAAGGTCAAATAATCTTTTATCAAAACTAGCGTGTGCTAACTGATTATTAGCACAGCCAGCAATAATTTTTGCTTTGATTCGTCCAATAGTCTCTTCATTTATTGTCGCGCCGAGTGCGCAAGGGGCGTATATATCAATATCTTGGTCATAAATTTCATCTAAGCCAACAATGACTGCGCCAAATTGACTTGCTGCTTTATTGAGAGTTTCTTGATTGATATCGGTAACGATAAGTTTTGCGCCTGCATTATGTAAATGTTCACATAATGAATAACCGACACTGCCTAAACCTTGCACAGACACTGTTAGCCCTTTTAGATCATCCCGGCCGAGCTTAAATTTAACAGCCGCTTTAATGCCTAAAAAAGTACCCAAAGCGGTAAATGGTGCAGGATTGCCACTTTTGCCTTCAGTACCCGTAACATAGGGGGTTACTGTATTCGCAATAGCAATATCATCAGTGGTAATGTTAACATCTTCAGCACTTAGATAGCGGCCACCTAGATTATTTAATGCCTCACCAAATGCTTTAAATAAGGCTTCTGATTTAATTGATTTTGCATCACCAATAATTACAGATTTACCTCCTCCCATGGTTAACCCTGCCATAGCATTTTTATATGTCATACCACGTGATAAACGTAAAACGTCAACAAGTGCATCTTCGTCAGAGGCATAATCCCACATTCTACAACCGCCAACAGCAGCACCAAGTTTAGTGCTATGGATGGCAATAATCGCCTTTAATCCGGATGTTTTATCACTACAAAAGACCACTTGTTCATGGTCGTCAAAATCTACTAAATCAAAAAGTGCCACTTTTAAGTTCTCCGCGAAAAAAAATTGTCAAGCGAATACATTTTATTCAGTTAATTCTAGTTTATACTTAGATTAACCTTGTTTTATTATTGCTTGAACTATAGCTGTAATATTTCGATGCGCACATTATCACTTCATAAATACCCAAGCTACTATTGCGGTAAAATAGCTTTGATGTTGACTGTGAAGTAAAGCATACACACCACAGAGGTGGGATAGGTGGGTAATATATGAGTAATAAGCAACAAATGTGGTTAGACAGCCAATGCTCAATTGCGATTGATTATTTGGAAAAAAAAGGTTTAATAGTAGAAAACATTACCGTTTGTGAAAAAAAACATTTGATCCCTTTATTTTCAATTTGGAAGTTTAATTTACACGATAAGAGTCAGTGGTGGGTAGTTGCAGGGGATTTACCGGTGGATCATGCAAATGGTGATGTCGCTTTTTGTTCACGAGAAGCAGTGCATCATTTTTCACTAAAGTGGCAACTGCAAGCAGAAAACTTTTTAAAAGCTAATATCGAAGAGCAAGATAAACTCGCTCATACATTAAATGCTCAAGCTAAAACCTTATTTCAAATATTTAATGATGAATCGCTTTGGTTAGAAAATAAAGAGTAAATTTATTTTAGGTATTAGTTATCTTAAGTTAGTGAATTAGATAGTATTTTGACAAAGCAGAATTATCTATTGCCTGATTAATACCACAAGCCATTCGTTGTTTGGGCATTCCAGCCTCCATAAATACTGAACCCACAGTAAAAAAGTGATGTTTAGCGAAATAATCAACGGTATCTAATGGGCTATGGATGAAAACTTCATCAAGGTTAAGTTCCTTGGCAATCTTGAATAAGCCTTGTAGTACAACTTTATCCATATCAAACCGTCTGAAAGACATTACTACCGCAATTCGACTGATTTCGCCTGTAGCGAGAATTCTTCCTGTAGCGATAGGTTCTTGGGTAATATCATCACAAATTAGCATATGAAATGCGCTGCGATCATTTTTATCAAACTCTAAATGTTTTGGGATTCGCCATTCACAAACAAAAACTTTTTCTCTTATATTCTTTAATAAGGGAGCTGCTTGCTCCCATTTTACTCGACTGACACTATAAGACATTATCACTTCAATCCATTAATTAATTATCAAAATCAGGATGAATTTTGTACTTATTATTAATGAAGTGAATGTATAATCGTATTACTTCATATTTATTATTCTATATACCAAAAACCCTTATTAAGAACATTAGTTAACAACTGTCTATTTTTCAAACAATCCGTGAAACTTTTTGCCTGATTTGTTGTCAAACTTTTTTCTTTAGCGATAGCTTTACCAAATTCTATTGTGTTTTCATCTAGTTCAAAGGCTTCACCACTAATAAATAAAGTTGGAGAAGGTTCTTCTATGATCAATGCTTTTATTCCTGAAACTGCAACAAGCAGGTTTTCATCTTCAGCAAGAATATCGTCAAGTTGTTCATCTGTTATTGGCTCTATGGGGATCAGCATTTCTAAAGGATGATGCGATTGTGTTAAATAGCGGCCAATAAATTGATTAAACAGCTCTTGATTATCAAAAGCACTCTGCATAAATAATTTTAGCTGGCCAATATCTTCAGCTGATAACAATTCAGGAGAGTGAGTGATTTTCCTATTTACATCATTAAAACGCTGGGTAGCAATATCATCATCTAGTAGTTTATCAGCAAAACCTGAAAATAATTCTTGGTTGTTAGGTGCCTGAAAACCGACTGAGTAATTTAGTGAGTTATCTATTGCTATGCCGTTATGAGGGTGGTTAGGTGGAATGTATAATAAGTCACCTGGCTCAGTGATTTCATCAACTATTGGCGTAAAGTCAGAGACTTGTTTTAAATCTTCGTGAGGCAGCAATTGCTTCAAGCTTGGGTCTGGAGCACCCACTTGCCAGTGTCTTTTACCTTCACCTTGGATAATAAAAACATCATATTGATCTAAATGAGCACCAACACCGCCGTTTGGTGTAGAAAAACTCACCATAACATCATCAACGCGCCAACTTGGAACAAATTTGAAATTATCCAATAACAATTGGCTATTAGCTGAAAAGTTATTAACGGCTTGAACGAGCAATGTCCATCCGGATTCGCCAAACTGATCAAATTGCTCAAATGGTCCATGAGTAACTTGCCAAGATGTTTTATGATCAGCATTAGTTGTTTTAGCTATGATTCTTGACTGGATTTCAGGCTCCATTGCTAAACCCGCTAATTCATCAGCAGAAATAGGATCTTGGAAATTGCTAAAAGCCCCTTTGATGATTAACGGTTTTTTTTGCCAATATTCTTTAAGAAATTTTTCAGGCGTTAATTCGCCCCAGTTCAAAGTATTCATTTTATATCCCAAATAGAAAAGAAGGCCGCAGCCTTCTTTTTAATTATTGATTCTACTCGTTAAAGTAACATTTTAAGGTTATTTTAATTCATCAATAAATGAAACAGCACGACCAATATAACTAGCTGGTGTTAGTTTGCATAGCTCAACTTTAACATTTTCTGGAAGCTCTAATGTCATGATGAAATCACGCATTGAATCGCCATTTACTCGTTTACCACGAGTAAGCTCTTTTAATTTCTCATAAGGCTTTTCAATACCGTAGCGACGCATAACAGTTTGTACTGGCTCAGCCAATACTTCCCAGTTATTATCTAGCTCATTGAGTAAGTTTGCTTCGTTAACTTTTAATTTACTGATACCTTTTAATGTTGCTTGATAAGCAATTAAGGCATGAGCAAAACCAACACCTAAGTTACGTAATACGGTAGAGTCAGTTAAGTCACGTTGCCAGCGAGATATGGGTAATTTTTGAGATAAGTGGGTAAATAGGGCATTTGCAATACCTAAGTTACCTTCTGAATTTTCAAAATCAATTGGGTTAACTTTATGTGGCATGGTTGATGAGCCAATTTCACCAGCAATTGTTTTTTGCTTGAAGTGTCCCATGGCAATGTAGCCCCAAATATCACGGTCAAAATCAATTAAGATAGTATTGAAGCGTGAGATAGCATCAAAAAGTTCTGCTATATAATCATGTGGTTCAATCTGTGTAGTAAAAGCATTCCAGGTTAAACCTAATGAACTAACAAATTGCTCGGCAAACTCATGCCAGTTTACTTCTGGGTAAGCTGACAAATGAGCATTATAATTACCCACAGCACCGTTAATTTTACCGAGTAGGTCAACATTAGCAATTTGATCTCGTTGGCGT
>JALJPB010000083.1:7332-18814 GCA_022969175.1 Colwellia sp. | reverse complement strand
TTAGGCTAAATTATCCCTTGTTATACAAACATGCGCATTTTGACATGGGGATATACTCGGTGTATTGCTTCTAGCCAGAAGCATTGACCAAGATACCGAGAAATCGGTGCTTTATGGCAGTAAAACCACTGGGTTAATTAACCTATGGAGCTATCGGCTTGGGTAATGATTTGGTTATGGCTTAAAAACAACTATCGCACTTATGATATTTCGGTGGGCACTGAAGTGAAAATTGTGCTTAAATCCGGCAAATATTTTATACAAGGTTCACTCTTGCCTATGAAAGACATTGCTGAAAAACTTAATGGTTTTGTTGTGCAAAATGGCAACTAATTATCAGCTCGTTGGCCGGGAGATTGTTATACCTTGGCCCAGTGTTTTGTTGATTTATTAAAGCCCCTAGGCTTAAAGTTATCAGTCGGTTATTTGCTGGCAAAAAATAGGGCTGTTTTATTAAATATATCAGTACTCATCTTTTGCTCTTGGTCAATGTTGCTGTCTTGAAGTAGTTTGGTAAAGTCAGTTAATGGTAAAGGTTTACTATAAAGGTAGCCTTGAATTTGATCACAATTAAATCTTGTTAATAAAGCGAGTTGTTCTTCACTTTCCACACCCTCTGCTATGGTAATCATATTCAAGTTATGCGCCATATCGATAACGCTTTTGGTAATGGCTGCATCAGTTGGATTGGTGGTGATATCTTGGATGAAACATTGGTCTATTTTTAATATTGAAATGGGAAAATATTTTAAGTAGCTTAAAGACGAATAACCGGTGCCAAAATCGTCAATGGCTAGTTTAAAACCACAATTTCTTAATTGATCTAATTCGGCATGATTCTCTTCAGAATTTTGAATTAAAGTTTCTTCTGTTAGTTCAATTTCAATGTCCTCAGGTGTTAACTGTTTTTCCTGTAATGCTTTGCATAACATTTGAGCTAAGTTTTTGGTCTTGATTTGCTCTGATGCGATATTAATTGCTATACAAACGGTGGGTAGATCAAGTTCTCTCCAAGAGTGAATATCCTCACAAACTTTATTAATTACCCACTCACCCATTTGTACCAGTAAGCCAGCCTCTTTTGCTATTTGTAAAAAATCTATGGGTGCCAATAATCCTCTTTCAGCATGTTGCCAACGAATAAGCGCTTCAGCTCCGATCAATTGATTGCTTTTAACCTCTTTTTTAGGTTGGTAATGCACCCTTAATTCATTTTTAATGATTGCCAAACGAAACTCCTGTTCAATCATTAAACTTTTATTCATGTCTGTATTCATATAAGGCTCAAAATGTTTAAAGCTGTTTCTACAACTTTGTTTTGAGTAATACATCGCCGTATCAGCATTTTTTAACAGTGTCAGGCTATTGGTACCTGCTTCGGGATAAATGGCGATGCCAATACTGATGGTGATATGTAAATCATGATCACCGATAATAAATACCGTCGACATTTTTTGACAAATTTTATTGGCAATATTTTCAATTTGAGTTTTTTTATTGGTACTTTCGATTAAAACGGTAAATTCATCACCGCCAAATCGAGCAATGACATCTTCTTCTCTAAGGACATTTTCCAATCGTTGAGCTACAGCCTTTAGTAACAAATCGCCAATATTATGACCCAAGCTATCGTTAATTATTTTAAATCTATCAAGATCTAAAAACATAACCGCAAGCTTATTGGTATTGCGCTTAGTTCGAAAGATGGCTGACTCTAATAATTGACAAAATAATGTTCTATTAATTAAACCTGTCAAAGCATCATGGGTCGCCATATGGACCAGTTTGGCTTGAGATTTAACTCTTTCAATGGCATGGCGAATTGTTCGGTCAAGGAGCGTTTTAGACAGCTCTTCTTTAGGTAAAAAATCTGCGGCACCAAACTCCATCGCTTGATTGTCGATATCAGGATTGTTGATGTTAGTTAACAAAATCATGGGCGTGGATATTTGTTTTCTTTTACATCGCTCTAACAGTTCAAGGCCGGTACCGTCGTTAAGCTTATAATCAATTAAATAGACATCGTGTTGTTGTTCTATAATTTTTTCTAATGCCTGTTGAATATTATCAACCCAATCAAGCTGATAATCGGTAGTATATACTGCTCTTAATAGGCTACGCGTTAAAATAAATTCATCTTCATCGTCATCAATTAAAAGAACTTTTATCATCTTAAGTCTCGTTAAAGCGAAGGCTTAGGTAGTCTTACAATACTGAACCAATATTCGCTAAAGACATCCATGGCCTTAATGAAACCATCAAAGGTAACGGGTTTAGTTATAAATGCATTTGCACCTAAATTATAACTTCTTAATACTTCTTCCTCTTCTTTTGCTGTTGTTAAAACGATGATGGGGATATGTTTAAAATCAGCATTGCTTCTTATCTCTTTCAGTGCTTCACGGCCATCTTTACGAGGCATATTTAAGTCTAATAAAATAATATCCGGACTTGGCCAATGATTTTGGTCTTGAAACTTTTCTTTGCGATATAAATAGTCCATCAATTCTTGACCATCACCTACACAGGTTAATTTGTGTAATAAATTGCTATGGGAAAGCGCTTTTTTAGTGAGTAAACAATCATCGTCATCATCATCTACTAGTAATATGTTTACTGATTTATATTGTTCATTGTTCATCTTCAATAGCTCCTTGAGCATCTTTTGGTAATAAAATTTTGAATTCAGCGCTTTTACCCTCAATGCCATTTGCGATAATTACACCATTATGATGTTCGATGATACGTTTACATAAAGACAGGCCTATGCCTGAACCCGGATAGGCTTTCATGCCATGTAAACGTTTAAATATATCGAAAATTTTATTTTGGTAGTCATTATTAAAGCCAATGCCATTGTCGACTATGGTTATTTGCCAATAGTTGATGTCATTCTTTTCGATTTCAGTAGCACTGATGTTAATGATTAAAGGCCTATCTTTAGCTTTAAACTTAATTGAATTACTGATGATGTTTTGAAATAATTGTCGCATTTTGCACAGATCTGCTCGAACAGTAGGCAATTCACTTTGAATAATCATTGCGTCACTTTCTTTAATTGCTATTTCTAAGTCTTGAAGAACATCATTAATTACATCAGTTAAATTAATGGCTGAAAAGTCATCATTTTGTTGACCCAACCTAGAATAGGCCAATAAACTTGAGATTAATCCTTCCATGCGATTTGCTGCGCGTTGCATGGTGCTAATATAGAGTTTGCCATCAGTACTCAGTTGCTCTTGACACTCATCTTCGAGTAAATTACCGAAGGCTTGAATTTTTCTAAGGGGCTCTCGTAAATCATGAGATGCAGCGAAGGCAAATTGCTCGAGATCTGAATTTGAGCGAGAAAGTTGTTCATTAGTCATGGATAATTGTTTCAAATGCGCTTGAATATCGTTTTTCATCACTCTTATTTCTAATAAATTATTTTCTACACTTTGGTAGGTTTTGATGTAATCAATGGCTAAGCCAATTAATGGAATAAGATAAGCGAGAATCTTTAAAAAATGGGCAATATTAAAATGGGCATCAAACAAATCAGAAGAGCCAAAAGCCATATGTAATTCAATGGCGATCTCAGGTATGACACTTAATAATAATGAATAGGCAAATATACTGGGATATTTCTTAAGGAACTTAGGGTAAATAACAAGTCCAGCAAAGATAAACATAACCAAAGGAATGATATCATATGGTCGAGTTATCCAAGCCTCAGGGTATTGTGTCTGTGGTAAATATTGACTATTAGCACAATAAATTATAATGGCAACACCTATCAGAATGAACATGCCAGCCATTGAAGAAACAAACATCAGGCTATTCTTTTGTGAAAGGTTCTTTTGCCGAAGTAGCAAGGATATGCCTAAGATCATCAATCCGGCGTTAAATATTCGGCTAACGGCCCAAGTAAACGGAATGAGATCTTTATTATCGGCAACGGCACTAAATAACCTATCCGCCGCTAATGTATGAAATGCATCCATAGAACCTGAGCATAATAAAGCAATTCCAATTATTGGTGTGGTAATGTCTTTAGTGACATGAAAATGATTTAACGCCGCTAAGCCAGTAAAAAAAGCAACCGCAAAAGCGCTCCACTCAAGTATTGTATGAGTAAATGCGCCAGAAAGAGCGGCAAATAAAGGCTCAATGTTAGTGATGCTGGCAATGTTTTGAGGTAGTTTCAGCGGTGGGCTAGAAAAATCAACACCTAATAAAAGTAATGCCATGGGTAAAAGGCAAACTAAGAGGGTTAATAAAAAGAAAAAATTTTTCAGTGGTAATTTAGTTGAATACTGGGAAGTTGAAGCAATTAATGGGGGGGCACTAATCGTTGCCATTTCAGCTTCATTGATAGATGACATAAAACCTCCTTGTGGAAACGTTCCTTGAAATTCAGTAAATAGAATACGTCAGGTAGACTAAAATCACTTTTAGACTAAAAGTATAGCCAAAGATTGTTAGTTGTCGATTTTATCAATGGAAAATAATATTTTATAAGTAACTTTCAATGTCTTATGCTTTGAGATGATATGTATGGACTGGGCAAGTCGTTAACTTCGAGGTGATGACAGTGGTGTAACTTCTGCCCTCTATGACCCTTGTTGGAATGTTTTATAGATTAAGCGCTAACAATTCACTTCATTGGCTTGTCGCCAATGTGCGCGGGCTTTTTCATCAATATATAATCAATAAAAGTATAATTAATTTTAATATTTGAGGTACTTCATAATAGCAAAGCGACATCTAATGTTGCCATTGGGTAAACAGGTATGCGTTTGTTCTTTTTTTGTAAATGAAAAGAATGAGGACAAAAACTATCTGTAAACTAAAAGACTTGCGTCAAATTATCAGGGTTGTTCATTAGACCGCCATTAGGCAACAATATTATTGCCAATTCTAAAGTTACGATATATAGTAGTATCATCAGATACTACTAAGTTGAATTGAATATGATTACAGAACCAAAGGCTGATGAAATTCTAATACAAATCGGCTTTACCCAACTTGAAAGTGAAGTTTACCTCTATTTATTAACAGAAGGTGCACACACGGGATACGCTGTAGCTAAAGCTATAGGCAAGGCGGTGGCCAATGTGTACAAAGCGATAGAGAGATTGGCACAAAAAGGGGCTGTAGAACAATCGAGCGGAAAGAGTAAGCAATGTGTCGCACTACCATGGCGGCAGCTTATTACTAGCGAAACGAATAAATTCAACTCAAATATGGATTCGTTAACTCATGCTCTTACTCGCTTGCCTGAACATCAGGATGACGAACAGGTCTATCAAATCAAGAATGCGATACAAGTTAAAGATCAAGCTGTTCGTATGGTTGAAAATGCTAAACATGTCATTCTTGCTAACGTGGAGCCAAGAGTCATGACTTGGCTATTGGAACCATTGAAAGCAGCTGCTGCCCGTGGTGTTGAAGTTAGAATTAAAGTATATGAAGCGGTTGAAATACCAGGCGTTATCGTTGTTCTTCGACAAAATGGTAGGCAAGTCTTTGACAAAACCAAGGATGTTCAACTCTCCCTTTGTGCTGATGGTAAGGAAATGCTGAATGCACTACTAAGTTTGGATACCAATGAGGTCATTCAAGCATTCCGCAGTAAAAGTGCTTTGATGACCCTAATGTTATACAACCAATTATTGTATGAATTAGTGTTAACTGAATTAAAAGAGGTCATTCCAAAGGGAGACATCGAACTAGCCCAAACAATACTAAAAAACACTGAACATCTGCATGTTTTTAGCAGTGAAAATAGTGTTTTCGACAATTTTAATCAAAAATATAAACATTTAAGGGAATAAGATGAAAATAAAGATGAAATCAATCGCATTTATGCTGCCGGTAGTACTGTTTGCTAATGCCATTTTTGCCACTGACGATTTTTCTGCCATTGATAGGTATGTTAAATTCGCTAAGAAAGACATTGGATTGCCTACTGGGACGGCAATTGCCATTGTTAAAGATGGTCGTATCGTCTACGAAGGGTATTTTGGTTACGCTGATATTAAAGAAAACAAAAAAGTCACAGATAAAACAGCTTTTTATATAGCCTCTATAACCAAACCGATGTTTGCCTTGTCAACATTACTGATGGAGCATAAAGGCGATATTAAAGAGTCAACATCAATGGCCGAAATGTTTCCAAAGCAGGTTTTTCCTCATTTTGATGCTAATAAAGTTCAATTGAAGCATTTGGTGTCTAATACCTCAGGTTTGGAAAACTGGCCTCTTTTTGATGCTCTAGCGTTTACAGGGAACCATAATAGTGAACAACGTCATAAGTTGATGGTTAATACTACTAATGATGAAAAAGTTAAATTAGGTCAATATAAATATACAAATTTAGGTTTCAATATTGTTAGTGTTTGGGCTGACGATTATTACCAACAAGATTGGCAGAAAACAATCGCTGAATTAATCTATGAACCTTTGGGGATGTCCCGTACATCATCCTATATGACCGATGCGGCTAAAAAAGGTTTTGAGGTTGCTAGACCCTATTCACTATGGAGTAAAGAACCAAAAGAAATATACCCTTTTGAGAAAAGTAATGCGACGATGCATAGCGCTGGGGGAACGATTGCCACTGTGTCAGACTTGGCTCGTTTTTTAATAGCTCAACTAAATGAAGGGAAAGTTGACGGTAAACAGGTTTTTCCGGCTGAAGTCATTAAAAAGTCTCATCAACAATTAGCGGTAAACGATCTTAAATTCAAAGATTTTATCCGCAAAGGTTATGCGTGGGGTTGGTATATGGGACCTTATAAAGGTGAAGATATGTATCATCATTTTGGCGGTGTAGCAGGAACCCATACTCATAGCTCTTATATGCTAAAACATAATATTGGCCTTGTAGTTTTAAACAATGAAGTAAATGTGAGTAGTGAACTCACCAATGCAATAGCTGATATTGCTTATAGTATCTTGCTTGATAAAGGCGACGCCGATAAAAAAGCAGATAGGTATATTAAAGAAATGCAACATTCTTGGGCTGAACTAAAACCTAAACTGCAGGCCTCGAGGGAAGCAACGGAAAAAAGAATTGCAGAACGTGTCATGGTACTTAGTGAAACAAAATCTAAATATGCAGGTGTGTTTCACAATGTTTTGTGGGGAGATTTAACCGTGGAATTACTTGGGGGAAATGAGTTTAAGTTCACCTTAGGGGAACTGGTTACGGTGGCAACAGCCTATAGAAAACCCGATACCATGAGGATTGAATTTCCAGCTATGGGTGGCGGCAAGGTTGTAACTTTTGACATTACAAACGGTAAAGTTCAAGGTTTAAAACTGTTGGGTGAATACTTTAGTAAAGCCTAAACTTTATTCAATATAAATTACTCTTCACCTCAATATATTGAGGTGAAGAGGGGTCCCCCACATATAAGCTTTTCCAGACAAGACAGCAACTAAAATAACGATTAACTTTCTGTAGGCACCCGTTGGTATATCCAGTGAATTTCATTCATTCTTGATAAATGTTTTTTCTAGTTTATGATTATCTGCAGACATCAGCAAAAGCACTACTCACTTGATGAACTTGCCAACAAACAACAGTAGTTTATTTCAAACGATGTCATTAGAAAAATCTAAGTTAATTATTTAGTTGCTAGCAGTAGTATTGGCAGCAATTTTCTCTTCTATCATTTTAAGTTCCTTCTTAAAATCTGACAGGAATGGCGATTGATTTACTTCCGCTAGCACGACGGATTTTTTACTGTAACTTAGCGCCATTGCTAGTTGACCATTAGCTATGTAGGTTTCAGCAAGGCCAGCGTATGGCTTAGCTGTTTTAGGCGCATCTTTTATCCAGCGTTGGTATATTTGTTCTGACTCTTTATAGCGTTTATTATTTCTAAGTCGATAAGCCATACTACGTAAACAGGCAGAGTTTCTCCTCAAATCTGTATTCGGTGTTACCGTAAAACCAACACTTTCACTGAGTTTTTGGTAATAATTGTCAAGTTGTTCTAATGGGTTGCTTTTTTGTCTTACCATCTCATTATAACGACCGCTCATTCCCCACTCCGATCTCGGAAAAACAAGATCTATAGCTGATAATAAGCCAGGTATTGCCATCGGGTAGTGGCCAAAATTGTCGATATGTTCAGCTTTAAGGGCAAAGTTCTTTTTAGTGTACGGCGCTAGAGCAGTTTCTAGCGCTTGAATATTGTCGAGCCTTATCGGATTTTTTATCGCTTCTCGTTGTGCTGAGGCTATATATAAATAGCCTTTTCTTTCTGGGTCTTTAGCGAGACTTTCGACAATTTTGTCAACGAAAGTAGTCTCTGGAGAGTATCCCATGCCAAGAACGTCGGTTGCCGCAAATAGAAAGTGTGCATCAAACAATTTGGGGGACTTCCAAAAAGTATGAAGAGCGAAAGTTGCAGTGGGTGACATGCCGATCAATATTCTGAAATGGTTGGTTCGATATTTATTGTCTATATAAGGAATGAGTTCCTGTTGTAGAAAATTGAGGTAAAGATCGGCCTGACCACCAGAAAAACCATCAAGCTCGACGGCTGGATCTTCACCCCAACCACTTTTGCTGGTGTATAATTTTGGTCCATATTCAAACTCATTTTCGCTATTAATGGCAACCACAATGGCTTTAGGCATTGATGCGGTATTACCTAAATGGTTGACCACTCCGCTGACTGTTTGTGATAGCGCCCAACCGTCTAATGTGTATATTACTGGGTAGCGTATATGATCTGCCGCTTGCTGATACCCTTGGGGTAAGTAGACGTGAATATTCTGTTTTTCGTTTAAATATGTTGAGGGTAAATTTATTACACTGCCGAACGATAACGGACTACTCGATATTTTATCAGCAAAAGCGGTACAACTTATTAATAGCGATAACGTGGTAATTAGTATTGTAGGTATATTCATATAACCTTCCTTTTTATATGCCCCAGGGCTTTATCAAGAAAATAAACTATATTATTAATGTTTAAGTAACTACAGCTTAATGCGTTTAATACACTGTATTTTAGGTTGGAATTCAATGGGTAACTTAACTAAGGCAGTTAAAAATGTAGATGTTCGCTAGGATAAAGGTGCCTTTAACTGATTCATTCTTTGTACATTTTTCTCTCGGATATTTCATAAATCAACAAAAATACTTCCTGTTGTATCTCTACAACAATTATAGTGTGTCCACTAATAAGGAGTAAGACAATACTGTGGACATTTCACATTACGACCATATCAGCCATGTAGAATACTCATATTTTAATGAAGACTGTACACTATTAAACTATCTCCCTTACCTGTAGTAACGAGTAGATGCTTTCCATCTGGTGTAACATAGACTGAAGCAGCACCATTACGTTCATCTGGCTTTTTTATTCCTTCGCTTTTAAAAACTGAAAGAACTTTCAATGTACCATCATTGAGCTTTGCTAAGCTTACTACTGCGTTATCTGATTCAGACGCTACAAACACACGCGATCCATCAGGAGAAGTTGTCACAGAACCTGCACCGCCAAAGCCACTAACATCATCATCAGAGTTACTTATAGATTGAATGTATGAATATCTGCCTTGTTCGTTTCTAGCAAATACAACAACAGCATTTCCTCCTCCACATGCAGAGTATAAATATTGACCATCTGGCGACATTGCTAATCCTTGAGGCTCTATCATATTTTTGACCCCATCTTTTCCATTCTTTAATGTTTGACTATGTTCTAGAGCACCATTTGCATTTCGATTAAAGATGGTTATTGCATTTTCATTAAACCCTGCGACTATTACTTGAGAATTATTCGGCGTAATAATGACGTTAACTGCGCCACCTAATCCATACTCAGTATTGTCGCTATCTCTAATTGCATGATTGAAAACAACATCACCGCTTTTATTAATATCGAAAATAGAAACGGCATTGCTAGCTACACTCGCTACAAATAATTGACTGTTATCTGTGGTGATAGCGATATCGTAAGCGCCTAATAGCCCAAGTTTATCTTTTTTCTTCACTGATTCTTTATCACTAAAAACCTCATCATAAGGCAGACCATCTCTTATTGATCGTATAAATTGATAACTACCATGTTCATCTTGTTCGAATATTGCCACCGCACTATCATAAAAACTCACAACATAAACTCGGCGCCCATCTGGTGATATGGCTAGAGACACAGCACCATCTAAACCATCAATGGTTGAATTGTTTACAAATACTCGATTAAAGGAGAGCTTGAAATCTGAATCAATGTCAAAAATGGCCAACGAATTATCATCTCCACTGGCAACCAGTAATTGACTGCCATCGGGTGTCAACTCAGCGATTCTTGCACCACCCAGCCCATCTACTCCTAATTCATTATCTTCAAGAACTTGTTTTTCTCTCATCAGCTCTTGCGTCGAATACGGACTATGAGTAGAGGCACAGCCGGATATAAAGCCAACAAAAATAATGATTAATTGATAGTTTTTAATTGGAAGAGATAATGTCCAATGATAGTTTTTACGACACCTTAATTGTTTTAACATGATCACCTACCTTATTAAGGAGAAAAATTGCCTTGATGATGTAATCACAAATAGCTGTTGAACTAAATTTTGTGATTTTTACTACAGTGTAGCGATTACTTCTAAACCTAGCTATCAATTATAATTACAAGAAACATTAGCTGCTAAATAACCACAATTCGAATACTGATGATTAATATCTATTATTCACAATTACTTTCAGAAATCACACTCTGTTGCCTTTTTGGTATTAAGGTTCATCACTTCTTTTCTTGCCAGCTTTGATGACGAAGCTTTTAATCAAGTATTTAGCGAGGGTAAATGGCACACTTTCCAAGCTAGGTTAACGGTCAATTCAATACATGCCATTTCAAGTGCCATTGCTGAATAGTTGGCACTAACAGACGTCATCATTTATTTAGTTTACCCAAGCAGGCTTGCTCAACCAGCTAAACTAAAAGTTTTTATTGACGCCATGGTTAAGTGGGGGACATATGATGCAAAATAATTAGAGCTTGCAAGCTTGTTAGTTGACTGGGCTTGAACGAAGAGCGGAAAATAGCTACCTGCTGCAATGCGCGTGAACGTTACAAATTGAACACTGAACGACCGTTGCGCTGGCTAATCGGTCTATTTACCGTGGTAAATTCACGTCTAAATTAGATTGTCTTTGTGGTGAATTTGACTATTTATCACATAAACTCACTCCTGAATCAGGTCGCTTTTGTGACATTTAGTCCTTAACTCATCAATTAAAAAAACATTTAATTTACGAAGAAACACCAATTTTGCTAAAGACTCGATTGTGCTCGCCAGTTGACGAGCAAATTATAGGCTAGCTTGGTTTATTGCATTAAGGATTTCTTAATATCTCGATTTTCTGTTGATAAATTGAATATTCCGGTTCTTGTGCCGTTGAGTTTTCCATCGCTTTTTGGAAACCATTTAAAGCAAGTTTTACTTTGCCTAGATGTTCATTCGC
>JALJPB010000083.1:0-7322 GCA_022969175.1 Colwellia sp. | reverse complement strand
AATCGATATTATGACGTCTGAGCTTAGCCCCAGCGCATGCTAATAAAAATGTTAACTCAGAAATGACATAAATGATGAGAAGTGGGATGGACCTCAACTGCTTGCTTGTACAACTTCTCAGCTCTAAACGGGGTGTTTTTCTGATAAAATTGACCAAAGAATTTAAACCAGTATTCAGACGACTTATCTGTTAGTTCATATTCACCTAATTCGCGTTCAAAACTTTGAAAAGTTTCCCAATCGTCTTCTTTAGCCGCATGGCGAAACATACTGAACCTCGCTTGTTTTCCGACTTTCGGACTTATATTATATCGTGACCCACGATTATTGTAATATTCTTTAACCGCTGAAGCGCCACCAAATTTACCAACATCATCAACGGAGTAGAAGGTCATGTCGGGGAAGTCTGAGAAATACCATTCCAGACCACTAGTGAAACTGTCTAAGGGCGTTGTTTGATGATTATGATTGTCGGAAAGGTTATAGTGCGATTTTATTCCGTTTTGTTCGTGTTGTTTCAGTAACTTACTGAGAGTATGGTGTTTGCTCGTCGCGTGTAATTCAGTTTCTCCTAAGGTCAAGTAAAAATAATTATTCAATCCTTTGTGCTTTTGTAGTGTATCAGCAAGTCTGGGTATCCGTTTATCGCTAAACATGGGAGAGCTGGCTAGAAAATATCCCTCAATTAAGTTTGGACGTTTACTAAATAGTTCCAAACCAAAACCTGCGGCAAACTGCCAGCCAAAGTACATACGGGTATGGTTACTTGGGAAATGCTTATCTACATAAGGGAAAACCTGATTTTCAAGTAAAGAAATCATCTTGTCGGCACTATCGCCTAATAATTCCCTACGTAGGTTGGGGTTATCGGGTAAGTCGTTTATGTTAATACCGACTACGATAAATTCAGGACTTTTATTGACGTTGTGTCTTAGGCTTTTTTGAAACGCGATGGCGTTATAAAAATAATATTTACCATCCATCACATACATTGTTGGGTATTGTTTACCTGATGTTCTATCACCCTGAGGGACATAGATATCAATAGATAACTGCTCATTGATAACGACTTTGTGTAACTCTTTAAGTTGCGTGATTTTATTCCCATTGTCTATATCGGCTGCATGCGTTTTATTTAAGTGAAACATAGTGCTCAAGACAGAAAACGCGACGATACAAGAGATCATTTTTTTTAACATATCCAACAAAATTATTTCCTTCTATAGAGTGAGAATTCTTTGGGGATGCTCGACGTCTGTTAAGCGTTATTTGCTGACAGCCAAGAACTCATGGGTTGTATTTTTTATTTGGTTTTGGTACATCAAACAAACCCCATAAATGACTAAACGGATTTGTTATTTGTTATTTGTTATTTGTGATAGTGATAAAGCAACGGTCATGCCATTAAAAAGTGTTCTTTTATATCAATGGATTAGCTAGGGTTGTTTTAACAATACATTAATCTGTTTCGAAAGTGGAACGTGTGACTGTGATTTAATCTCGATTTCGAGTCGATTGAGTATGAGGAACCACTATATATTAGTCATATTATTGAAAGTTTACTTTCAAAAAGTAAGGACTATATATTTGGGTAATGGCTTATAGCCGCTACGAAATGACCGCTTATTATATTCCAATAAATTACTATTAACATCAGATAAGTGGCGAAAATTCATTAACGTGCTTCCATACACTACATTACTTTTTCCATCATTTATGAGGGCATACGTGAATATTGTGCTGCATTTCGGCGTTATAAGAAGCCGACTGGGTGAACTTTGATATTTCGGAATTTATTTAACTAACAAAAAGATCAATAGAAGTTATTACCCCAAACATTTTTAATAGTACCACTTCTCATTTCAGCAACTAGCAATAGTAGATATTGACGCTCAAAATGGATGTAGAGGGCTGCCGCTGTTTATGGACGACTTTTACCACAGGCTTAACGGCAGGAATCGAAGTTTAGATAGTTACTAATGAAATGTTTTTTATTAGGCGCCCCATGCGGATCCAAAGTGAGGCGAGGGTTATGTGCGACAAAATAATTATCACTTTGCAAAGCCTTTTGCAAAAAGTAAAAATTTGATAACTCAAAACTATCTACTCATGTTTAGTTCAAATTACTTGTAAGTTACTAAAGATAAGGAAGCACTAATAGAATGTGAGCTTCACATGGCTGTTGGTACATCAATTGCTATATCTATTTTATCTATAAATAAAAGTTAGCATTATTACCGATTTTAGCGGAACTACATGAGGATTACCCATGATAGAAGAAAAAAGTGTACTCATAGTTGATGATGAAGTTGGTGTTAGGCAAGCACTCATTCGTGGTATTAAAAGAAAATTCAATAAAGAAGGAAAATGCATTTCAATTTCTGAAGCGGGTAACGGTAAAGAAGCCATTGATTTAGCTCGAAAATTTACTCCTGATTTAATTTTAATGGATATTCGAATGCCGATAATGGATGGCTTAAAAGCTTGCCGGATTTTAAGAAGTGACAGTAAATTTGCTGGTACCATGATTATTATGCTGACCTGTGAAATAACAGAGGAGAGTGCCGGTTTACTCTCTGGGGCGGATGATTATGTCATCAAACCATTTGATATTAAAACGTTACTAATTCGTATTGAAAGAGGTTTATTCAGGGAAAAGGTGGTTAATAACTTAGCCTATACAGATGGTAACGGCATATTATCCAAAGCGTGTTTTTTGGCAACCTGTTTGGATTTTGAAATAGCCAGAGCCAAGCGCTATCAACATTCATTAAGTTTTCTTTTAGTCAACATTGAATTAACCAAACAAGCTGAGCAGATTGATGGCATTGACTTAGAAATTGCAAAACTACTGCAAGGGCGCGCATCAGATAAAGTTGTTAGATGGAGCACTAATACCTTTGCTGTTTTACTGACCGAGACTCAAGCTGATGATGCTATTTTACTGGCTAAGCGTATTTCTTGGCTGATAAAAAGTAACCCTAACTTATTGCGAGCTTTTGTTGGTATCGCAAACTTAGAAGATACCGTTACGGATAACTTAATAGCCAATGCTGAGTCTTCACTGAGTGAGTCAATACGAACGGGGAATATTATTTTAAATAGACTCGCTGTTCATCACTAGCTTTCTTCAATGAGTTATTTCAGTCACAGGAGCAGGATCATGAAGTTTATTTTATTTGTATTCCTAATGCTGATGTCAGTATCTTGTTATGCCAATTTCACTAACAACCTTAGATGGAGTATAGATGCCAGTGCTCGTTTAAACAGTAATCGAGCGTTAGAAAATACTAGCCGTATTTATGTATTAGGTCTTGATAGCCATAAGGTTTTTACTTCAGATTTAGGGGATGTCGGTTATGGCGTAGGGCAAATATATTTTACTCAACTGTCGAACCAAATACCTGTTCCCTGGATGTTTGAATCTAAAGATGACAGTAAATTTGTCTTTAGAGAATTTCATCTCAATTACACCGCTCTACCTCGTTGGTTACCTAACATTCGAGTAGGGCATTTCACTTTACCTTTTGGTTTAGAAGAAAATATTGACACTAATGGTCGTTTGCTCGATTACTATCATGGCCAGAATTTAGGCACAAAACTCGATTGGGGATTAGGGTTAAATAAGGTACTTAATAATTTTGAATATAATATTAGCTATACCTTGGGAGGTAAAGATAAAGCAAAATCTATTGACAATTCTTATGCAGTAACGGGCAGGGTTGGTACCTTAAGTCACTTAAATCTTGTTATGGGAATATCCCTTTTTAATGCTGAAATCGATATGGTAAAAAGAAAAAGGTTCGCATTTGATTGGCAATATTACTGGGGAACTTGGGGGCTATTAGGAGAGTTTGCCTTTGGTGAAGACAATGAGCAACAAGGTAATTGGCAAAAAGAAAAATATGTTTTGCTTGAGGTCAATAAAAGCCTAGTTAGTGAACAGCTAAAATTTTACAGTCAATATATTTTTAAAGATAAAGAGTTTGCCAGAAATATATTGGAATTAGTGAACTTTGGTTTTAGTTATCAATTCAATACTCAGTTGGAAATTAGCATGTCAGCCCGTAAACAACTTAATAGCCCTGTGGTGGGGGAAAAGAAAAACTTGGTTAGGTTTCAAATAAGGTATAGGTATTAATATGAAAATTATAGTGATTATATTATTACTACTCTTGATTGAACAAAATGCTAATGCTGTGGCTTATTGTTCATTGCGTGATCCTTTAGCGCAAATAGCACAACTTTACCCTAATAAAACCAATCAGTTATCAATAGTCAAAGAGGTTGATGATAATGTCAGAGAACAAGTCCAAGTCGCACTTCCTAACAATGATCTGCATTTTAGTGAGTTAGGAAAACATACATTGTATGTTGCTATGCAAGGAAGAGTAGCCCTGGGTTATGTACACGTAAGGTCTGAACAAAGCCAGTGGGGCTTAGTAGAAATAGTGTGGGCAATCGATAAGAATTTAAATATCACTAATTTTGCTTTTCAGCGTTGCCGTAGTCCTCAGCAAAAATTTATTAATAACAGTGACTTTAAGAATATATTCATTGGTAGGAGTTTTAATGAATTAAAACAGCTGCTTAGTAGTAATGGTCTTTCTGCTAACCGCTATGTTTTAGATAGAGCGCCAGAAGCAACAGAGCTTGCCAATGTGGTTCTTAGGTGTGCACTAAAAACATTACTCATTACTGATATCTTGTGGGGCAATGAGTTAAAGCAGTTTAAGTGAGTCTGTAGATGCAATGCTTTGATGTGGTGAACAAGCTATGAAAATTTCTAATTATAATCAACTATTGGCTACTTCAACTTTAATTTCAGGCATGATTATATTTGCTGTTTTTTGGAATCAATACCAAAAAGTAGAAGGCATATCTCGTTCATATTCTGAATCACAACTACTCGTACAAACAGTTGAACACCTGTTTACCATGTCGCAAACCTGGCTTACCACTCAAGATTTATTATATTCAGGCCGGCAATCCTATTTAGCCAAGGGTATAAATGAACAGTCGGTACAACTTGTTCAGATGTTAGTGGCTATTCAACAAAAAGTTATAGCTACCGATACCGGGAACTTAGTTAAACAACTTATCACGGCTATCGAAAAAAATGATTCAATTGTTAATTCATTTTCACAACTATCAATGCAAGATATCCGCGCTTGGCGAAAAGCCATTGAAGATTCTGATGATATCACCAGACTATATGTTGCTCAATTAGAGCTATTAAATAGCCAAATAGCAAAAGAAAACAACTATCTATTTGGTAAGTTAGCTATCGCTAATTCAGACATAAAGAAGCTTATTTCATTACTCGTTACCTTGTACTTATTATTTGTTTTAATTACCGTCACTTGGTTTAGTAAATATATTATAAAACCAATTGAAAACATTACTGCATTAGCCTTAAATTCGAGTGATTCTGAAAATAACATTGAATTTAGGCAAGAAAATGCACCCAAAGAGATAATGGCCTTATCTTTAGCTATTCAGCAGTTTAGTCAACGTATTACTTTTGAGAAAAAAATGGCTCAGCAAGAGCGGCTTAATGTAAGTAGAGCAAATGAGAAAGCAAATATTATAATGGACACTATTCCATGTTCTTTATTGTTACTGAATAAAGATGGCATGATTAAGGAGTGTAATAATGAAACATCTAAGTTATTTTCAAAGAAAAAAGACAGAATAATCGAAAGAAATATAGCTGATTTTTTACCTGCTTTAGCGACTGTAGATGGTCAGTTTGATCAAGAAATGGTAATCAGTAATATGGAAGAGTCTTTGTTAGCAACTAACATGAATAACCCGCATATAGAGTTTTCAGGTCGAAAAATAATTATAAAAGAAGCGATTAACTACCTGCTCACCATTAGTGATATTAATGAAAGAAAACATAGTCAGCGAGCATTATCTGCTTTAAGTGAGCAGTTAGTTAATGCTGAGAAACTTGCTTCAATAGGTCAACTTTCAACGGGCATAGCTCATGAAATAAATAACCCTGTGGGCTATATTCGCAGTAATCTTGATATGCTGAGTGATTATTTTAAACCTTTGCTTTTATACATCAATTTAGTTAACAATAATGATGATAAAGAGTCAGCCCAAAGGCTATATCAAAAAGAAGATTTAAACTTTATTATTAATGATATTGAGCCCTTAATTAACTCAACCATAGAAGGGGCAGCAAGGGTGAGTAAAATAATTAAAGACTTAGGCAACTATGCTCATGTCGATGATAAGGCACCTGAACCTATGTTTATAGACGAGCTGATTGAGCAAAGTTTGACCCTTGTCGCGAATGAACTTAAATATAAAGTTGAAATCATTAAAAGTTTAGATGCTAAAGTCAGGGTATTAGGGTTTCCGCAAAAGTTATTACAAGTATTTATTAATATGTTGGTTAATGCATCACATGCTATTGAAAATAAGGGTCGAATCTCAATAATATCGAGCACTGAACAAGGGGAAGTAAATATTAGCTTTGAGGATAATGGTTCAGGAATAGCGAGAGAGCATTTAAAAAAGATATTTGATCCCTTTTTTACTACTAAACCTGTAGGGAAAGGTACCGGGTTAGGGCTGCATATAGTCAGAACTATCATTGAAGATCATCATGGTCGAATTGATGTTAATTCGATAGTAGGTAAGGGCAGTAAATTTGAAATTTATTTACCCATTTATCAAAGCTAGTGAAAATAGTTCTATTCACATTTCATTATTATTTAATTTTCCTCTGATCATATTTACTTTAAGCATTAATTTTAAGCATTAATTTAAACATGGAAGTTAAACTCAGTTAATAGCTAAATTGATCGGAGAATCTATCAACATTTGTGTGCCTTTATACTATTAACCAATAGTTTAAGTATTATATGTGGAGCAATAACATTTTATGATTGAAAAACCAATGGCGTTAACAGTAGATTTTAGAGATTTTCTTGACCAAGAAGGTAACGTAGTAGAGCTTACTGAACAAGCTAAAAAGATTTTCAAATTTTTGAGCGAAATTGTCTCATCTGTTTCTAATAATATCGGTCAGCCACTCATTGAGGTTGACCTTAAATGCAATACCCGGGCTGATGGAGTGTCTTGTGTCGGGAGTATTGAAGCAAAGAGTAACTCAATAGGCATAATTGAGTGGCATTGCGACACCTGTGAAGCTGCTGGAACAGTTTTGTATTGGCAAGCAAGCAGATGGGATAAGCAAAAACGTATAATCCATTAGTTTTTCATTCACTCGTGTAGTTAATTAGCGATAAGTGCCAGAGAGCTTTATTATAAAACACCCAATAATCATTGGGTGTTTTTTATTA
>JALJPB010000082.1 GCA_022969175.1 Colwellia sp. | reverse complement strand
TGGAACATGTCATAGAAAGTGAACTGTTACAAAGAAGAGCTAGTTAAATAATTTCCAGCTAGCTAACTTTCCCCACGTTTAATTAACAACATACAGTTGTTTGAGGCTCTCTATCCTCAAGCAACTGCTGCTATATCAAAAAATAGGTATTTATATGACTGACTTAACAATGACTGACTCAACACAGCAACCTGAAAGTGATGTTGAAGTAGTTCAGGCAAAGGATATGCAAAGGGCTAGGATGTTACAATCAGTAAATCCACCTCTGGTAAAACACATGTATAGTGCCGACCCCTCTGCACATGTATTTGAAGGGGCCCTTTATGTATATTCTTCACATGATATAGAAACAGATGCTGTCTTTAATGATAATGGCGAACACTTTGCAATGCGTGACTACCATGTACTTTCAGTACCTATTGTAGGTGAGGAAGCCATAGACCACGGTATTGCATTAAAAGTTGAGGATATACCCTGGGTAAAACAACAACTTTGGGCACCTGATGCAGCATATCGTGATGGTAAGTATTATTTGTTTTTTCCAGCAAAAGATCATAGCGATATTTTCCGTATAGGAGTTGCTGTCAGTGAGAACCCTACCGGTCCGTTTATTGCCAACGAAAGCCCTATTGAAGAAACGTTTAGTATTGATCCCGCCGTATTTGAAGATCAAGGTGAGCATTACCTCTATTTTGGTGGGATTTGGGGAGGACAACTTCAATCATGGAAAAATGGTAGCTACACTGGGGCAGATAATTATCCAAAAGATGATGAACCCGCACTAACTGCTAAAATGGCAAGATTAAATACTGACATGAGCTCACTGGCAGAGCCCGTCCAAGATATTATCGTTTTAGATGAATTTGGTGAGCCAATATGTGCAGGCGACACAGAACGTCGGTATTTTGAGGGGCCTTGGGTTCACAAGTTTAATGATAAATACTACTTTTCTTATTCAACAGGTGATACCCATAAAATAGTTTATGCTATTGGCGATTCTCCATATGGTCCATTTAACTATAAAGGCGTGGTGCTCGAACCGGTACTTGGTTGGACGACACATCATTCAATTGTACAATTTCAAGGTAAATGGTATTTGTTTTATCATGATTCTACCTTGTCAGAAGGCCAGACACATTTACGATGTGTAAAAATGGTCGAGTTGCATCATGATGAAAATGGCCACATAAAAACGATAGATGTATATAAGTAAACTGATGAATTTATGAATATGCCTTGCTTTACAAATATTACGACTACTTGGACTTTAAATAGATATTGTCATTGTGACTATATTTGTTTAGTATGATTTTATTATATTTATTAATGAAGGATTTAAAATGAATTGGTGGATTAATACTACATTAGTTAGCGTTTCATTAATGTTAAGCATAGCTTGTGCTGCACAAGCAGAAACTAGTGATAAAAAATTAAAACAATCAACGCCAAATGTAGTGCTTTTCCTATCCGATGATACAAATTGGTTCGATATTGAGCCTTATGATCGACTGTACGATTATACACCTCATAATGCGATTACACCCAACTTAATGAAATTTGCCCAAGAAGGGATGTTATTCACCTCGGCCTTTACTTCTACTGCATTGTGTTCTCCTACACGTCAACAGCTTTATACTGGTTTGTTTCCTGTACGTAATGGTGCTTATCCACAGCATTCAGTTGCTAACAAGGGGACTAAGAGTGTCGTTCATTATTTTGAAGAACTCGGTTACCGAGTTGCCTTAGCGGGTAAAAGACATATTGAGCCAGAATCGGTTTATCCATTCGAGTTTGTTGGTAAAGATATACGAGGCACTGAAGGCACAACTACTTTTGGTATCGAAGGTGTTGAAGAGTTTATTAAGCGAGATAAGGATCAACCATTCTTTTTGATTATTGCATCGAATAACTCTCATGGCCCTTGGACACGAGGAGACCGTTCGTTATACGATGCAGATAAACTGAATATCCCGCCGTTTTTAGTAGATAGCCCTGGATTTCGGAAAAGCTTGGTCAATTATTATGCTGAAATAACCGATTTAGATACTGAGTTTGGTTTGGTTGATGACGTACTAGAGCGAAATAACCTACAAACAAACACCATTACTATTTTTACTAGTGAGCAGGGCGGTGGTATGCCTTTCGCGAAATACACCACTTACGATGCAGGGCTAAAAACAGCATTTATGGTACGGTGGCCAGATAAAATAAAGGCAGGAAGTGTTACTAACGCTATGGTGCAATATGTTGATGTGGTACCTACCTTAATCGAAGCGGCACAAGGCAATGTACCTAACAATATAGACGGTGAAAGCTTTCTATCGATTTTGAAAGGCTTAAAAAAAGAACACCGCGAATATAGCTATGGTGTGCATACTACAAGAAATTTACACGCTGGTAATGATTATCCTATCCGCTCTGTTCGAAGTAAGCGCTATAAACTCATTTTAAATTTGATGCATGAAAGTGAATTTAACAACCTGACTACGTTAGCTTTACAGGAACAGCGAGGACCGCTGTGGGAATGGCAACAATTAGGGGAAAAGGGAGACCAATGGGCGAAAACAAGAGTTGATTATTATGTTCGTCGTCCAGCGGTAGAGTTTTATGATGTCATTAATGATCCTTTTGAAACAGAAAATTTAGCTGATCACAAAAAATATCGACCCTTGATTGCAGAACATAGGGCGGAACTTGCTCGTTGGATGAAACAACAAGGTGATTTAGGCATAAAAACAGAATTGGATGCATGCCAACATGCGGCCAGTTTTAAGGCATGTCCATAGTTAATACTTAGTTTAATACTTAGTTTAATATTTAACTAAAAGTCAGATTTAATAATAATTTTAATACAGTAATTGTGAGAGAAACAGTCATGAGAGTGGTTCAACAGTTATCCCTGATACCTTTGCTGGCTGTAGCGGCAATTTCACAGGCTGCAGAAAAACCCGTTAACTTTATCCATATTATCATGGATGATCTTCGTTCAACTGGGCTGCCAATCTATGAGAAAAATGCGCCTGTCATCGCGCCAAATCTAGAACGTTTAGCTTCACAAGGCATTTTATTTAATAATGCTCACGCCAACTTCCCATCGTGTGGCGCATCTAGAGCTAGTTTATTTACAGGGTTGCGCCCGACGGCAAAGCGCTTCACCTCATATGATGCCGAATTAGAAAAAGATGCTAAAGGCGTTATTACACTGCCTGGCTATCTTAAGGAACATGGTTATACAACAATCTCTTTAGGTAAAGTCATTCATGTTAGAGGTGATACAGATTTTGCTTGGAGTGCAAAACCGTGGGACCCTAAATACCATGATAAAAGTACCACCAGCTTCATGGATTATAAAGATCCCAAAAATATCGACGCGTTTAATAACTCGTGTAAAAAACAAAATATTTGTGGCTATGGCACTATGGGTAAAGCTGCAGCTTATGAAAGTCTAGACCTACCTGATGACGCCTATATAGATGGTAAAATTGCAAACAGAGCCATTGCTGAATTAGAGAAGTTAAAGAAGAATAACTCTCCTTTTTATATGGTGGTTGGGTTTGTCAAACCACACTTACCCTTTACCGCGCCTAAGAAATATTGGGATATGTATAATCGCGAAGATATTGTCATGTCTCCAGCACCAGATAAACCTAAAGATGCACCACCTGAAGCTTGGCATGAATCCGGTGAACTACGAGGAGGTTATGCTGATATTCCTGTAGAGTTCACTCCTTGGCTGCAAAATATACCGGATGAATTAAGTCGTACACTTCGCCATGGTTATTACGCAGCAACGACTTATTCAGATGCTCAAGTAGGCAAAGTATTAGACGCTATTGAACGCCTTGAATTATCAGACAACACTGTAATTATACTGTCTAGCGATCATGGTTTTAGTTTGGGCGATCACACTTTATGGAATAAACATTCGCTATTTAATTTCGCGACGCAAGTACCATTAATCATCAAGGCGCCTAAAAAGCCAATAGCTAAAAAAGTTGATGGTTTAGTTGAATATGTCGATTTATACCCTACCATTGTCGAACTGGCAGGACTTGCTATGCCAGAGCACTTAGAAGGTAAGTCATTAGTTGACAACTTAAACAATCCTGAATTGCCAACCAAAAAAGCGGTATTTACCCGATATAAAGCTGGCGAGAAGATAGTTGTTGAAGACTACTCATATAGCGCATGGTTTAAACAAGGAAAGCTTTCAGGACATATGTTGTATGACAAAAATACAGATCCAAATGAAACTGTCAATTTAGTTAATCAAACAGAATATAACAAAGTACTGAAAGAACTACAGAGCATGATGAGTAAACATGTTGCTACGCGAGATAAAAGAGAATTAAAGCTGCAAGGGAATAAGTCATTATGATGGGTCGGCGACAATTTTTAGCAAGCTCAGGGGGATTAGCACTTTCAACGTGTTTAATGTCTTGTACTGGAAGTAGCTTGGCTAGCCTAATCGAAAATACCGGCTTAAAAGAAGTATTTAAAGATAAATTCACCCTAGGTACTGCCGTAAGCACAAAAACACTAAGCGGTTATGGTAGCGAACAACTAAAGTTAATCGCTCAGGAATTTAATTCTATTACCCCTGAAAATGATTTTAAATGGGAAATGCTTCGCCCAAGCCTTAATAACTGGCATTGGGATTTAGCCGATAAGTTTGTTGAATTTGGCCAAATGCACGATATGCAGATGGTAGGGCATGCGCTAGTTTGGCATAGTCAAATCCCGGAAAATGTATTTTTTAATAACAACAACAAAATGCTATCCAGACCTCGTTTATTGGCCATGATGGAGGAACATATTAATACTGTCGTTGGTCGTTATCGTGGAAAAATACAAGTTTGGGATGTTGTAAATGAAGCATTCAAGCAAGGAAACTGGCGCAAAAGTCACTGGTATAATGGTATCGGTGAAGATTATTTTGAGCACGCCTTTAGGTTTGCAGCAGAGGCTGATCCTAAGGCACAGCTACTTTACAACGATTATGGCATGGACGATGCTCATAAACAGCAACGTGTTATTGAAGTAATAACTAACTGTAGACGAAAAGGTGTAAAAATTGATGGCATTGGCATGCAATCACACTTACATCTTGATGGGCCTTCGTTACCAGAAATTGAGCAGGCGATTTTAGCTTATGCTAACGCTGGCCTACGAGTTCATATCACTGAATTAGAAATAGATGTTTTGCCACAAATTAAAGATTATGGCAATGCAGATATTGGTAATAAATACGATTACCGCGAGGAACTCGATCCATATAAAAACGGTTTACCTTTAGTTATGGAGCAAAAACTAGCCCAACGTTACGAAGAAATCTTCAAATTATATATCAAACATAGCGATAAAATCGATAGAGTTACTTTGTGGGGAACATCTGATGATGAATCGTGGAAGAATGATTTTCCGATTAAAGGTCGCTCCAACTATCCGTTACTTTTTGATCGTAACCAAGAGCCCAAACTTGCATACCACAGGTTAAAAAAACTTAGCCTTTGATAAACCCAGACAAATTCCTCGCTAAAGTGTGTAGAGAAATGTTTGTATGTATCCCATTAAAAGAAAAATAAATGTTTAAAGGAAAATTATGAAGTTAATTCAACTACTTGCTGTTGTCAGCTTTTTGCAAGTTAGCTCAGTTGCATTTGCGACACAAAGTGGTAGTAACAAAAATAGCGCAACGCCTAATATAATTTTTATACTCTCAGATGATATGGGAAAGCAAGACTTATCACTGTATGGCAGTCAGTTACATGAAACCCCCAATATTGATGGACTTGCTCGAGATGGCATTCGCTTTGACAATGCCTATTCAGCACATCCCAGGTGTGTACCTTCAAGAATAGCTATGTTAAGTGGCCAAGACTCTGCAAGGAATGGTAATCCAATAACTAAACGTAAACATAAATTACTTCCTAATACTGTCACCTTTGCTGAGCATCTGCAAAAATCTGGTTATAAAACAGGTTATATAGGTAAATGGCATTTAGGTAAAAAGGATGGCGGCTGGCCGGAGCATCAAGGCTTTGATGAAAACATGTTAGCTGGCTCTGCTGGACTTCCAGATAATTATTTTTATCCATGGGGTGGTAAGTCGAAAAACGGTAAAGCAACCTTTGATCATATTAAAGGGGAGAAGGGGGAGTTTATTACTGAGCGTTTAGCAACAGAAGCCGAAGGGTTTATTGAACGGCATCAGGATAAGCCATTTTTACTGGTACTTTCGCATTATTCAGTTCATACCCCCATTCAGGCAAGAGAGCAGGATGCAGATTACTATCGTAATAAGCTAAATAGAATGGGTATTGAGCCTAGTACTTCAAAACATATGCCTGACTTGTTGAAAGGAAAAAATGGTATATCTGAGTATAAGTCACAACAAAATAATCCCCGATATGCTGCAATGGTAGGCTCTGTTGATAAAAGTGTCGGGCGGGTAATACAAAAGCTAAAAGACCTTGGTTTAGAAAAAAACACAGTAGTTATATTCACATCAGACCACGGAGGATTATCTTCTCGGGGTCCTAATCAACGAGAGCTTGGTACGAGCAACTTACCTTATCGTCAAGGTAAAGGCTGGTTATATGATGGCGGAATTCGGGTGCCGTTAATTGTGAAATGGCCAACGAAAATCGAAGGGAATTCGATATCATCAACTCAAGTGACGGGTACAGATCATTATCCAACTATTTTACAGTTGGCTAACTTATCACTTAGCCCTACAGATCACATTGATGGTGTTAGTTATTTAAATGCACTTAAAGGAGAGCAATATACCCGTCCAGCTTTTTATTATCATTCGCCACTCGGAAGACCAGGTTCAACGGGTGATACTAATGCGTCAGCTGTGATCGATGGCGATTGGAAGTTAATTGACTGGTTTGATGAAAATCGTGTCGAGCTATTTAATATCCGTCAAGACATTGGTGAGCAACACGATCTCTCAACTAAGCATCCTGAAAAATTAGCAGAACTTAAAATTAAGTTAGCTAATTGGTTACAGGATACTAATGCGCAATATCGTAAACCCGGCAAGAAAGCGAAATGGGACTTGCCAAAAAATGGTCACGAAGTATCAAATAAAGATGGAAAATTTAAGTGGTAATTCACTAGAAACAATAATTTTTATCTAACTATCTATCTAACTAACTAACTAACAAATAATGATTTAGTGGCTAATTTAATGTGTTCATTGCAATCATTGATAAACAAGAACTTACATACCATTATGAAAATACTATTACTCATATTAGGTTTGGTTACGGCAGCTAATGCATCAGCGACTGAACTATTAACGTTAGCAAATGAAAAGATAAAGGTTACTGTTGCTCCAGAGCAAGGCGGAGAACTGTCTGGTTTTGAAGTTAAACTCGGTGAAGATTTTCATCAATTGCTTTATAGAGCTAATGACTACAAAAAACAAAAAGGTTGGCGAGGAAAGTCTTTATTTTTATGGCCCGCTACTGGACCCACTAAAAAAACACATCAACTAGCCAATAAATACGCCCCCGGTCATTATACCGTTCAAGGGAAAAATTATGCGATGCCATTTCATGGTTTTGCAGGAAAAAAAGCTTGGCAAGTTGTTAGTCAAAATGAAAAGACTATTAAATTACGTCTTGAAAGTGATGATAATACTAGAAAATATTATCCTTTCGACTTCGAGCTATTTATTACCTACACCTTATTAGAAAATGGCGTTGCACTGTTTCATGAAGTGAAATCATCAGAAAAAAACACCAGCGCCATGCCATTTTCCATAGGTAATCACGCCACATTTAAAGCACCCCTTATTAACGGTAGCAAACTAGATGACTTTAAATTTTCAACAACATGTAATAAACAAATGGAATATGATCAAAACAACATGCCAACAGGTACAACTATAAATACTTCATTCAATGGTATTAACTTGTTTAATCAGCTCCCTGAGCGTAATGCTATTCCTTTAACTGATTGCCAAAAAGATAAAAAACTATCATTAATTGACCCATCGGGATTGACGATAACCGTAGCGCAGCATAGTAGCCAAACACCTTCAATGCCTTATGTAGAGTACAATTTATGGGCAAGTCAAGATCTAGGCTTTATTTCGCCTGAGCCTTGGATAGGCGCTAAGAACTCACTGAATTCAGGTATAGGATTAATATCGCTAGAGTCGAATGGTCACTGGACATGGACGGTTACTATCACAGCTGAAGATTAACTATTTTAAGCGCTATAAATTTAATTACACGACAATTGTGGTCTTAACTGTTGAGCGTAATAAATGAGTTCTGTCTCGCAAAGGGGGCGATTGCGCCATACAGTATTTAATCTAAAATTTACCACAGCACAGATAAGCAAACGAAAAGAGTTTAATTATGAGCAAGCTTATTGATTATTTTGGTTGCTAATTATATAGCTCAATTATTGAATTTTCCTGGTGTTTGTCCCATATTTTTTTTAAACATATGAATAAATGCAGACAATGATTGATATCCTAAATCTAAAGCTATTTGAGTAACGGGACGTTTTTCATTTAACCAATGAATAGCGGTATGTAATTTAAGTTGCTCACGCCATATTGTAAAGCTCATGCTTAGCTCAGTTTCAAATCGACGAGCAATCGTTTTACTACTTGCACCTAATTCGTTAGACCAGTAGTTTAAACTTCTATTTTCATCAGGATATAATTGTTGCCAATTTAATATAGGTAGTAGTAAAGGATCATTCGATAATGGTAAACGAAGACTAGTTTCTTTGAAGTTACTGATTTGATCAACCAAAACTTGTAGTAGTCTTAATTCTTCTCCACTCATTGTAGAGTTAAATTCATACGAAGATGCTGTCGCTATTAAGACTCTTGTTAACTTATTTACTTTTAGTACTTTAATATCGTTAGATAAAGTACTGATTATGCCCACCTTTATATGAACGCTACGAAGACGCGCCCCGTTTATTGTAGAAATACTGTGTAGTTTATTTGATGGGATCCAAACTGCTTGATGCGGTGGAATAATGTAATTTCCACTTTCTGTTTTTATTTCAAGTACACCTTCTAACGCATAGATTAACTGATCCCAGTTATGTTTATGTTCAGTTATTTCACTATAACTAGGCATTTCTTTGGCTTTCATATAGACAAAAGTTGGTAAGGATTTGAATACACTAAGCCTTGGTGCATATTGTTGATAAATTTGTCTGTTTCTCGACATAATCTGTCTATTGTTAATAAGTAAAGAGGGGACTTTGAGTATATTATTTCTGTACATTAAATAATACAGCATATTAATCATGACAAACCCTTTAGTACAACTTATTAAACAGAAAGGTCTTATAACTGCACCAGGAGCATTTGATGGCTTATCAGCAAAGTTAACAGAACAAGCTGGTTTTAATGCTGTCTATGCCAGCGGTGGGGCAATAGCAAGAAGTACAGGAGTACCTGACATTGGTTTGCTTACTTTGACAGAAGTAGCAGAAAGGTTAAGACAAATAGTTGATTCTGTCGATATTCCAGTTATCGCAGATGCGGATACAGGTTTTGGTAATGAAATTAACGTGAAACGTACTGTTGAATTATTCGCAAACATAGGCGTAAGTGCTTTACATATTGAAGATCAGGAATTTCCAAAAAGATGCGGTCATCTTGATGGAAAATCTTTAATAAGTCGTGTTGATATGTGTAAGAAAATTAAAATTGCGAAAAAATATTCGGGTGAAATGCTGATTATTGCAAGAACCGATGCTATTTCGGTAGATGGATTTGATGAAGCAATAATTCGTGCGAATGAATATTTGGCAGCGGGTGCCGACATGATTTTTGTTGAAGCTCCTGAAAGTGTAGAACAAATTGAGCAGATATCCATACGTGTCAAAGGGCCTAAACTCATTAATATGTTTCATAGTGGAAAAACGCCATTAGTGTCCAGCGACAGATTAAAAAGTTTAGGCTATCAACTAATAATCATTCCATCAGATTTACAAAGAGCATCTATGAAAGCTATTAGTGAAGTATTAGAGGTAATACTTAAAAAAGGAAACAGTGGCTCTATGGAAAGTAAGCTTGTTTCATTCAAAGAAAGAGAAGAGGTTGTTCAAACTAATCAGTTTCTAAATCCTTAAAAAATTGTAACTCGTTAAATCAAGTTAAAGGTCTTACTCATAAAGTGTCGAAAGCCACTACTATTGAAAATAATTCAAGTCAATTAATAATGGGCGAAAAACAGCTGGCTTTGATCAAAAAATAAAAGCCTGTTTGATTACTCAAAGCAGGCTTTTGTTATGTTATTGATTTAACCAATTATCTTTATTTAGCTTTTCGCTTGAATTTCCTTGGCAACTTTTTGCACATCATCAAGTACTCGTAATAAATTTTCACCCCAAAGTTTTTCAATGTCTTGTGCATTATAACCACGTTTTACCAGCTCTAATGTGACATTAAATGTTTCAGAAGCGTCATTCCAGCCATTGATACCGCCGCCGCCATCAAAATCAGAGCTGATCCCGACATGATCAATACCGATAAGTTCTACGATGTAATCAATGTGGTCGACAAAATCGCTAACGTTAACTTGTTCAATCGTATCACTGATCGCATCAATCTCAGCTTGTGCTTGTACGCTAATTGAATCATATAAATCCCAATATTCATCTAACTTATTCGCGGATAATGCTTTTCTCTCTTTTTTAGTTAAAATCTTTGTCCCTTGCGCTAAAGCAATTTTTTGGTAAATATCAAATTTAACTTTGGCAAAGTTTTTAGATTTCTCTCCATCAATATAAGAACGGAATGCAACGGTTTGTACCACTCCTCCATTTTTCTTAAGGGCAAGTAACTCTTCATCATCAAGGTTTCTACTGTGATCATACATTGCTCGGCTGGCAGAATGAGAGGCGATAACCGGGGCTTTTGATAATGCCATCATCTGCATATTCGCGGTTTTTGATGGATGAGAAATATCAACCATAATGCCCCATTTGTTCATCTCAACAAGCACTTGTTTACCTAAATCACTTAAACCGTTATGAAGCCATTTCTTATCTTTATCACCAGTATTTGAATCACTCAATTGGCTATGACCATTGTGTGCTAATGACATATATCGAGCGCCAAGGTCGTAGAATTTTTTTACATTAGAGATATCAGTACCGATAGGGTAACCATTTTCAACACCTATCATCGCGACTTTTTTACCACTTTTTAAAATACGGCGAACATCATCAGAAGAGAGAGCTAATTCAATTTGATCAGGGGCGATTTCTTTGGTTAAGCGATGAATGGAGTTAAATTTCTCCATTGCCTTTTTATGTGCATTAGTAAAGCCTTCTTCGTTAAGCTCACCTTGGCCGGTATAAACAATCAACCATGAAACATCTAAACCACCTTCTTTCATTTTAGGGAGATTAACCTGGCTTTTTAAACGCATGGTATAGTTTTTATCTTCAACAAAGTTAGCGTTACTAAAATCATTGTGGGTATCGAGCACGATGGCCTTTTCATGAATAATTTTTGCTTGTTCTTCTAAAGATAATTTTGATGTGTCATTGATACAGCCAGATAAAGCAAATGTGGCTAAGGTGATAAGAGATAATTTAAACGTCATGTGTTGTCCTTATTATTTTTGTTTTTTCGTTATCATTTTTATGAGCTTATGATGTTTATTAAATATTTTCAGTCATTTGCGACGAAATCACTGTTTATAAAGATTGATTGATAAATTTAACTTAAATTAATTTCAACATTTACGCAAAAGTTTCGTATTAACAACTCAAGTTTCTGGGTTCGATTTTAACAAATAAAAGTGAATTATATCTCCTCTTGCCGTAAGGTGAAACTGTCTATTTGCATGACTTTGGTAAAAATCAATCACTGTTTGTTCAATTTTGTCTCACACAACAGATTTATAAACGCTTGTTGAATTACCCATTTCATTTACTGCCAAAGCAATTAAGGCTTTAAATAACCCCTATAATTTACGGGCAAAGTTCAGACAAATCAGTTTATTGGTGAATGACGGCAATTTAGTGCCATTAACCGCCATTCGATTATGGATATGAAACGATCACTATTGTCACAGAGCGGTCTAAATTCATGAGTATAAATCATCCCACCTAATGTTCCTTTCGATAACGTAAGCGGACATAAGTATTTGATAGGGATTCACACTGTGTCCGCATAAATTAGAAAGAGTCTCGCTTATCACAAAGGTGAACTTTCCGCTCATACAGCTGTTATTGAGCGATTCTCGGTCAGATAAAATAACAGTCATCTCTGATGATTTTAAGATATGTATGGTTAGTCCTTTGTTATTTTTGCAACAAAAACCTAATACATGTACGAAAAATGTATAACTTTCAATATAATGGATATATCATGCTAATAGTAATAATTATCAATACACTAACGTTATTTACGGGGGGGATTTATTCATTCTTTTAATTATTAGTGTTAACTATATATTCATTGAGTTTGTCCTATTTCAACAACTATATGACATTATCTAAGAGGGAAAACTAAATTTATCATGACTAAATTCTTAATGGCGTTAAGTATTATTCTTATCCTTTTAACGCCCCAAAGTAACGCATCGCAAGAAACTAAAAAAGTTATCGCATTGGAGTGGCAGAACTTAGTTCCTCAAAATTGGCAGCCGCCTATACTAGAGCCTGCTCCTGATGCACATGGTCATCAGCATGCTGTCGACAAAGCAGCTTTGGTTGCAACACTGCATCAAAAACCAGTGATGATCCCTGGTTATATGATCCCAACAAAAGTAGAAAACCAAAAGGTTGTTGAGTTCTTGCTTGTGCCATTTTTAGCGCAGCATATAAAAAAACATATGCACCATCATGCCAATCAAATGGTCTATGTAAAACTAAAAAAACCGATAGATTTTATTAATCCAATGCAGCCTTATTGGGCAATGGGTCAATTATTAGTTAGCTCTCATGAAACGGACGAAGGTCTAACCGGTTATACACTAAGTGAAGCTTCCGCAGAGGTATATAAGTTTTAGCCGGATGCTAAATCTCACTAAAATCAGAATTTTAAACAAGGAGAATAAAATGAAAAAAAACATTAGGGTTGTTGCTACATTATTATTGATGTTTTCAGCCGCTCAAGTATTTGCTGATGCACCTCCAGTTCAAAAACCATCCTCAAAAGCCGATATTCAAGCGGCACTATCTGGTGGTGTTCCAATGGGACGTTGGAAAGAAGGGCTTTTATTTGAAGGTGTTAAACCAATGCCTTGGCTAAAAAGTGCAGCAAACTGGTTTCCAAGAACTGAAGATGTTCAACCTGAAGAAATGCGTGTAACTTTTATGGGTACATCGCCTTCTATCAGACCAGGTCAAATGAATACTTCAATCTATGTTGAACTAGGCAATGGTGATAATTTTGTTTTTGATATGGGTGAAGGCTCTGTTGCCAACTATGTGGCCGCTGGTGTTGCTTTAAATCAAATATCAGATGTATTTATTACTCATTTACATGTAGACCACTTTGGCTCACTGCCTTATTTATGGATGTTTGGTACTTGGGCTGGTGGTTGGCATGACCGACTTACCGTTCATGGGCCTTCTGGCCGTACTCCTGAATATGGTGTTAAGGCTATGGTTGACGGCATGAGAAAAATGCTAGGTTGGCATATTGATGCTTTTAGCGTTTTCCCTGTAGGTAAAGGTTGGGACATCCAAGTCAATGAATTCGACTTTAGAGATAATGGCGGCATTGTTTACGAGAAAAATGGTGTAAAAGTTACCCATTGGCAACGTTCACATGCTAAAGATGGTGCTTCTGCATATCGTTTAGATTGGAATGATATGTGTTTTGTGTGGACTGGTGATGGTCGCCCAAGCAAGCTAGATGTTAAATATGCTAAAGGCTGTGATCTTTACGTGACAGAAATGCAGCCAGAATTGTTAGAAATAAGTTCAGGTGTTCAAGGTGTACCGCCGTTCTTAGGTCGTTATACCGTTGATACCCATCATACGCCAGCTTATGCCGCAGGTTATGTTGCTAACGAAATTCAACCGCGTATGTTTATGACCACGCATATGGGTTTTGACCCGTATCAAAATGAAGAAGCGGTTGCAGAAATCCGTTATCACTGGAAAGGCCCATTTCATTTTGGTGCGCCAGACGGCATTGTGGTTAATATGACTAAAGATCTAGTTTGGGTTCGCGAAGGTATTCTTCCTGATTTTCCAAATAACCGCTCTCCTCAGTTTGATTTCTCAAATGGACAGTTAATTGTACCTTTACCACCGACTGACAGAACCAAGATACAGGAGCCATTTGTACGTGAGCAACAAATAGATCCTAAGAAGTATTATCCTGAAGGGTATCATCCTGTTTTATTGGAAGAGTGGCCGGTTAAAAGTGATTTAGTTGTTCCTCTAGATATGCTTCCTGAAAACCTAAAAGTTAATATGGGTGCAGAATGGCGTTTAAGAGAGAAGAACAAAAAAGCTATGGAGAAAAAAGGTAAGTAGTATCCTCCTTTTCAATTTCATTAATAAAAAGGTCACATTATTGTGACCTTTTTTGTTGTCTAAACATGTAGAATAATGACTGCTATAAGGTCAACTGTGGAAGTTGAGCCTATTTATTATTAACTTCTGCTGGGCGCACCAAGAAGTCCTTAACGAAATAGCTACTCCATTTGTAATTCACTAATTTATTAAAATGAGTTATTAAGGGCGGTAGCTGCCACGAAAGAGACCAAATCCTTTGGTTGAAATCACTCCAAATTAATTATCCTATCGAAACATAAGCGGACATCAAAATTTGAAAAGATATGCACGCTTGTTTCTCATTTAAGACAAGTCCGTGATCAATTTTACTTGGTCATTACAGTACAGGCATGCCCTAAGTAATAAGCTCACCAATAATTACAGTATCGTGCCATTGTGTTTTGAAAAAAGGTAACGACTGGAAATACCAAATCTACCAAGTATGTTATGAACACAGCTTTTACTTGTTAGCACCATAATTCTTCAGAGATTACTATATAGGCCCGAACTTTCGACGAAACTCCAATGGAGTAATGCCCACATTATTCCTGAAAATTTTTCTAAAAAAACTAATGTTTTCATACCCAACTATGGGAGCTATCTCCTCAAATGTCTCTCGCGTCGTAACCAAGAGCACTTTGGATGCTTCTACACGGACGTGTTGCAAATACTTGAGAGCTGTCTCTCCACTTGCAGATTTGAAACGACGATTAAATTGCCGTTGACTGATGCTAACCTCAGCCGCCAACGATTCTATTGTGAAGTTTTTTTTATAGTTAGCTTCTATCCATTTTTGAGCGTATAGAATTTTTTCATCATTGTGTTCTTTGTTAGGTATGAAAGTCGCAAATGGAGCTTGGGATTTACGATCTAAATCCACTAACATACATTTCGCCCCCTGTAGCGCCCGTTCGCGTCCATAGTACTTTTCTATTAGAAAAAGAGAGAGGTCCATATCTGCCGTGATACCTCCACCACAATATAATCGGTCTTCCTCCGTGACCATCAAATCAGTTCTTAAATCAACAGCAGGAAACAGTTTACGAAACTGATTTGCCAAAGCCCAGTGAGTGGTGGCCT
Organism: Colwellia sp.; assembly: GCA_022969175.1. Lineage (GTDB taxonomy): Bacteria > Pseudomonadota > Gammaproteobacteria > Enterobacterales > Alteromonadaceae > JALJPB01. The sequence goes on along the minus strand of JALJPB010000082.1, from coordinate 3,065 downwards.
TACGACCATCTAACAAACCTGTTGACGCTAGAGTAAATGCACCAGCACATATGGACGCTAGATCTGCTCCATTTTCGTACCACTCAGTTAACCAACTGACACGTTGATGGTGTGCATTACTTTCTACGTCGAAAAAGAAGCCTTGTGAGGGCACAATAATTAAATCAACGTCTGTAATGTCACGCATACCACATGCTGGAATCACAGGAAAGTTATTAAGTGCTGTAATTGGTTGACCATCTGTTGTGACAATTTTAACCTCAAACAACGGGTTCGGTTTTTCACCCATTGCAATATTCCATAATCGACCGGCCTGCAAAAGCATATCCATGGGTGACGCAATAGTAGATAAAATACAATTTTCTGCGGCCAATATTACAACTTTTTTCATCAGAATGTCCTAAATGGAGTTATTCTGTCGATTGTAGACCTTATACATTCATCATTCTAGTAGTAATATTCTTGTTTCTAACTCTTAACAGATAATATACATAGCGATAGCTCAGGAATAATTATGATGAAACTATACGGCATTCCAATTTCCCCATTTGTGCGCAAGACCCGAGTGGCTCTCGAGTTGAAAGGTCTTGTATATGAGATGATCAACATATATCCAGGGACTAAGACACCAGAATATTTGGCTATCAGTCCATTGGGTAAAATACCCGCTCTTGAAGATGGTAACACCATCATTTGTGATTCGAATGTAATCATTGAATATCTAGAAGAGAAATATCCGAGTATCGCTGTTAGACCCTCAAATCTAGCTGACCGAGCCAAAAGTCGCTGGCTGGAAGAATATGCTGGCTCCATGCTCTTTGGCCCTTGTGCGGGCAATATATTCATGGAATGTTTAACAAAGCCTTTTAAAACAAATAAGGTAACCGATGATGAGGTCGTCAAACATAGCATTGATAGCCTGTTGCCGCCTTTGTTTAATTACATAGAATCACAACTCCCCAAAGAAGGGTTTATTTTTGGTGAAATGGGGATCGTAGATATATCCGTTGCCACCGCGATAATAAATGCGACTTATGCTGACTTTGAAGTGGATAATATTCGTTGGCCAAAGCTCGCTAACCATTTAAATATTGTCAAAAATCACCCTGTTGTTGCTAAATGTATGCATACGGAAGAACCGATGATCGCTGCATTAATCAAAGATAGAAGTGAGCGCTTGGATTAAAACGGCAAATTTCAGGACAGGTAAGTCGTAGTTTTACCTGTTACCTAAGTGGAAAGAATTAGAGGTCTTAGGATTTAAAGTTTGATGCTAAAACCAAATATTCAATGGTATTTTTATATTAACTTAACTGGAGTAGTCCTATGGAATTTTCATCGTTACTTACTATTACACCGACCTATATTGCAATGCTGGGTCTTATATTTATTCCTTTAACAGCGCGTGTAGCTTTATATCGGATCAAGTCCAAAATTTCTATAGGAATCGGAGGAGATTCAGAGATGGAATTGCGTATGCGAGGTCAAGCTAACTTTATTGAAACCGTACCAATTACTCTATTTCTTCTTATCTCAATGGAATTATTAGGTGCCTCGGATACCTGGCTTCATACTTTAGGTTTAACGTTGGTATTAGCGCGTATATCTCATTATATAGGTCTAACAAAATTGGGACCTTTGTTTTTTCGAATTATAGGAATAGCAGCAACTCTTGGTACAATTTTGGTTGCATCAATTTGGATTTTAACAATTTGAGCTAAATAATTAGACATTTATTTAATGGAATGTAGAACTCTAGCGAAATTGAGTTTTGCTACCTATAAGTAGGAAACGTAATTTAATACTACCAAAGGTAGTTTTATTATGAATATTTTCAACAAATCAATTAATACGCTAGTTATATGTTTTATTCTTTCCCTAGGAATTATTCCAATTGAAGCAGCTACAAACGAAACCAACTTGCATCATAGGACCTTTACTAAAGAACTGGTTGATATTGTTAAGTCGCAAATAAACTACCCATCATTCGCTGTAGACTACGGTATTGAAGGGGAACTTACTATACAGATTAAGATTGACGAAAAGGGTAATATTATTGCAACGAAATTTATACAGCGTTCTGGCTCAGGGCAACTTGATCGTGCTGTAATGAGAAAGATTGGTAGGATTCAATCTTTTAAAAGAATTCCTCATGAACTAAAGCTGAAGGAATTTGATTTTGAAGTGCTATTGATTTTTCTTTTGCTAGAAGACTGATGCTGGATTTTCCGATTCGAAAAGTGGACCTTTCGGTTATGAGGCGAAGTGAATCGACGTTTCTGTAGGCTCAATGTTGCCATTACAGGCATTAAACCTAATGTCTTCTTTTAGGTGTGAAGCGGAAGTTTAAGTTTTGCCTCTGTTAACTTCCCCTTTGCGCACTAAGTGAGCCAAATTCATTAATGCTTGAACGGCTATAGATCGCTCAAAGCTGCCTGTCAGATTATATTTAATTATGTAGCACAAAGGGTGTCATGAGTAATAAGCTCAGCTGCGTATCAAACTGAAGCATTTTGTGAATTGTTCCACAAGGACTGACGACTTGAAGGTTCTTAGATGCTACTTTACTGTTAGTTGATAACTTGTAAACTTACTGCCAAATAGCTCAGTTTCATATACAGATTTTGCAATTTTATTTAAGAACTTATAGTTAGGTCTAGTATGTAGAAAGTTTATATACACTTCATCATGGTCTAATTCTTTTGCCCAGAACATCATTCCCTGAAATACTTTCTTGCCTAAGCCCCAAAACTTATCATCAATGATAATTGCAATCTCATATTTCCCACCATCAAGTTGAATGCCACACCATCCAGCTAACTCACCTTCACAAACAATTCCTCTGACTTTACAACCAGGTGTAGCATCTACTTCTATTTTAGTATTCATCCAAGCGGTTAAAGTATCAACTGTAAAAAGTTCATGCTCTATCAAGTGTTTTCTAATCTTTTGGCTATTTAGCAAAGGAAGAAAATCATTTGGATCGATTTCATTGAACTTTAAATATTCTATGTTACTCATAATATTGATTATTTCTCTTTGTGACTAAGCGTGTTTAATTAGAC
>JALJPB010000081.1 GCA_022969175.1 Colwellia sp. | reverse complement strand
TAGAAAATAAAAAAAGACCACTTATAAGTGGTCTTTTTAAAACTTCAAATTGTTAACTTAAAACCCGTATGAAACGCCTAAATACCAACTGCCACCTTCGTAGTTTGCCGCACTTCTACGAGGGTATTGTAAACCAACACTTTGACGGTTAGCGTTTGGTTCATCAATTTCATCAATATATGTATCTAAGATGTTAGAGAATCCCATTTTTACTCGCATTGCATCATTTACTTGATAACCGATCTCTGCGTCAAAATATACTGTAGAGCCAATTTTTGCACTAGGGTTTTCAGCTGCGCCAATTTCACCTCGTTCGTCATAATGTGAGCCATAAAAGTTAGCTCTTACCATCAAGTTCCAATTATCTCCAAAGCTGGTATTGGTTGTTAAAACAAATCTGTGGTTTGGAAAGTTATTTTCTATATCTTCAACAGTACTGTCTGATACCGGCTTTTTGCCATTAACTTCACGAACGTTGACGACATCAATTTTATTGTATCCATAGGCAAAAGCAACATCTGTGACACTTGAAGCGCTCCAGTCAAAGCTAGATGAAACCACTAAGTCTACACCGGAATGCTCTACATCTAATACGTTGGTATAAAATGAAACGGAATCAAATAATTCATTGTCTGGCACGTTAATATTGCCGGTACGGTAAATACGATCATCAACCGCTATTTGATAAAAATCTAAAGTTAGCGTGGTATTTTCACCGAAATTGGTAGCTAAGCCTATGCTGTAGTTTGTTGACTCTTCCTCTTTAAGCTCTTGACCACCTAAGGCAATTGCGAGCGCTGAGGTTGCAGGAATCAATCCCTCTTCTTGTTGTTGGCCAGTACCATCAAAGGTTGTGATAATACTACTGACATTAGCTTGTCCTGGTGTTGGCGCATGAAAACCAGTAGAAACCGCTGCACGCAATGATAAGTCGTCAGTTAAGCTATAGTTACCAGCAACCTTCCAATTAGTGGTACCACCAAAGTCAGAGAAGTCTTCATAACGTAATGCATATTGCATAAGTAGTTCATCAGTTACGTCTTGCTCAATATCTACATAGACAGCTACGTTGTCACGAGAGAATGAACCTGCATTTTTAGCTTCAATGCCGCGCATTCCACTTACGCCGCCACTTGGTTGACCTGAAGCATCGGAATACGAGTTAAGCTCACCAGCCATGCTGGTATAAGTTTCTTCACGCCACTCTGCGCCATAGGCAAGGTTGAAGTTATTCCCGATAGGTGTAGAAAAGTCAACATTAACATTAATTTCTTCTTGCTTATAGCCGCCGGTGTTAAAACCCATTTGTGGAATTTCTAGAGACGATGTTAAACCTAAACTGGGGTTTACTGAGTTATTGAGAAAATAGTTTAGCTCATTTGAGCCGGTACTGACGCTGAAGTCATAAGTGGTATCATTGTATATTTCACCTTTTAGGCCAATAATGGCACTAAAATCCGTTTGATCGCCATCAAGAAATGGGGTAAAACCAACATCAGCGATCACGCCGTCATAACCTAAGTCTAGTAAAGGTTGAATAGCTGAGTGGGCATTCTTACCAATAGATGGAATTTCAGGGTTTCGATAGAAAAAGCGATAACGTCCAGAGGTATCGGCGTAGCTAAATCGTCCATATAATTGCTTGTTACCATCAAGTTCAATTCCGGAGTTAATAAACATGCGCAAAGCTTCGGTTTCAGGTCGCCCCCAGGTTTGAGTAAAAGGTGCATCACCAAACGGGGAGTCAGCGCCAACACCTTGGACCCCTGCATCAACTAAGGCTTGAGCATCAGGTCTTATCACACCACGAGATAATGCATCGTTATCAGCATACTCTAGGCTGAAATTTAAAAAACCATCTTCACCAAGGGCTAGGCCTTTGTTAAGAGCCAGTTTCATACTTGACTCACCTTCAAAATGTTGACCATACTGTAACTCTACTAGCCCGCCGTCTGATGCATCTTTTGTGACAAAATTGATGACACCGGCAATGGCATCTGAACCATATTGCGAAGCGGCACCGTCACGGAGTACTTCAACACGTTTTAACGCGATAGCAGGAATCATACCAACATCTGGAGCATGGGCTCCATTGCCTGCTGCTGGTGCAAAAAATTGTACTAAAGCTGAACGATGACGACGTTTACCATCAATTAATATTAGGGTTTGATCTGAAGCGGTACCACGTAGCGAAGTTGGACGCACAAAAGCACTGCCGTCACCTGTTGCAGGCGTTGCGGTATAACTGGGAATCAATGCTTTTAAACTGTCAGTCATATCAGCAGTACCACCAACAGCATTTAAGTCGTCTGCAGATAAGATATCTATTGGTACGGGTGAGTCGGCAACAGTTCTTTCTTTAGTACTACGAGAGCCGATGACTGAAATTTTTTCGATGTCATCACTTGTTACTTGAGCGGGTTCTTGTGCGAGAGCTGCTTGACTTGCTGCTCCTAATAAAAGTGGTAACAATGCAAGTTTTGAAGCGGTATATTTATTCATTATTATTTATCTCTTAGCATGATTATTATAATTATTATGCTCAGCTATAATTTGACAAATATGGAGTCAATTTATTTTACTAATTTTATCAATAGAATGGTTATTAATGATTAGTTTCTGGGCAATAGTAATAAACAGCTGTAAATTAAAAATCCTCTACGAATTTTAAATTTATTTATAATTAATTAATTTTGTTGAATAGTTATATTGTATTAGAGGGGGAGTAAAATAATAGTTATTGGTAGTTATGGAAGGTTCGATGATGCAAGTAGAATATTGTTTCTGTTGACGTGTATGGCGTTAATATTAAAATTACTATGTAATGATGCTAAAAGCCCTTCGATATCGCCAGCTTTAAAATATCCAGCGACTTTTAAATGTGCTAAGTCTTTATCTGACAATGTAAATTTGATATCAGTATAACGGCTGACTTCAACAAGAACTTCATTAAGAGGTTCACCTTCAAAAATCAAAATTCCCTGTTGCCAAGATAAATCTCTTTGTACCTGATCTAAAGAAATTTTTGTTACCCGTGTTGGCTGATTGTTAGTAATTGTTGACTTTTCACCAGAAATTACCAGTGTGCCAGATAAGTGTTCATCCAAAGGGGATTTAAATGCTTTAGTGATATTAGCAAGAGATTCAGTTGCTTGAGTAATTAAAACCTTACCTTCCGTTACCACTAACTCCATTGCTTGTTTATTATCTTTTTGAACGTTAAAAATTGTACCTAACGCAGTAAAAGATTGCTCGCCAGCGGTAACTGTAAATGGACGTGTTTTATCTTTAGCAACATCAAAGCGTGCTTCCCCACGTACTAATGTGAGCTGTCGATGTAAAGGGGAGAAATCAACGGTAACAATACTATTGGTATTTAATTGAATGCTTGAACCGTCAGACATTGAAAAGCTGGCTTGTTCACCAATTTTAGTTTTAAACGTTTGAGTTTGCACTAAATGCTGTTGGTCATTAAATTGGAAAAATGAGTTCCCTTGAAGAAAACTAGCACCTAATAATGAGAATACAGCAAAACTTGCTGCAATTGCGAAGGCATATAATTTGTTATTTGGTTTTTGAAGGTTTTTTTCAAGAGGGAATAAACCACTTAACTCATTAAGAACACTTAAATCGTCCCAGTAAGATGCCATATCTAAAAGTATTTTATGGTGTGCTTTATTTTGATTAATCCAAATCGTCAATTCTTGTTTTTCAACGGTTGATAAACCACGATCCATACGACTTATCCAAAGACATGCTTGCTCTTGGATACGTTGCTTACTATGGAATTGGCTTATATTACTCATTTACCGATTTACTCTTTTTCTTTGAATTAATTTTTCTTGTTCATTATGTGATTGTGAGTCTGTATCCGTGCTGGATTTAAATTCACTCATTTGCATGTATTGTACACTTTTTAACAGCCCCTTAGCTACATGCTTTTCAACCGTGCTTTCACTAATGTTTAAATACTGGGCTATTTCTGATTGACTAAGTCCATAAACCTTCTTTAAAATAAAGCACTTACGAACTTTTGATGAGAGTTGTTCAGTGGCTCGACAAAATAATAAAAATCGTTCTTTTGATTCAAAGTCATCTTCAAACTTAGTACTTATAAGTTCAACAGGTGGCTCAAGAAAATCCTCTATTGAATCATTATATTTATTATCCCATTTAGCGTTTTGATTTAATGCAATGTTTTTTGCGGTTTTGAGCATATAACTTTTAGGATACTTAATTTTTTGTTTTAAATCGGCTTCATAACTGCGAATAAATGTTTCTTGTACAATATCATCAATGTCATTGGGGTTAACGAACCGGCTGATATAACGTCTAATACTTTTTGTATAGTTAACAAAAACAGTAGATAGCTTTTCGTTTGTGGTCATTGTTTGATAATCAAGAAAGTTTATTGTGTCCCTATAAATAACTTGAATTAGTGATAATGTCTAACCTTTGTCCATAACATTTAAAAATAAGCATATGCTATTTTGACTGGATAGGCTGCTTGTTACTGTTCAAATAACTTGAAAACTCATTTGTTAATGTTTGATAAACATCAAAAACTGCATTATATAAATGGCTTAATTCACTCTCTTTTTCTTCCTTAGCAGCCTGCTCTAATATATTTGCTTGTTGGGATAGTCTTAACGCACTCAAGTTACCAGCAATACCTTTAATGGTGTGTGAGTAATAGTGAACTTGAGCAAAGTCTTTGTCTATCACTGCTTTCTCTAAAGCTTTAAGATGGTCAGGCATATCTTCAAAAAAAGTATTAATTAGCATGTTTAATAGCTTTTCATTATTTCGCACTCGATTTAAACAACTACTTTTATTCCAATTTTCTATCTCTTCAGAAATAGCGTATTCTTCTTGTGCATTGTTGGTTAATTGCTGATTCTTCTTTTTAACACTATTTTCAATACTATTCTCAACCGCTTTAGTATTAATTGACTCTTCGTGAACTTCAATAACCTTCATCTGTGGTGTATGTTCTGGAGAATGAGAAAATAGCCAAGTTTTTAATTTTTCTAGTAACAATTCAGGCTCTATAGGTTTAGTTAAATAGTCATTCATTCCTGAATTTAGGCACTTATCTTTATCCCCTTGCATCGCATTTGCGGTCATGGCGATTATAGGAATGTTTTTATTTATCTCACCAGCGGTTCCTAAGCGAATTTCTTTTGTCGCTTGGTAACCATCCATTTCTGGCATCTGACAGTCCATTAGAATTAAAGTGTATAAATCCCCTGACTCAGCAGTTTCTAAGGCTTTAATTGCTTCTAGTCCGTTAGCTGCGACATCAGCTGATAAACCATATTTTTCTAGTATACCTAAAGCGACCATTTGATTAATTCTATTATCTTCCACAACTAACAGACGAGTATTTTTGGGCCATTGAATTTCATTTTCATTTGCACAAGAGGAATTTTCAGGGACATTTTTTTTCGATAAGCTTTGTAGGTAGTCATGAGTCACTAATGGGCTGGCTTGCTGCAGGGCTTCCCCGTCTTCTACCACAACAGCTAAAGCGTCGATAAGATCTGATGTTGTTGCTGGCTTGGGAAAAAAGGCATCAAATCCAACTGAAGCAAAAAATTTAGCCTCATTACCTTGTGATATTGAAGTCATCATCACCATTTTCATATTATCAAGTTGATGATCTGCACGAAAGTGTTTACCTAGCTCAGCGCCATCCATTACCGGCATTTGCATATCTAAAAAAGCAACATCAAAGGTCGGCGATTTTGACTGACTAAGTAAACGTTGTTGACATATTTCAATCGCTTCTTTAGCACTGGTTGCTTCAGTAACTGTTGCCCCCCAATGCTCTAACTGGCCACGTAGTACTTCTCTGTTGGTAGAGTTGTCATCAACAATTAATAATTCTAGTGACGTTACATCAATCGTGGGCATAACCTTTTGTGACTGCTGACTTGACTCGATAACAATGCTAAATTCAAAAACACTACCTTTACCTTCAATGCTGCTAACACTAATATCTCCATCCATGAGTTGACACAATTTTTTGCTTATCGCTAATCCTAATCCTGTTCCACCATACTTTCTTGTGGTAGACGCATCAACTTGCGAGAAAGTTTCAAATAAGGCTGAAATCTTATTTTGTGGGATGCCTATACCCGTATCTTCGATGATGCATCGCAGTAATAATTTACTTTTGCTAGCAACAACGGTACCTACTCTAAGAATAATCTCACCATTGTCAGTGAATTTTATCGCATTACCCACTAAGTTGGTTAAAATCTGTCTGATTCTACCTTGATCTCCTTTGACCATTGATTGTTCAACTTGTGTGATATCAAGAATAACTTCCAAGCCCTTATCTTGAGCCTTTAGGGCCATGGCTTCGGCGAAATCACCTAGCATTCCACGTAAATTAAAATCAAAATATTCTAATTCCAGTTTACCTGCTTCAACTTTTGAGAAGTCTAGAATGTCATTAATCAAAGTTAATAAAGATTCTGCGCTCGATTTTGCTAAGCTAGCTTTGTGCTGTTGTTCAGCATTTAATTCGCTATTAAGTAATAGGCCTAACATGCCTAATACGCCATTCATTGGTGTGCGTATTTCATGGCTCATACTCGCTAAAAATTCACTTTTGAGTTGACTGTTTTGCTCTGCAGTTCTTGATGCTTCTTTTAGCATGGTTCGAGCATTTTCTTGAATAATGCAGGTACTGAAAAGCTCGCTTATTTCTTTTAAAAAGCTGAGGCGCTCTTCGCTGACATCGGGATTTATATTAGTATAAAGTAGCATTACTCCTATAACTCTCTTTCGGCCTTCATCATGATCGATAAATGGAATAATGTAATAACCATGATCATCTAGACAATCATTACTGACAATGATTTCAGTTGACTTAACTGCTTTTTTACATAAGAGTTCTATTTGATCATCTTTTATTGATTGCTTTATATTTTCTCCTCTACTACTGCATAAATAAAGCTCTGAACTATTTTCCGGCAATAGGTATAACAGGGCTTTTGACTGAGACTGTAAATCATCTAATATAAATAACTCATCAACCGCATTATCGATTTTTTTAGTTAATGATTTTGCTTGTATTAGTGCATTGGATACCAATAATTTAACTTTAGTGGTTAGATGAAGTTTATGTTGCTCTTGCTCTTGTTTTTTACGTAAGGTGATGTCACGAGACATTGCGGTAAAATAAAGTTCATCACCAATATTTACTTTAGATATGGTTAATTCAAGAGCAAAACTAGTGCCATCTTTGCGCAACCCTTCTACTTCTACTTGCCTATTTATTAGATCTTTTTGATTGTTCGCAATATGATGATTAAAGCCCTCGTTATGTAATGGACGATAGGAAGGAGGCATAATTTCAGTAATACTTTTACCTTTTAGTTCTTCCTGACTATAACCGTACATTTTTTCAGCTGCGGGGTTGAATGATTGAATTGCGCCTCGGGTATCAATACTGATGATGCCGTCGGCAGCTGAGTTAAATATGCCTCTTGAAAAAGCTTCACTGCGTGCTAATTCCAGCTCTGATTGTTTTCTTTCAGTTATATCTAACACTGTGCCGATCATTCGTTGTGGCAGACCTTCTTTGTTTCGCTCAACTAGTTTTCCGCTATCGTGAAGCCATACCCAGTGACCTGATTTATGTTTTATTCTTAATTCGCAAGTATAACCTTCTGTATTTTTTGAAAAGTGACTTTCAATCAGCATCATCACATTGGGTAAGTCATCGGGGTGCAATAAACTAGTCCAAATATCAACATTAAAGGGTTGTAACTCTTCCTTTTGGTAGCCTAATATTTCAAACCATCGTTGGTTGCATTCTACTTTTCCTGTTTCTACCTGCCAATCCCAAATTCCTACACCGGTATTATCAACGACTAGTGAGAGTTGCTTAGCATTCGCTTCAAGTTCATCTTGTTGGTATTGCCGAGTTTCAATCATAAAATTAAAAGCATGGGTTAGTTGGCCAATTTCATCTGTGGTGGTTTGTTTAACAGGTGAACTGGTTTCTCCCGAGGCAATTTTTAAACTGGCCAAGGCGAGATCTTTTATTGGTTGAGTAATTTTTCTTGCTAAAGCCAATGCGATAAAAGCGGTGATTAATACCGTAATTACTAATAAAAATAGGGTCAGTTTTGCTTGCCAAGTAACTTCAGACAAAGCTTCATCGTAATGGATTTCGCTTATTAAAAGCCATGAAACATTGCCAAGGTTTATTGTTTGATGTATGCCTAATACTTTAATGTTTTCTATGCCTATATACTCCACTGCCTGACTAGAATGGATATTTTCATCTTCATGATTCTCTACTTCTTTTTTCCATCGTCTAATTTCTCTATTATCAACTGATTTAGTGAGAACTTGTTGCCAATTACCATGAATGGGGGTTTGAAGTTGAGCTTGTTCATTAACAATATAGTGAATAATGGATTGCGAAGCCTTGTTGTCCATTAAGTTGTAGATACGGTCTAGTTTTATTTGAATAGCAAATGCACCTATTAGCTCCCCGGTGTCGTTAGTTAATGGTGCAGAGATAAATCCAGAAAGTTCATTGTTAGCTGGACTATACCTTTCTATGCCTGAAAACAATGTTTCGCCAGTAGTTAACGTTTTTTGCGCTGTGCGTGAAAAAAAGCTTTGGTTATATTTACCACTGATAATATTAGTACCAAGATCAGATGTTTCGGTAAGGTTCAGTAAAATATTGCCAGAGATGTCAATTAAAAGAATATCGTGAATATAATCATACCGTCTCCTCATGGTCAGTAGATCACTGCTAATTTCATCTTTTATTTTTGCCCAGCCATAGCTTTTTACATACTCTGAAAGTGATTTATTACTCTGCTGCCACCCTTTTGTTAACTGCAATAGTTTTTTAGCATTACTTTGACTTTCAGCTTGGGCGTTGATATCCATAAAGCGATAATCAAACCAGTTGGTGATGAATTTTTTGTTGACGATTGATGACTGTTTTAGTGATGCTGTCGCTGCACTTATTAGACTTGTTCGGCTTTGCTGGTAGCTGAACCAAGAAATAACAATTAGTGGAATTAGGGTGATAATTAAAATCCAGCGTAACAAACGATTTTGTAAAGATGATGTTTTACCTTTGTAAGTAGATGATAAGTTATTACTTTTGACAGGTACTTCCATTACGTAGCTCTCAGTATTGTATAAAAGATTTATTTTACTTAGCTCTAATGACATTAATTTAAGCTATTATTTTAGTCTATAGTTTGAGAGAAATCTCTTTGGTTAAATTGTTCATCGGCAAAGTCATCAATATCAATTGCATTTTTGATGATTTTTCCTTCGACAGCAAAGTCCATTATTTGTTTCAAACCAGCCTTGTCAACGTTGAGGTGTTGATAATTTATTACATTTAGTTCGGGATCTAAACTGGCGATAATCGCTTTTTTATTGTGCAAAGGAATATGTTTTTGCACAATGTTGACAATCTCCTCTAATGCCTGACCACCAGCCCTTCTTGCATGTTCAATATCTTGACCGGCAAGATGAATATAATACATGACTTCATTAATGGCTTTTGTTTTTAAATTAATGGCTTTATTTGTTGCCAGGGCAATGCACTCAACATGGCCATATTTCCATGGCATGACATCCTTTGAATACCAAGCAACATGACCAAAACCACCGGTTTCAACAATATCAGCCCAAGGTAGGGATTGTTCAAAAGCAGCGGCTTGAGCTCTGTTGTTTTTTTCTTTTAGAAAAATAGGCGCTTTGGGTGGGGCAACGGTTATCGCATAGACGGCTGCTTTAGCATTGGGCAGTAAACTTAAGTTAAGGCCATGTTCTTTGAGATAGCGATATAAGACCACTGTGTGTGTTGATAATTGGTGGGGCATGCCAATTTCTGTTGCTCGTTGGCTTTGTTGATATATTTGGCTTAGAGCAATAGCGACCTTATCATCTGGTTTACGATCTTTTCTTAATCGCGGCAGTTGCACTGATTGGTTTATCTGATCATTAATTGCTAAAGCGTTGCCGTCTCGATGCATTAAACCAATCCAACGAAAATGAGGTTTCTCGCTAAACATATCCATGGCAAGTGGGCTCATAACAAACGCCATATCAACTTCTTCAGATTGAAAATAAGCGCGTAATAAATCCCAATTTTTCATTTGTTCTAATTCAAAGTTGGCATATTCCATTTTGTCACGATAACGCTCATAAACGATAAGTGCAGCATAGTGATCTGCTAATGGGATGTAGAGTGCTTTTACCTTTTGCTTCTCTACTTTTGGTGAAGCGCTACTTTGATTTAAAAATAAATAAGTACACAGAACTATGATATTAAATAACTTAAAAAATATATTAAGGCTTTTTTTCTTATTAACTATATCCGAAAAAACACTTTCATCTCTTGTCATATCAAGAAACCAATTTTTAATCAATTCAACATAATTAACAGTGTAGTAGATGATTTGAATTTAGTCGGTTTTTTATAATTTATACCGTCGTGTTTTTTGAAGTAATGAGTTACTTGAACAATGATTGTGGAGAGTGAAAAGGAATAAAGTAGCAAGGCAATAAGGTGCAAAGAATTAGTTGCCTAATTCTTTGCACCTTAACCGGTGTAGTAAAACAGAAAAAGCTTATCAGCAGTTGCTGTTGTTACTTCTTCGATTTTTTAGCTGACTTCTTTGCTTGTTTTTTAGCTTTCGCTTTCTTCTGAGAGGTGGTGCGCTTAATTTTAGGTTTTTTTATTGCAACACGAGATTCTTTGTTTTTGGGTCTTAATCCTTCAATTATACGCCTTGGAAAACGTTCATCTTGAAAGCGTTCAATTTTAGCAATAACCAGCATGTCGTGTGCTTCAACTAATGACAATGCAGTTCCTTTATTACCGGCACGTCCTGTACGGCCTATTCGATGAATATATACATCAACAACCCGTGGCATATCAAAGTTAATAACATGACTAATATCGTCAATGTCTAAACCACGAGCAGCAACATCGGTTGCGACTAAAATATTTACTTGACCATTTTTTAATCGTTCAATGGCGGTATTACGCTTGTCTTGCTGCATTTTTCCTTCAAGCCATACACAAGGTAATTCTTCAGCATATAACTTTCCAGAGAGGGTTTGTACGGTTTCTCGTTTGTTAGCAAAAACTACAGCTCGGGTAACACCCTCTTGTTTTAGAATGTTATATAAAAGCTGAAGTTTATGTTCGAAATTGTCAGCAATATGCAGCCATTGATGAATTTTTGCTTTTTCTTTGCGAGAAGGGGTTGACTCTAAAAAGACCGGATCGGTTAATACTTCTCGAGAAAAACGACTGACGCCACCACTTTGTAAGGTAGCAGAAAATAACATGGTTTGTTTGCGCCATCTAGCCTCTGCCGCTATACGATTAATACTTTCGCTAAAACCCATATCTAACATTCGGTCGGCTTCATCAAGCACTAAGATTTCTATCTCGCGGGCATCAAACTGTTCATTTTCTATATATTCTAATAAGCGTCCGGGTGTTGCGACTAAAATGTCAGTGGTACTGGTTAGAATTTCACTATGACTGCCGTAGTTTACCCCTCCAGTAATTACACCGGTTTTAATTTTGGTTAATTCGGTTAATTTTTTGCTGTCTTCGCCAATTTGAATGGCTAGTTCCCGGGTAGGAGTAAGAATAAGTACTCGGGGGAAACCTGGACTTGTTCTTGGGTAATCAAGTAAGTGTTGAGCAATAGGAAGTAAAAATGAAGCCGTTTTTCCGGTACCTGTTGGTGCAGATGCTAAAATATCTTTACCCTTCATTGCTTCAGGAATGACTAATTCTTGAATTGATGTTGGCTTTTTATAACCATTATTTTTTACTGCTGCCAATAATTCAGAGTCAAGATCAAACTGCTCAAACATACTTTTCACTATCCATTAACTAATTAGGTGATATAGACTGATATCGGTTGATACCAATTGCAGGCAAATTATACTGTAATATTGATGAATCACCACTATATAGTTAAACTTTAATCGTTCAGCTAGTCATAGTAAAAGTTAAACAGTGACATTATGTCGTTAAGATCTCTTTAAATTCATCATTGAGTTGTTTAACCCATTGTTCTATCCGCTCATCTGTGAGTTGGTATTGACTTTCATCATCAAGAGATAAACCAACAAAATTCTGCTGATCGGCTGTTAACGCTTTAGAGTTAGTAAACTCATAACCGACATTGGGCCAATATCCTGTAATATAAGCCTCAGTAGGTAGTAACTGTTCATGTAACATGCCTAATGCATCTTGAAACCATTCACTGTAACCCACTTGATCGCCCATACCGTATAAAGTCACCACCTTTGCCGATAAATCAAGTTGAGAAACTTCTGTCCAGTTTGACTCCCAGTCTTCTTGTAATTCGCCGTAATCCCATGTAGAAATTCCGAAGATTAAAAAATCATAGGTCTGGCATAAAGACAAAGGATCATCTTTGATATTGTGAAGCACAACATTGAATTGACTATTTGCAGTGAAAGCTTGTTGAATTTTTTCTGCAACCATTTCGGTATAGCAAGTTGTTGAGCCGTAGAACAAACCAATATTCATAATGGGAGTAGATAAAGTTAATACAAAATTTGGCCGCAGTTTAACAGAATAGATAAGCTTGGCGCTACTTTCAAAGTGCTTAAATGTAAATTGTCGACACAATTTAGTCAGAATTTATAAAATTAAACATGATAAGCTGCAATTATAGTGTGTATTAATCGGTCTAGTGAGTATTGACCGTTTGTCGTTTTTATTGATTATTGTTAGGTGTTTTGATGTTTAAATTCATGTTCAAAAAAAGTTCCGCTGTGATTCTAGCGAGTGTAATTAGCTGTTTTTCAATTTTTTATGTAACGGCTGGTGACTCCGGCTCTACTAGTTCTGTCGCTAAGTCACCCTCGAGTGAATTATCTCTAAACGCAGATTTTTTAAAGAAAAAACTTAAGAGTGCTTTAGGGTTAAACGTTGATGATGTACTTGAAACAGCATTACCTGGAATTGCCTTAGTTGTTACCGACCAAGGATTATTCTATGCAAGTTATGATGGTGAATTCTTTATTCAAGGTAAAGTTTATCAAGTCGGCGACAAGGTAACCGATTTAGCAGACGCTAGCTTATCTAAAATTCGTTTAGAAGGTATCTCTAAATTTGAAAGTGACATGATTGTCTATCCGGCAAAAAATGAAAAATATGTTGTCACCGTATTTACTGATATCACTTGTGGCTACTGTCGTAAATTACATAATCAAATGGATGAGTATAATGCTAAAGGCATTACCGTGAGATATTTACCTTATCCTCGCTCTGGCATTTATGATCGCAGTGGTGGCTTGTCTCAAGGTTTCCAAGACCTTCGTTCTATCTGGTGTAGTGAAAATCCAAATGAAGCGTTAACAAAAGCGAAAGCAGGCTCAAGTATTGCTCATCGAATTTGTGATAAAAAATTAGAAGAAGAGTTTAACTTTGCTCGCCAAATCGGTATTAATGCAACTCCTGCCATTATTTTTGAAAATGGCAGCATGATCCCAGGTTACCAAGACCCTGAGAAACTGTCTAAGCTGTTAGAAAGTATGTAATCTAGATAAGGTCGAGTTAACGTTCGGCCTTAAATTTAACCGTATTTATCTTATCCCTAAGGAATAGCGTTGCAAAAGAAAATTGTTCGTCGAAAAACGGTTGTTGACAACCACTTACCTGATCATCTTCATTCTAAAATCAAACAAATTTATGCTGCACGTGGCGTCTCTTCAGCTCAAGAAATTGAATTAAAAGTTGCCCAATTGCATGCTATTGATTCTTTAGCTGGGCTTGAGCAAGCTTGTCAGGTTCTACATCAAGCATTACTAACCAATAGCCACATTGTTATTATTGGCGATTTTGATGCCGATGGCGCTACAAGCACGGCATTAATGATGGAAGCATTAACGGCACTAGGTAGCACTAACCACCATTTTTTAGTCCCTAATCGTTTTGAGTATGGTTATGGTTTAACACCCGAAATTGTTGATATTGCCGCGAGCCAAGGTGCAAAGTTATTAATTACCGTCGATAATGGTATTAGCTGTTTGGCAGGCGTAAAACGAGCAAAAGAATTAGGCTTGCAAGTGATTATTACTGATCATCACCTGCCTGGGAAATCTTTACCAATTGCTGATGCTATTGTAAACCCCAATCAAAATGATTGCTCATTTGCTAGTAAAGCACTGGCAGGTGTTGGTGTTGCCTTTTACTTTATGTTGGCGATGAGAAAGTACCTACGTGATATCAACTGGTTTGCAGAAAAACAAATACCTGAACCAAATTTAGCAACATTATTAGATCTAGTGGCGCTAGGTACGGTCGCTGATGTGGTTTCTCTTGATGCGAATAATCGTATATTAGTAGAGCAAGGGCTAAAACGTATCAGAGCAGGAAAGACACGTCCAGGTATACAAGCACTTATTGAAATTTCGGGACGTAATCAACAACGTTTAGTCGCAAGTGATTTTGGCTTTGCACTGGGTCCTAGGATCAATGCCGCTGGCCGCCTTGATGACATGTCTTTTGGTATCAATTGCTTGTTAGCAACTGATTTAATGTCAGCTAGGGTTATGGCAGCAGAGCTAGATGATCTAAATAAATCGCGACGAGAAATTGAACAAGGAATGCAGCTAGAGGCTGAAAACATCTTAAAACAACTTAATTTTGATGATGAAAATTTACCTAATGCTATCGCACTTTTTCACAAAGACTGGCACCAAGGCGTTATTGGTATTGTAGCAGGTCGATTGAAAGAAAAGTTTCACCGCCCTAGTATTGTTTTTGCTCCTGCCAAAGATGATGATCTACATCAGGGTGAGCAGGAGATAAAAGGCTCTGCTCGTTCGATTCCAGGTCTACATATTCGTGATTTACTTGAACATATATCAACAATACATCCTGAATTAATTAATAAATTTGGTGGTCATGCTATGGCCGCAGGTTTATCCATTAAATTAAAAGATTTTGAAAAATTCCAAACTGCATTTGAGACGTTATCCGGCAAGTGGTTAAAAGAAGAGGATCTTACCGGTGTTATTTTATCTGATGGCGAATTATCGGTAAACGAAATGACCTTAGATTTTGCCGAAGTTGTCAGAGGCGCTGGGCCTTGGGGGCAAAACTTTTCTGAGCCATTATTTGATGATGAGTTTTCTCTAGTACAACAGCGTATCGTTGGTGAAAAACATTTAAAAATAGTGGTGCAAAAGCAAGGACAGGTATTTGATGCTATAGCTTTTAATATTGATATTAAAGCGTGGCCTAATGCTAAAGCGAATAAAATACACCTTGCTTATCGACTAGATGTTAATGAGTTTAGAGGCAAACGAACGGTACAATTAATGGTTGAAAGCATTACTACAATCTAGAGTCTAAAACACATGTAAAACAAAGGGTAGGGCAAAGCTATGGAACAAACAGTAAATACCATATCGCTGCAAAATCTTGCCTATGCATTTATTCCTGTTGTTATGGTGTTTTTCATTCTTGCTAAATGGTCTTTAAGTAGCAAAAGGGCGATGATTGCAATTACCCGCATGTTAATTCAGCTCTTATTGATTGGTTACTTTTTAGTGGCTATTTTTGAATCAGATAGTGCTTTGCTGGTTGTTTTTATTTTAGTTGTTATGGTGGTTTTTTCTAGTTGGATCGCTCTTGGCAATTTGCCGGTCGCTAGGAAGGAACTCGCTAAAAGTGCCATTATGTCAATTACGATTAGCGCAGCTTTTACCATTTTTGTGATCACCCAAGGTGTTTTAGAGCTAACTCCTTGGTATCAACCGCAAACTTTATTACCTCTGTCTGGAATGATTTTTGCCAGTTGCATGAACTCGATAAGTATATCTGGCGAACGGTTTTATGCAGAGCTATCAAATAAATCTAGCTACCTTCAAGCAAGAAATACAGCGTTTCAAACGGCGATGATACCCAATATCAACGCTTTGTTTGCGGTAGGTATTGTTTCTTTACCTGGGATGATGACAGGACAAATACTGTCAGGAATATCGCCCTTTATCGCTGCGCGGTATCAGATCATGGTGATGTGTATGGTGTTCGCTTGTGCCGGTATTTCATCGGCTATTTTCTTAATATTAGTCAAAGATAAACCTTTTCAGTTGAAAAATACATCCAATGGCGCTTAGCCGTTTATTTACCCACGTTTTTAAGCTACAATTCGCGACTGTTTTTATTCCCCAAATTGATTAGAAAAGAACACGAAAAATTTACGTGTTTTAAAGGTATATTTGCATACTTATGTTTGAGACAAATCCAGTTAGAAATAAAGTTAAAGAGATTCGCGAACGTAGTTTATTGCTTCGGGGGTACCTTTGACTACGATGTTAAAGCAGAACGCTTAGTTGAAGTAAGTCGTGAATTAGAATTACCTGATGTGTGGAATGAGCCTGAACGGGCACAAGCACTAGGTAAAGAGCGCAGTTCACTTGAAGAAGTAGTCAATACTATTGTTGAACTAGAGTCTGGTTGTGACGACATAGACGAGTTAGTTGAATTGGCAGTTGAAGAGAAAGATCAAGAAACTTTTGATGAAGCCGTCGCTGAAGCCAATGATTTAGACGCAATTTTAGAAAAACTTGAATTTCGCCGGATGTTTTCTGGCGAGCAAGATGCAAATAACTGTTACTTAGATATTCAGTCAGGCTCAGGTGGCACTGAAGCACAAGACTGGGCTGAAATGCTAATGCGTATGTATTTACGATGGGGTGAAGCGCACGGTTATAAAACAGAAGCTATTGAAGTGACCGATGGTGATGTTGCCGGCATTAAAGGCTGTACCATAAAGTACACCGGTGAATACGCTTACGGCTGGTTACGTACAGAAACCGGCGTGCATCGTTTAGTGCGCAAGTCACCGTTTGATTCTTCAGGTCGTCGTCATACCTCATTTGCTTCAGCGTTTATTTATCCTGAAATTGATGACAATATTGAGATTGATATTAATCCTGCGGATTTACGTATTGATACTTACCGTGCCTCGGGCGCAGGTGGCCAGCATGTTAATAAAACTGACTCGGCTATTCGTATAACACATGTTCCTACGGGCGCGGTGGTGCAATGCCAAGCAGACCGCTCCCAGCATAAGAACCGTGCTACGGCGATGAAGCTGCTTAAAGCCAAATTGTATGAAATGGAAATGCAAAAGCAAAATGAAGGTAAACAAGAATTAGAAGACGGAAAGTCAGATATCGGTTGGGGCAGTCAGATTCGCTCTTATGTATTAGATGATAGCCGAATAAAAGATTTACGAACGGGCATTGAAAACAGAAATACTCAAGCCGTATTAGACGGTGATTTAGATAAGTTCCTAGAAGCCAGTTTGAAGTCTGGTTTGTAGCAAGGGTTTTCCCGGATATTGAAAACAGAAGCAGAATTAACCAAACAAGCCGTGTTCGAGCTGTAAGACACGGTGATTTAGATAAGTTTTTAGAAGCCAGTTTGAAGTCTGGCTTATAGCAGTAAATATAGAATAGCCTATTGAGGTAAGCACTTGGCGTGTTTACGTCATTTCCGAAGTCTGTTGTCGGGAATCCATGAACACTTTATGGGGTCTCGCCTAAGCTAATATCGGCATGATGCAACTACCTCGACCAAGCGTGAATCATACATTGAACAATTAAAGATAACTTTGAGAAACTAACATGACAGATAAAGCCAAGAATACACCCGTAGCACAAGATGAAAATAAACTGATTGCTGAGCGCCGTGTAAAGCTTGAAAAAATTCGCTCTAATTGTTCAGCTAATGGTTTTCCTAACGATTTTAATCGTGAACATTTAGCCGCTGATATTCAAGCTGAACATGGTGAAAAAACTAAAGAAGAACTTGAAACGCTACAAGTTACTTATGCTATTGCTGGTCGAGTAATGGCGAAACGTGGTCCATTTTTAGTAATACAAGATTCGTCAGGCCGTATTCAAGGTTATGCTGAAAAAACAGTGCAAAAAGAGATACGCGCAAAATGGGGTTCATTAGATATAGGCGATATTGTTGGTATTAAAGGTATTTTACATAAATCAGGTAAAGGTGATCTTTACGTGAACATGGATGAATATTCGCTATTAACTAAGTCATTACGTCCATTACCAGAAAAATTTCATGGTTTATCCGATCAAGAAACTAAGTATCGTCAGCGTTATGTTGATTTAATTATCAATGAAGATACCCGTAATACTTTTAAAATGCGTTCAAAAATTGTTGCTGGTATTCGAAACTTCTTAACGCAGCGTGATTTTATGGAAGTTGAAACACCTATGTTGCAAATCATACCGGGTGGTGCAACGGCGAAACCTTTTATGACCCATCATAATACCTTTGATCTTGATATGTACCTACGTATTGCGCCAGAGCTTAACTTAAAACGTTTAGTGGTTGGTGGTTTTGACCGTGTCTTTGAAATTAACCGTAGTTTCCGTAACGAAGGTATTTCAACACGTCATAACCCTGAATTTACCATGATTGAATTTTATCAAGCGTATGCTGATTTCAATGACATGATGAACCTTACAGAAGAAATGTTACGTACTATTGCCCAAGATGTACTTGGAACAACGATGATTCGTAATACCGTTAAAAACTCTGATGGCGAAGTAG
>JALJPB010000080.1 GCA_022969175.1 Colwellia sp. | reverse complement strand
GAGCGCATTACTTCAACTAAGAAAGGTTCAATCACTTCAATTCAAGCGGTATACGTACCAGCGGATGATTTGACCGATCCTAGTCCAGCAACTACCTTTGCTCACTTAGATGCAACAGTGGTACTTTCGCGTTCAATTGCCGAGTTAGGTATATACCCAGCAATCGACCCGTTAGATTCTACTTCACGTCAACTAGATCCATTAGTAGTTGGTCAAGAACATTATGACGTTGCTCGTGGTGTACAAGCTGTATTACAACGTTATAAAGAACTTAAAGATATCATTGCTATTTTAGGTATGGACGAACTTTCTGAAGAAGATAAATTATCAGTTACTCGTGCTCGTAAGATCCAACGTTATTTATCTCAGCCGTTCTTTGTTGCTGAAGTATTTACGGGTTCTCCAGGTAAATATGTATCTTTAAAAGACACCATTTCTGGCTTTAAAGGCATTTTGGCTGGTGAATATGATGACTTACCTGAGCAAGCATTCTACATGGTTGGTAATATTGAAGAAGCCGTAGAGAAAGCGAAAAACTTGTAATCATATTGGTAAGGCTTAGCTTAGTTATTTAATTGATTAAGCTACCTTACTTACTAGGAGGTCGATATGTCTGTAACGACAGTAAATCTAAGTGTAGTTAGTGCCGAAGAGGAAATATTCTCTGGTCGTATTGAATCACTACAGATCGCAGGTACAGAGGGTGAATTAGGTATTATGCCTGGTCACGCACCTTTGTTGACCTCACTAAAACCTGGTATGGCTCGTATTGTAAAATACGGCGGAGAAGAAGAGATTCTTTATCTTTCTGGTGGCATGTTAGAAGTTCAACCAAATAGTGTGACCGTATTGGCAGATGTTGCTGTACGCTCTGACGATTTAGATGAACAAGTTGTTTTAGAAGCTAAACAACGTGCAGAAGAACACATGAACGCTCATGGCGGTGATGTTGACTATGCTGAAGTAGCTGCAGAATTAGCTCGTGTGACTGCGCAATTACGCGTAATTCAAGCGACTAAAAAGAAAGTTTAAACTGTTACAAGCGAACTTATAGATACCGAAAACACTAAGTTTTAGTGAACAAAAAACGGCATTTACTTATAGTAAATGCCGTTTTTTTATATTTAGGGTTGAATAATAAGTTATTAGATCCTTTAAAGTAATGTTGTGTTGCCAGTGACTGAATGGGCGACGATAGCGGTCATCCTCAAGAGGGCTGATCGGTAATTCATTAAATTAAAAAACTGATCAAATATTTAAACAAACAATCATTAACGCTACAATAGCGTCATAAAAACATCTAATGGAATAACTATGTCTCTTTCAGTTGTCATCCTAGCCGCGGGTAAAGGTACTCGTATGCGCTCTTCTCTGCCTAAAGTGCTACACCCTATTGCTGATAAACCTATGGTTAGTCATGTAATTGATAGTGCTAGGCAATTAAACGCCAGTAATATATATGTAGTTTATGGCTTTGGCGGCGATGTTTTAAAGTCACAACTCACCGATAAACAATCAGGAGATGATTTAACTTTTGTTGAGCAAGTAGATCAATTAGGCACAGGTCATGCAGTTGATATGGCCTCTCCTTTTATTAAAGATGATGAAAATGTACTGGTACTCTACGGGGATGTACCATTAACGAAAGTTACGACGTTAGAAAGTTTGATAGCGGTAAAGCCTAGTGATGGAATGTCGTTATTAACAGTAAACTTAGCTAACCCAACAGGTTATGGCAGAATTGTTAGAGATAATGGCCAAGTAGTTGGCATTATTGAACAGAAAGACGCTAGTGCAGAGCAGTTGTTAATTAATGAAGCTAATACTGGAATTTTATTGGCCAATGGTGGTGATTTAAAGCGTTGGTTATCAAACCTCTCAAGTGACAATGCCCAAGGTGAATATTACCTTACAGATATCATTGCTGCCGCCCATAGAGAAGGTAAAACTATTACTACTGCTCACCCTGATACTGAGATTGAAGTATCTGGCGCTAATAATCGCGTGCAACTTGCAGTATTAGAGCGTGCCTATCAGGCACGTCAAGCTGAAGAGTTAATGCTTGCCGGTGCAACATTACGGGATCCCGCAAGAATTGATGTTCGTGGAGAAATTAGTGTAGGCCAAGAAGTGGTCATAGATGTAAATTGTATATTTGAAGGTAAAGTAGCTATTGCCGATGGTGTGATAATAGGTGCGAACAGTATTTTAAAAAATTGTACTATAGGTAAAAATACTGAGATTAAACCACACTCAATTATTGAAGGTGCAGAAATTGGTGAATATTGTTCACTGGGTCCATTTGCTCGTATCCGCCCAGGATCGGTAATGAAAAACGATTCCCATGTCGGCAACTTTGTAGAAATGAAAAATACCACTCTGGGAGAAGGCGCAAAAGCGGGTCATCTTTCATATTTAGGCGATAGTGATATCGGCGCTAGGGTAAACATTGGTGCAGGCACAATTACTTGTAATTATGATGGCGTAAACAAGTTTAAAACTGTTATTGGCGAAGGCGCATTTGTCGGTTCTAACAGCTCACTTGTAGCTCCTGTAAATATTGGGGCAATGGCAACCATTGGTGCGGGTTCTGTTATTGTTAAAGACGTTGAAGATAATGATTTAGCGGTTGCACGTGGAAAACAAAGAAATATTAGCAATTGGCCACGGCCAATTAAAAATTAATATTTTCAGTGGTTTATAATAAAGGTGCATATTTGCGCCTTTTTTTATGCCCGAAGGAAAATATTTAGCGGTATCTCAGATGAAAATACCTAGTATTAAGTTACTATTAAAGTATGCAGATTAAAATATTCCTTATTATTATAATTTCATTATTTTGCTTTTTTGCAAAAGCTGGTGATGTAAATAATTTACGTATTGTTGCCGCCGAACGGCAATTACTGCACTACATTGAAAATGGTAAGGCTAAGGGCCCAACAGCCGAAATTACCAACGCTTTACTCAAAGAGCTTTCTTTAACAACAAAAATAGACTTTATGCCTTGGCCCAGAGCCTTTGATTTGGCATCTAAAAGAGCTAACACATTAATTTTAAGTATCATCAGAACACCTGAAAGAGAAAATGATTTTCATTGGATTGGCATTGTAAGTGAACTCTCAAGAGTATTTATTTCATTAGAAGCAAAACCAGAAAACTTAATAACGACTGATAGTGATATTGAAAATAAAGTGATAGGCGTTACCAGGAATTCAAATAGCTACCATGAACTGGTCAGCAAAGGTTTTAAAGATAATCTATATATTGTTACTAAACCAGAAACAGCATTTAAATTACTCATTAGTGGCAAAGTCGATTTGGTCTACCATGATCCCAATGCCATTAAAAAGTACATTGAGCTACATAAGAATAAAACGGTTAAAGTAATCTATAGCCCCGTTGTTTCAGCAAATAGAAGAGCAAGTTACCTTGCTTTGAGTATAAATAGTGATGAACTACTGGTTAAATCATTTAAAGAAGCAATGAATAAATACCAAAAAACTAAAGAATACCGCCATTTATTGATGAAAAAAGATTGATCTTTTTAGTATCTAGCCTGAATAAAAATAAACATTGCCAGATAAGCTAACTTTTGTTTTAATAGCTAAAAGTTTCAAACCGAAACTTAATTGTGTTCAAAAGTAATGAAACAAAAGTTAAGCATCTAAATGTCAAAAAGAAATACTCAACAAAGACGTCACACTATTATTACCGAGCTTAATCAGAGTGGTAAGGTAAGTGTAGATCAGTTATCCAAACAATTTAGTACTTCTGAAGTAACCATTCGTAAAGACCTAGCCGCTTTGGAAACCAGTGGTTTACTTTTAAGACGGTATGGCGGTGCGATTTCACTTCCAAAAGAAATCATCGAAACTAAAAATGAAAAACTTTCGAAACGAAAGTTAGCAATTGCTAAACAAGCGGTATTATTAATTCGTGATCATAACCGAATTATTATTGATAGCGGCCGGACAACATCTGCATTGGTGACCGAGCTTGAGGATAAAAAAGGATTAATTGTTATGACCAATTCTTTATCAATTGCCAGTGATTTACGTGCCTTAGAAAATGAACCCATATTATTGATGACCGGTGGTACATGGGATCCGCATTCAGAAGCTTTTCAAGGCCAAGTTGCCGAACAGGTATTACGCAGTTACGACTTCGATCAATTATTTATTGGTGCTGATGGTATAGATATAACCCGAGGGACAACAACGTTTAATGAACTTATTGGCCTTAGCCGAGTTATGGCTGAGGTTTCAAGAGAAGTTATTGTTATGGTTGAGTCAGATAAGATTGGTCGGAAAATACCAAACCTAGAATTGCCATGGCAACAAGTACATACCCTGATTACCGATAACGGTTTATCAGAAGAAATAATTAATCAATTAACTAACCAAGGTATTAATCTGATTATTGCTAACTAGACAATGCGATGACTGATTAATATTAAGATTAAAAATTAAAGGACAAATTTTATGTGTGGAATAGTGGGTGCAGTGGCACAACGAGACGTAGCAGATATATTAGTAGAGGGACTTAGACGGTTAGAATATCGCGGTTATGATTCAGCAGGTGTGGCTATCATTGATGAAAGCCATCAGTTAACTAGTGTGAAACGCTTAGGTAAAGTACAAGAGCTTGGCGATGCCTTATCAAACGCACCATTAGCTGGTGGTACGGGGATCGCTCATACACGTTGGGCAACTCATGGTGTTCCAAGCGAAGTGAACGCTCACCCTCATCTTTCGAACAATACTATTGCTGTTGTTCATAATGGCATCATAGAAAACCACAATGAGTTACGAACTCGTCTACAAGGTTTAGGTTATGAGTTTGTCTCACAGACAGATACCGAAGTTATTACTCATTTAGTGCATCATGAATTAAAAAGCAGTGAAACATTATTGTCAGCGGTACAAAAAACAGTTAAACAACTTGAAGGTGCCTATGGCACGGTTGTGATGGACTCAACAGACAAAGACCGCATTGT
Source organism: Colwellia sp. (assembly GCA_022969175.1). Classification (GTDB taxonomy): domain Bacteria; phylum Pseudomonadota; class Gammaproteobacteria; order Enterobacterales; family Alteromonadaceae; genus JALJPB01. The sequence continues at coordinate 15,453 of JALJPB010000080.1, read as the reverse complement.
TGTCGCTCGTTCAGGTAGTCCATTAGTGATTGGTTATGGTTTAGGCGAAAATTTTATTGCCTCAGACATGATGGCATTATTACCTGTTACCCGTCGCTTTTCATTTTTGGAAGAGGGCGATGTCGCTGAAGTTACCCGTTTTGAAGTCAATATTGTTGATCTTGATGGCAATAGCGTTGAACGAGAAATTAAAGAAACTGAAGCAAGCAACGATGCCGGCGATAAAGGCGAATATCGTCATTACATGCTGAAAGAAACTTACGAGCAACCTACAGCCGTTCGTAATACTTTAGAAGGGCGTTTAGTGGGTGGCGTTTTAGACATCAATACTTTTGGTGAAGGTGCTGACGATATTTTTAAAGAAATAGAACACGTTCAAATTATTGCCTGTGGTACCAGTTATCACTCAGGTATGGTGGCACGTTATTGGTTAGAAGCACTAGCAGGTGTATCGTGTAACATCGAAATTGCCAGTGAATTTAGATACCGTAAATCCTTTGTCCCTAAAAATTCCCTTATCGTCACTATTTCACAATCAGGTGAGACTGCTGATACTTTAGCTGCCTTACGTTTAGCTAAAGAGATTGGTTATAAATCAAGTTTGGTTATTTGTAATGTTGCCGGTTCTTCGTTAGTTCGCGAGTCTGACTTAGCCTTTATGACCAAAGCTGGCGTAGAAATTGGTGTTGCATCAACTAAAGCATTTACCACACAACTTGTTGGTTTGATGATGATGACCCTAGCAATAGGACAACATCACGGTATGACAAAAGAAAAACAAGCTGAGATAGCACAATCACTAATGACTTTGCCCGCTAAACTTGATGAAGTCTTAGCGTTAGCCCCATCAATTGAAGCTCTTGCTGAAGACTTTGCTGATAAAAACCATGCATTGTTTTTAGGCCGAGGTGACCAATACCCTATTGCGATGGAAGGCGCGTTAAAGCTAAAAGAAATTTCCTATATTCATGCAGAGGCTTATGCCGCAGGTGAGCTTAAACATGGTCCATTAGCACTTATTGATGCTGAAATGCCAGTAATTGTAGTAGCTCCACAAAATGATTTGATTGAAAAATTAAAATCTAACGTTGAAGAAGTTCGCGCTCGTGGCGGTCTAATGTATGTATTTGCTGACAGTAAAGCTAACTTCACCAGCGATGAAACCATGAAGGTTATCGACGTGCCTGTGTGTGATGACCTAATTGCGCCGATTGTTTATACCCTACCCTTACAGCTACTTTCATATTACGTGGCGATAATTAAAGGTACTGATGTGGATCAACCACGTAATTTGGCAAAATCGGTTACTGTCGAATAATGATAGGCGGTTGAAAGCTGTTTGTGGGTTCTAAATAAAGTTGGAAACCAACGAATAAAGTTAGAACTACCTATGCGTGAATTAAAGCGACTTACTCTTTTGAGTGGTCGCTTTTTTGTTCTTTGATAATTAAAAAAATTCAATGTATGTGGTTGGACATTAGATCTTAATTAGTTGTGATTTTATAATTTTAGCAACTAATTTGATAGTTATATTGGGGCACAAATGTATGGTCCTCCTCGATATTGCAATTAATAATAGGGGGCGATTTCGCCTAAGAATATACGGTCTAAAAATAATTTTGTATTTCGGAAAGGCGCACAAACCGAGATAAATTTTATGGTAAGTAAGCCCTTATTTGAAGCTTTATGCCAGCATCAATAATTATATATTAATCCTCAGGTGTAACACGGGGGATATTACTGTAAATTATCTAGTTACTTACTCTTTATCTGAATCACTATGACACCAATTCGCTTGACCCAATACTCACACGGCGCAGGTTGTGGCTGTAAAATTTCACCATCGGTACTTGATGTGATGCTAAAATCATCTCTCACTTTACCAGAAAACAACGCTCTTTTAGTGGGTAACAGCACCAAGGATGATGCGGCCGTTTTTGATATTGGTAATGATCAAGCGGTGATTTCAACCACTGATTTTTTTATGCCCATTGTCGATGATCCCACTGACTTTGGTAAAATTGCTGCCTGTAATGCCATCAGCGATATTTATGCCATGGGCGGAAAACCACTAATGGCGATAGCCATTTTAGGCTGGCCAGTCAATATTTTAGCGCCAGAAATTGCCCAACAAGTGCTTGATGGGGCTAGAGCTATTTGTGCTGAGGCAGGGATCCCGTTAGCGGGTGGCCATTCCATTGACGCGCCCGAGCCTATTTTTGGCTTAGCGGTTACTGGCCTGATTAATAATGCGCAGATAAAACGAAATAATACCGCAGGGGTTGGCGATCTTTTATATTTAACTAAGCCGTTAGGTCTTGGCATTTTAACCACGGCTGAAAAACAAGGGAAATTGTTACCTGAGCACGCGCAATTAGCGCCACAAGTCATGAAAACCTTAAATACAATTGGACAAAAGTTCGCAGAACTGGAAACGGTTACGGCGATGACCGATGTGACCGGCTTTGCACTGTTAGGGCACCTCTTGGAAATGTGTCAAGGCAGTGGTGTTGCGGCGGTTATCGATTTTGACCAAGTACCGCTGCTTGATTTCGTCAACGATTACATCATTCAAGGCTGTATCCCGGGTGGTTGTCAGCGAAATTTTGATAGTTATGGTGAGCATGTTGGGCCGTTAAGCGCCAAACAAAAAACACTGTTGTGCGATCCTCAAACCAGTGGCGGTTTACTTGTTGCTGTACAGCCACAAGGCAAGCTAGCTTTTGAAGCGTTATGTCAAGACAATGGCCTTAATCTACAACCCATTGGCGAACTTGTGGCAGCAACTTCTCCAACTGTGAATTTGTTGTAATGACCATAAGTAGCATAAGTACTTCAACAATAGAACGAGCCGATACTAGTGATTTTCGCGCTATTATTGGCAATAAAATCCCTTTAATGGATGTACGCGCACCGATTGAATTTGAAAAGGGCGCATTTAACCAGTCAATTAATTACCCATTAATGAATAATGATGAACGCGCGGAAGTAGGTCTTTGTTATAAAAATAAAGGACAAGCGGCCGCCATCACCCTGGGTAATTCACTCGTTACCGGACAGAGTAAAGCAAGACGGTTAGCACAATGGCAAAACTTTGCCAGGGAAAATCCACAGGGTTATTTATATTGTTTTCGCGGCGGTTTACGTTCACAAACAGTGCAGCGCTGGTTAAAGGAGTCAGGGGTTAACTATCCACTGCTTATTGGCGGCTATAAAGCACTTCGACAGTTTTTACTCAGCGAACTTGAACAGTTAGCGTTACACCCTTTAACAGTTTTAGCCGGCAATACCGGCTGTGGAAAAACGCCTTTTTTAGCTCATTGTGTTAACAGTTTAGATTTAGAAGCGGCAGCGGGCCATCGAGGTTCTAGTTTTGGTGGTTTCGTTACTGCACAATCAAATCAAATAAATTTTGAAAATAAACTGGCTGAGCAATACATCACCGGTAGCTATTCTCTTGAGCAAACCTTGCTTTTAGAAGATGAAGGCCGGTTAATTGGTAGTGTCCATTTGCCTGAAAGTTTACGACAAGCCATGACATTAGCGCCAATAGTAGTAATTGAAGAAAGCTTAGAATATCGACTTGAGCATATATATCAAGAATATATCATACAAATGACAACCCAATACAAAACCACATATGGCGTTGAACAAGGTTTTATTGCCTTCAGCCAGTATTTAGTTCAAGGCTTATTCAAAGTACGGAAGCGCCTTGGTACAGAACGTTATGGCCAGTTAAAGAAAATACAGAGTGTGGCCTTAACTCAGCAGCTAAATGGTCAACCACACTATCACCTTGATTGGTTAAGACCACTGCTCAGCGAATACTATGATCCTATGTATCAATATCAGTTAGGATTAAAGGCCGACAGAGTGATTTTTCGTGGTAACAACGCGCAATGTGTGGATTTTTTGCACCATTTGTAAAGTATTGCGCCACAGGCTTAGATTTAATAAATAGACAATTTGGTGTGCTTAACAAAAATAATATTTGATAAAGCCTCGTCATTTATGTGTCGGGGCTTTTTGAATATAATTATATTAAGCTGATAAATTTAAGTCTTTTAAGAAAATATGAGCTCTTGTAGAAACTAACAATTCTATCCGTAATGCGGAAGCTAGTTATCGGCCGTTATTCAGGTCAACTGATTGAAAAAGTTGACACCGGTTAGATTATTTTGATTAATAAAATTTTGTTGCTACAGTAATTATAATAACTTACGTTTTGATGTTAATTACATCAAAGGTAGTTGATATTTAAAGGTTAACTTTAAGTAGAAATCACCCTGCTATACACATTTAAAACTACAATTACTCAGCAGAATTACTTTGCAATTCCAGCTGTTTTAAACACTTCCAGTTGAAAGACCTAATGCTAATGCATTACATGATCATGTTTAATATGATGTTATGGCAGATATACTTCAATATTTTATCGCAGACAAGATAAATAATTTAACCGTAATTTTTCGCATGTAAATATAGCTTATGCTTACCAGCTATTTGTCCCTACGATTTATAAGACGTTAGCGGACAACTATCAATCAGAACATATGTTTATGCAAAGTGATGTTGGGGATTAATTGTAAGTACATTGTCAATTACTTGTAAATTTTTCAATTAAAACATATGGTTGACTGCGCCACTGGCAGTCTTTAATATAAGATCACGCTTAGCGAAATTTCGATATTTTAGGTATCAATATTTTATGGTTAATCTGTCTTTACGGATCTTAATGTTATTTACGGCACTTTACTGGTCACAACCTGTATTTGCTGTGTCTGATATTGAGGAAATTATCAATATAGTGGAAGAGCGAGATGATTTCTATGAAACCTGCTTGTATGGTGATATTGAAGCAGATATTGAAGGTTATTTAAAAGACACCAAAAACCTCTCGTACAACCAACATGCCTATTTATTATACGTAAAATCTAATATATATCATTGTAAAGGTCAGTATGGATTGGAGCATGAAGCGCAAAAAAAGATAACCATTTTCCCCGAAGATGAGATTGATCCTAATATTTATCTTGCAGCATTGCACTCTGTAGGTAATGAATTATTCATATACAATTATGAAAATGCCTGTGAATACAACACTTCAGCAAAGCTTAGAATTACAAACAAAACACCTTTTGCATTAACGTTTATGCTCACCAAAGTGGAAATTACCTCTTGTCACAAAAATAACCAAGTTGAAAAGCTTCGTAAGCTCTATCGGTTACTTGAAACACTCAACGATGATAAAAATAAAAAATATAAAGTAGATATACTCGAGACTATGGCCAACGAATATGCCTTCATTGGACAAAATTCTACCGCGGCAAAACTTCGTCAAGAAGCAATGACATTAATGCCATTAAAAGAAAAAAGTATGGAAAGTTTTACCAGTTATTATAATCTCGGCACAGACTATTTGGATGCAGGTGATATAAAAAGTGCTGAAAAAATAGTGCCTTTATTACTTAAAGAGGGATTGCACTTTAAGGGCAATTTAATGGCTGATGGTTTAAGTTATATTTATCAGGCAAAAATAGCTTATGAAAAACGTGATTACCCCGTATTAATTAGTCTAATGGACGAACTCTCACCGTTAATTCCTGATTTAGAAATAGAGTACAATACCAAGAGGATAAGTACATTAAGAGCACTTGCTTGTATTGAAGCTAAAAGAGAAGTATGTGTATCTTCTTTTATAGAAGATGTTAATAAGGATCCCAATAGTTATTCAGCCGATGATATATGGCTACTGACCTTTTTAACAAAATACTACATTGAAAAAGGTGACAGCCTTAAAGCAAAAATGTTTTTTGATAAATATCTTGATAAGAATAGAGCGATATTACTGGAACAACAAGTATCTAGTATGGTAATTGGTAGCGCACAACTTTATCAAAACATCGTAGAAATGGAGCTTTCTTTAGCGCGAAATGATCTGAAATCAAGTCGATTAGTCATAATGTTGATTGTGGCTATTTTAGCTGTTTTTATGTTGTTGGCTTTACTTTTTTGGCAGCTTAAAAATAGACATAAACACCTTGCTGAAACCGATGAACTTTCCAATATTTCAAACCGTAGAGCGATGTTACAAACTTTGAGTCGTATACAGCTCCCTTCTCAAGGAAAGCATCACGTAATTGCGTTAATTGATTTGGATAAATTTAAAAGCGTTAATGATAATTATGGTCATGCTATTGGTGATGAAGTCATTAAACATGCTGTAAAAATTACGCTAGAAAATATTCGACAACAGGATGTATTTGGCCGAATAGGAGGGGAAGAATTTTTATTATGCTTAAAGGATATTTCTTCAGACAAGGCTAAAGAAATTTTAGAGCGCATAAGATACTCTATGGAACATTCTTGTGTTGTTATTGATAATGGTAACGAAGTTTCTATCACTGCCAGTTTTTCATACACCGAATTTAACAAAGCAATAAGTTCTTTTACAGATATTTATCAGAAACTTGATCGCGGACTTTACGCAGCAAAAGATGCGGGTAGAAATATTATTATCAAAGTTTAATAATCAAAGTGAAATTCTAAACGAATTTCTCTGAAGGGTCATAAATATTTTATCAACTAAATGCCCCTTAAAGTTATCAGACGATTGTTAATAACTTTAGATTTAAAGGATGTTTTGTAGTTGTTGTTTATGAGCGTTTTAACCATGACAACATTTATTTCGCTGAGCGCACAGACAGGTTATCAAAACTAATTAATGAAATGTCAGTTATCGTATCGAAGAGAAAATTATATTTGATGAATTCGGCTCGACGATAACTGCAAGGTGTTTCGGTGTTGAAAATTTTAATAGATGGATATCAAAGATAAAGCCTCAGCGAGCATGTTCCCTCGCTGAATTAAACTTCAGAAACACAGTACTACCCAGCATGTACATTTTTCTCTGCACGGTTATCAGCAAGATCTGTAATGGTAACTTTAGTCGCTGTACGGTCTAAAGTATGGATCATTGCATTTGAATTTTTACCATTGTTTTCAACAAAACTGATAATATTTTCACCATTACATTGTACATTGTTAGCAACATAAGTACGTGAGTAACCAGAGGACTTAATTGCGTTATGCATAGCGGCACGATTACCCGCGGCAGCAGTTACACATAATTGAGTAAATTGAGAATTATTTGCAGCAACAACATCTGCTGCTTGAGTTGAAGCGATTAAACCTGTGGTCATTAAAACTGCGATAGATAATTTTTTCATGTTCATTGGTATTCCCCTAAAAATAAATTAATAACAAGACTTTCTGTTACTTGTATAGTGGCAACTTTTTCTGAAATGGTTGTAATAAAGATTGCGGTAAATGTAATAACAAATGTCACTAATGGGTTACATATAACCTTGCTTAATCTTTTTTATTTCTTAGGTGATTGATTAATTTGATAAAAAAAATTGTGAGTTGCTGTGATTGTAAACATACTTTGTTACAGCCACTTACGCGCAGCAATGAAAAACTTATAAAATATTATTGTTTAATTTAACCTTTTAGTTATGTGCACCAAAAATCAGAACCTTCATTATGTTTATCTGTTTCCTCAAGCTTTTAAATACGTCTATTAAGTACTAACGCATTATAGTTATATAGTTTTTCAATCAATCATGGCTAATATTGTTGTTAAATAGCGATTCAGGAAAGTCAGCTAACGTAGCAAAGTGAGCGTTTGGAGGGATGATTTGAACAACAATAACGACCGCTTTATGTCTATATTGACTGATTAAAGGTCACACAGAATTCAGCACCGCCCAGCTCAACAGAGTCGGAAATGACCAGCTTGGCATCATGTAATTGAGCTATTCTTGAGACAATAGCCAAGCCCATGCCGTAACCCGGCTTTTCATGAGCCTGCTCACCGCGCATAAAGGGTTTCAACAACTCACTGCGCTTTTCTTTTGCAATGCCGGGACCATCGTCACTAATAATAAATTGTAGCCTGGTGCCACTTTGTGCAATCATTAAGGTAATCTCATTATCGGCATATTGTAGAGCATTACCGAGCAAATTATTGATTAACATGCTGAGGTAATTTGCATCACCAGTAACCGTTGCTGCGCCTGTTGCATGCCAGTTAATGACCTTGTCGCCGTCTGCTACCGCACCCACACATTGTCCAACCAGTGCATTAAGGTCGATACTTTGTTGTTCGACTGCCATCATTGATTGTTCTATTCGCGCATAATTAAGTAATACATTAACTAATCGCTCCATTTCATCAATATCACGAGATAGATGGCGTTGGTATTTCTCCCTTGTCTCAGGTTTTTCTGTTTCCTGTAAAATCTCAATTCCAAAACGCAACCTGGCCAATGGTGTCCTTAAATCGTGGGCAACGGCATCACTGAGCAGCTTGTTATCACTGATTAGAGTTTCAATCCGCTGGGCCATACGGTTAAATTCATTTTCAATACTAGCGATATAAGACGTTGAATTAATATTAATTCGCTGTTTTAGCTGACCCTCGCCAAAAGCCTTGGTGGTTTGCCTCAACTGTCTCAATTGTTTAATCAATGGATACAGCCAAATGAGTACCATCATTAAAATACCAAGATAAAAAACGCCAGTTAACAGCAGTTGCAATGCGCTATTGCGACTTTCTTTAACAACAGGTGGAATATTAAAGATCAATACGCTTTTCTGGGAGGGAACAATAAAATGCATGGATATACTATTGTCTGTTTCAAAGACCAGCGGCTCTCCGCCATAAAAGGATTGTTTTAAGGAGTCGGGTAAAAAGAAATCATCAAGTTGAGCTAAGGTAACCGAAAGCTTACTTTCTTGCTGCCAATTAGCGATGAATTGTTGAGCGTTTTGATGCTTATCTAGGGTTGAAGCCAAAGATTTTCCCAATTGACGATAGGCTGATAATTCATCGGACTCTTTGCTTAGCTGTGTTTGATATTGGTTAAAAAAATTGTCAAGCACCCCACCTATGCCTATCACAGCAACTAATATGACCAATAATAGTGATAAGGTTAATTTTGGCATTCTATATTCCTAGGCATAAGTTACTCCCAGGCATCTTTAACAAATAAATAGCCTTTACCCCACACGGTTTTTATTCGATAGGGATTGCTGGCATCATCACCCAATTTTTTGCGTATTCTTGAGACCAGAATATCGATCGAGCGATCAAAGCCATCATAGTCTATACCTCTGCGCTGGATCACTAGCTCTTTTCGGCTAACCAGATTATCTGCTGCCTGAGCAAGTTGCCAAAGCACATCAAACTCGTTCGACGAAATAGCTACTTTAGCACCAGCCAAAGTAGTCGTACGGGAATTTGCATTGATGCAGAGCTGACCAAAAGTTAATTTATTTGGATCTATTTCTGCTATGACTGCTGGCGCTATTCCCTGTGAAGCAGACCGACGTAAAAGTGCTTTGATCCGTGAAAGCAATACCCTAGGTTTGACTGGTTTAACGACATAATCATCAGCGCCTAGCTCTAGCCCTAGTACTTCGTCAGTTTCATGATCACGAGCCGTCATCATTAAAATGGGACCATGATAAAAGGGGCGAATAGCCTGACATACTTCAAAGCCATCCTTTACCGGTAACATGATGTCTAATATCACCAGATCAGGCTGATCCGACTCAATCAGCTCAATGGCAACGTCTCCTCTAGTAGCAAGAGTCACCAAATAGCCTTGTTCGCTTAGATAGTCGCTAAACCATTCGGCTAGCGACATGTCATCTTCGACTAACATAATATGCTTAGCAGCAAGGTCTTCGGTCAAACTGATTACCGTCAAAATAATCTCCAAGTTGACTTTGCACGTTTTGATGATTTATATACCCAAGCGACAGGTATTTGCGCACGAGCTAAATCCACTGATGATGCTTGCTTACGTAAAGCAAAGTCATTAGTTAGCTTTGATTGGAAATCAAAGCTAACCTGTCCTTTCGCTTGTTGTTGCCAGCACTTAATTGTTTTATTTGTTGTCGAATTAACCAGGCAATAATTGCTAATGTTGGGGTGGTGCCAACTAAAGGTCACCTCAAGGTAGCATTTTTGTCCTTTGCGAAGAGCGACACAAGGTTTAGGCGTTACTTTCAGTCGTGCCAATTGTTCGGTATGACTTAACGAGTCAATTAATTTAGTCGTCTCAGCATTAGACGAAACTGATATAAAGCAGCACGCAATGAATAGGGAAGTAACCATGTTCAAGCTAGTCATTTTATTTGTTTTTACTCGTGTATTTATAATTTGTTTAAGTAGAGGCATTTTTCTGTTTCCCCTAAAATACATAGCTAAGGCTAGTACGAAATGAAGTAGCTACTGAGTCTTTGTTGACATAATAAGGGCTATCGGTAACTTCATTAGGGATAGTGGCAATTCGGCCAGTAGCTCTGAATACCCAGTCTTCTGTGATCGGGTAGGTAACGCCAAATTCGGTACTAAAGCTGACACTAGCACCTGCTTCATAAGCATCTAGGCCAGTATAATATGACGCTTTTTCTGGTGAAACTCCGATATAATAATCATTAAGTTTAGCAGACGCGTATTCTGCACCGATAATGCCATGAAAGTTCCAATTTCTTACTTGCCAGCTTCGCCCAATCAAGGCTGAAATAGTGGTACCATTATTTTCGCCAGTTGCATCCTGATTGATGGCAAATTGCACGATGTTATTGCCGATATAACCAGTAAGTCTACCACCAATAGTCAGTTCGTTAAGGTCTTCTTCGTGATTAAGAAGCGCATAACGACCGTCATTGTCGTAGTTATATTGGAACCAGTCAGTGGTCACCGTGAAGTCGAACGACCAATTATCATTACTAAAGGCGTTATAGCCAACAGCCATGCCGTTGCCACTTTCACTATAGGATTCAATAAAAAAGTTGTTCCAAGTATAACTACCATTAATAACCGGATCGGTATTCGACCACTCGCCATCTTCACCAAAAGACGGCCCGTAGCCGATGGCATACATTATGCCAATTTCGAAATAGTTTGCTGAACTATCTGCTTGCTCAGCATTACTTCTAACACTGTGGGTAATATCGCTCGCAAAACTGGCACTAGAAAAACTAGCGCTGGCAACCATAATCGCTGCCAAAGATAAGTATGGGATAAGTGATTTTTTTATTTTTAAATTATTCATAGGTTGTTATCTGTGTTGTTGAAATTAAATACATTATGTCGAGCTAGCAAGGATATTGACGTAACAAGATCCATCATCTGTAACAAAATGTAGCATTCGCGGTAAATGCTAATTACAGCAGATAGTTTCCTTATTTTGATGCGGCTAATTAATGCAGTGAATAGATAATTAATAGCCTGCCAAATTTTTTAAAATCCTTACAGCTATATAGTTTTGATAAAAATCAACTACGAAGGACGGCTATTTAACTCTATTTTATTTGAATATTCAAGTTCATTATCGCTCTGTAAATTACAAACTGTTATGACTGTTTTAAGTTATAGGAGAAGCTAAATGAGATCGAAACTTAGCTAAAGTAAGAAGCTCACAGGTGAACCATAACTGGTTCGTTTTTTGTTTTTGCAAAAATTAATTTACCTCATCCATCTGTCACATTTATTTAAATAACGGAAAACCTATTTCCTTTGCAAAAAAAACTAAGGTTATTATTCCCAAGTTTGCACTTAACAACATAAAACTTTACGGATGGCATAAGTGTATCAAGCGATTATTTGTAATTTAGTTAAAAAACTAAAAAAATCGATAATAGCTGGTAAGCCTTTATTTATAAGGTGTCCATTATAATTACATTTACTCAAACACATGGTTTATGACTATTTTTTTGTTCGAGTTATTCAACAGGACGACATGAATTGAGCACTATTCTAAAAAGGATAAAGTGTTATTAATTGGATAACTTATCTTTTATGCCAAATGAATAGCACATAACGAAAGTAGAGAGCTGTAGGTATATTCTAAAGCGGTTACCGCTGAGAACAATACTAGGTTCCATATAATAATATGAAAAACATGAGAAATATGAGACATGGGGTTTACGATGATAGAAAACAAACTACTTATCGCACTGTCACTGACAGTAGCAACGTCCCTAACGGCCTGCGGTGGTGGGGACGCCGATCAAAATGTAGTCCGTAATTTATTTGCTGTAGGAGATATTGTTGAGGGTGTAGAAGACGGCGATCCTGTTGAAGGTGACGTTAGTAAAAATGATATTGGTGAAGGACTAACTTTTGCGGTTGCTGAGGGCAGTGGTGTAGAAAATGGTACTTTGGAATTTAATGCCGATGGTAGTTTTATTTATACACCAAGTGCTGATTTTTTTGGTATCGATAGCATAACTTATGTCGCTACTCAATCGTCTACAGGTGAAACTGATACCGCACTGCTGACCTTTGATATTGCCAATGATTTTGAATCTATTGAGGACTACGGTTGGGGTCTGGTATTGAGTGATGAGTTTGATACAGCTGAACTCGATGAAAGCGTGTGGACAGGGGTCAATGCAAGTATTGCTGATGGCGTGCTTGTTATTACTGCACAAGAAGATACTACTTCTTCAGTAAAAGCTCTTAATGGCATCTCCTCTGGTCGTATCGAAGCCAGTATTCAACTCCCTGAAGGCAACGATATATTTTCGGTGTTCGGCTTATTACCCATGGCTGACATCTATGATGGTGAAAATACACTCACAGCGATGGAAGTCACCTCTGGTGGCATTATCGCTGGAGCTCATTATGGATTAGGGCTGACTAACGGCGTTAACTTTAATAGTGATACTGTTGCTGGCGCTAAAACAGAGTTTCATAACTATGCAATTGAATGGGGACCCGATCAGATTCGCTGGTATGTCGATGGTATTCATATACATACAGTTGACCCACTAAATACTTGGGCTTACACCTTAAACGGTGAAGAAGTCGTAATCGACAATGCGGGTCCTTTCAATCAAAACATGCAAATTGTGATTAATTTAGCAGTCGATGGTATTGAACCCATTGCAGAAATGCTGATTGACTATGTCAAAGTTTGGTCTTGTGATCCGTTAATTGAAACTAACGTAGAAAACTGCGCTTCTCATGTTAACAAATCAATAAACAAAGCCGCTTCAGATCGAATTGAATCAGTCGGTGCTAAAGTTACTGAAATTTTTACTGATGGCTTCTTTGATAAAGATGACGTTAAAGTTTCAGACTTAACTCCTTTAACATGGCATCACACAGATGAAATCACTGAGCTTTCTATCGGTAATTACAATGCTCCTGTTATCGAAATATTAACACTTGAAGGTGATCATGGCTTAGTGATTGATGTCAGTCACCCTGACGGTGATGCCAACATTAATATCGCTGCGCCAGGTATTGAATTTATAGGTCGCGATGCTTTATTAAGTTTCGATATGTATATCGACAGCGCGAATACCCTAACAGAAACACTCGACATAAGAATGGAAACAGGTTGGCCTTATATGGGGATGTTTACTTGGAATGTTGCTGAACTTGAGCTTGATACTTGGGTTACTTATAACATTCCAGTAAGTGATTTTGTTGATACGCCTTTCCTTGCGCCTGACTGGTTGAATTGGATTCCTGGGGTTGTTGAGGGTGATCCATTGCCACTGGATACCAGTAATGTTGGTACTATTCTTGTGGTGGAATTTCACGGTGGTGTGCATTTCCAATTAGATAACATTCAATTGAGCTGCATTTCAAATGAAAGCTGTATACAAGCTCCGCTTGCTGTTCAAGAAGCTGATAAACCTGATGGCCCTGCGCCAATTCGTTTTGAAGCGGAAGATTGGCATGCTGCTAGTGACAATGTACAAACAGAAGAAACCGCTGATGAAGGCGGTGGCTTAAATGCTGGTTGGATCGATTCAGGCACCTTTTTAGAATATATCATTACAGTGCCTACTGACGGTACTTATAGCATAGATTATCGCTTAGCTAGCTCTGGTGGCAGTGATGGCTTTACTCTTTCTATTGATGGAACTGAGGTCGATGCCCAAGTTGTAGCAGATACGGGTGGCTGGCAAGAGTGGATAACACAATCGTCTGGTGAATTTTTGTTAACTGCTGGTGAACACTTAGTGCGTTTTGATTTTGTCGCCGGTGCTATCAATATTAACTGGTTTGAACTTTTCCCTCCTGCATTTGAAATTCACCTTGAAGCGGAAGATTGGGATGCTGCTAGTGACAATGTACAAACAGAAGAGACTGCCGATGAAGGTGGTGGTCTAAATGCTGGTTGGATCGACACAGGCACCTTTTTAGATTATACCGTGAATATTCCTGCCGATGGCACTTATAACATTGAATACCGCTTAGCCAGTTCTGGTGGAAGTGATGGCTTTGAAACCTCGGTGGGTGGCGTTGTCGTTGATAGCCAAGTGGTAGCTGATACTGGTGGTTGGCAAGAATGGACTTCTCAAACAGCTATGATTGATTTAGTTGCCGGAGAGCAAACTCTACGCTTAGATTTTTTAGGCGGTGCAATCAACATCAACTGGATAAAAATCACTAATTAATCGGCAAATCAAACTTATTAGATAAAGATATCACTCTTTTGGCCCTCTCATACATGTGTATGGGTGGGCTGTTATTAGGGCGGGTACCTTAAAAAATAATTACACTGACGTTTATAAAATAGCCGCGCATAGCCGCGCTATTTAGGGGTAAATTAATATGTATAATACAGAATTTAAGCAAAGCCTATTAGCAATAAGTATTGCGGCAGTTTTTGCAACAAGTGCTTATGCCCAAGAAGCACCTTCAGAGAATGAAAACAAGAAAGTAGAAGATCAAATTGAAGTCATTGAAGTAACCGGTATAAAAGGTACTTTGTTACGCTCTATGGATTTAAAACGTGAAGCTAAAGGTGTTGTTGACGGTATTTCGGCGGAAGATATTGGTAAATTTCCAGATACTAACTTAGCTGAATCGCTACAACGTATCACTGGTATTGCCATTGAACGTGATCGCGGCGAAGGCTCAAAAATCACCGTACGTGGTTTTGGTCCAGACTTTAATATAGTTACCTTTAATGATAGACAAATGCCAACAACCGGCGGGCGTTCATTTGACTTCGGAAATATTGCTTCTGAAGGTATTTCTTCGGTTGAGGTCTATAAGTCGGGACGGGCGAATGTAGCCACAGGGGGTATAGGCGCGGTAGTCAATGTATCCACCCGCAAACCTTTTGATAAGCTTGGGCAGCAAGCGGCTTTTAGTGCTAAAGGGGTTTATGATACGAGTACCCGTGAAGGCAATAGTTTAACCCCTGAATTTGCTGGTTTATATAGTAATACTTTTGCCGATGATACTTTTGGTTTCGGGCTTACCTTTAGTTATCAAGAGCGTGACGGTGGTTATCAGTCGGCAACGACTCAAGACTTTATGAGTCGGAACTTTATTGACCAAGCAACTATAGATGCTTTTGAGCTTGAAAATCCCGGTGTAGATCGCCCTGATTCTTGGGGGGAAATTCT
>JALJPB010000008.1 GCA_022969175.1 Colwellia sp. | reverse complement strand
TATAAAAATAAAGACTTCACCTTTGCTATTGAGACTATTGCTAACGAAAGCCATTATGGTGCTTTTCTCGAAACCATGCGTTCTGCATTTGAGCATATGTACCCAGAGAAGTTATGGGCTTTTGAGTTGCTCGATTTAATAAAGCAGCCAGGGGATGCTATGGTCAATATTGATAACTTCTATCACGATTTATCGGCCAAATATGGTTTTGAAATTTTACCTAATGCTGACAGTTTAGGGTCTATTGTCCGTAGACTTTTACGTGACGGTCGAACTAATGAAGCAATTGCTGTCGCACAACGTTGGAATTTATATCAGCCAAAATCTTTAGCTGCATTATTGACTTGGGCTCAGGCCTTAGAAAAGTCGACACAATACCCGCAAGCGCTAAAAAAATATCAACAGTTAATATTATTGGCTAATGAGCAGCAAAGTGGTCGCTTAGCTGAGTTCAAATTGGCGATGGAAAATGTACAAAACAAAATATAATAGTATTGATCAATAAAGTCATACTTATTTTTATTAATGTGACAAATCCTATTAAAGCCTTAATGAAATAAACAAATAGGGGGGGATTTAAGCTTCTCCCATAATTCCCAAGCACGTAATTATCATAAGCCCACGATTGATAAGTAACTTGACTATATTGGTTGCGTATTTGTTAGCACAGATTTATTAAAAGGAAATCAAGATGAAAGTCGTTAAAAAGACCGCTGGTCTGTTGATGTTATTGATATTGTCATTTCAATCAATAGCGTTCAATAATACAAATGAAAAAACTCTAAATACCATCGGAGATACGTTTACCCATCGGTCAAAAGTGCTGGAACAAGACCGCAGTATTCAGGTTTACCTGCCACCGAATTACCATCAATCCAGCCAACAATATCCGGTGCTATATGTTTTAGATGGTCAGTGGCATTTTACTAATGCGGTGGCTATTCAGCAGTCACTCAGAGTACCAAACACTTTACCCGAAATGATTGTCGTCGGCATTGTTAATGGTAAAAAATTAAGGAGGACGATGTTTGGCGGGCAACATGAAAAATTTCAACAATACCTGGCTGATGAAGTGCTGCCGTTTATTGATGGTAAATTCAGAACATCACCAGAGCGGCTGCTGTTTGGTTGGGAAATGGGCGCCTTTTTCGCTAGCACATTATTTTTTAATGAAAAGCAGTTGTTTAACGGGGCGATCTTGAGCAACGGCGCCGAGGTTTCCGACCAAGAAATTAACCTATTTAATCAATTGAACATGGCGAATAAAAAATATCTCTATATTGCCAACTCAATAAAAGACATCTTCACCATACAAAGCAGTGATAAATTGGCGAAGCAACTCAGCGCAACCGCCGGAAAAAATCTCAATTGGCATTATCAGCTCTTTAATGATGAAGTACACGTCTCGTTACCCTATGTCGCTATGTATCAAGGGTTAAAACATTATTACCATAATTTTGCAACCTTGTCTTTTAGCAGTATTGATGAATACGTTAAGCTTGGCGGCATGGAATATCTAAAAGACTATTTTGTCAAACGGGGTGAACGATTCGGTTTTCCCGCGGATATTAACAACTCTACCAAGAACAATTTGATTTGGCTTGCCTGGAACCGCGACAACTATCAGTATTTTGATCGGTTTATGACGTCATTCAAAGATGTATTGTCCACCAAACGTTATGATTCAGTTTTTTGGCAAAACAATTTTGGTCGGTTCTATTTAAAGCATGGCAAGCTCAAGGAGGCTCAACAGTACTTTGTAAAGGCCATCGTCAAGTACCCTAACACAGCTTTGTTGCATCAAGGGTTGGGCAAGGTTTATAAAGTTAAGGGGAATATTAAGCTGGCACGGGAAAACTTCATCAAAGCGGTGGCGCTGGCCACGGCCGCTTCAGATGCCAATTTGGTGGAATTCGAAGCGGATTTGATAGCAATAGCAGAATAATTACTTAATTTTAAATTGATTGTTTATAACCACTCAGGGCCAATGAACAGGGGATATAGCAGAGTTGCCTTTATTTAGATATTTACTAGGCTATTGATTTTAGCTTGCTAAATATTCGTTAAACAATACCGTTTACTGAAGAATAAAGATAAAAAGTGCTAATAAATCATTAGCACTTGAGCGTAAGATAACTACATATTATACGGTTAGGCTGGTTTACCGACGGCTTTACCCGATGAAAGGTGGTCGTGCGCTTTGGCTAGTTGTCAAATGGAGTAGTCGCTTTCGTTAATAATAGCCGTGATTTTTCCAGCATTAACGAGTTGTCACTTTCAGTAAGAATCCGTCCGTGTGATTGATGATTAAGACCGTGACATAGTGGAATTTGGATGATAAAAAAATTATGGAATGATAAACTTTTAAGGGCAATTTTCAATGGTTCGGCAATTGGGACAATTGTCGTCACCTGGTTATTGAAATTAACCGCTTCAAATGATTTTTCAATGTGCTCACCAGCAACAGGATCAAATACTCTGTCAAAACCCGCGCCATTTGTGTAAGTTTGCATATAGTCAGCAACTGACACTGTGGTGAATTCAACTGGTTCCTCCGCACCCACTGTCCGTAAGTTGTTTAATAACAGGTGGTTGCGATTGAGTTAAGAGGTTTTGCAAGCTGGAAGGCAATATGACCAACACAACCATGAATGAGAACATTATCACCTTTCTTCAGCTACATTTTTCTACTAGCGCTTCATATTAGGTAATTGATACTAATGGAAGAGCAGCTGCTTGCTTCATTAATAGAGTCTTGGACTTTTGAGCAAGTTAATACTACCTAATAGCTATTTTAGGCGACGTGTTTATGCAGCCATCGAGATCAATGGTGGCAATATTATCATCACAAATGAGTACAGCAGTATTTTCATCTCGTATAAATGTTAAAACATAGCCAAATCCAGTAAGGCTTGAAGTAGAAAATTTTTGAGAAACAGAGAGTTTATTCCATAAAATAGCGGTGTTTGAGGTGTTCATTCTACGATTTAGGCTGATAGCGGTATTTACAATATCCATATTAATCCTTGTCCCTAAAGATTGTGTTTTTAACTTCCTGTTTATTATAATTAAATGCTCTTAACATAACAATATTTAAAAGATTAAATTTTTGCAAGTGTCAGCCCACTAACACCGGTATTAATCATTTATGGTAAATACTGATATAAGCAACTATGTTTACTATTAATTAATGTTTTATTTGGATAAAGAACCATTTTTAAAAATTCATTAAAAACTAAGTTATTCATTTTCTATTTTTTAATAGTAGGTTTTTTTATTATTATTAAAACATTAGATCTTCATTTTATACAGCTGCCTCAATTTTATTCTTTAGAATCACTGTCAGACGAGAAAGACATTAGCCGAATTAAAATTGCTTTTAATTCCAAAAGTAAAGAATTTGGCGTTATTAATTATGACAATGCTGTTTGGAATGAAAGCTATCATTATATCAATAATAAGAACCCAGATTTTGTCGAAGAAAACTTTGTTATAGATGCCTATAAAAGTTTAGGTTTAAATGGTATTCATCTCTATGATAAAAAGTCAGCACTTGTTTGGGGGCGCTCATGGGATAGAACAAGTTGGCGGCAAATGGATTTTTCTGCTTTCGATCAACCCTCATCATTCGTTAAAGAGCAATTACTCATTTCTCAACAACAGGTCGTTAAGAACAACAATATGCCACTGACAAAGTCGGGTTTTACATTAATAGAAGGTAAGCTTATTGTTTTTGCTGCAACGAGTATTTTTCAAGCTAATTTAGAAGGAAGTGCCAATGGGACTATGCTTTTTTGGCGAATTTTTGATAAACACGTTTTGAGTGATTTGCAAGAAAGAGCCGGTATTAAATTTAGTATTGAAATTATCGACTCTAAGCAGGATAGTTTATTATCACTTTTTTCAAAAAACTCCTATCAACAAGGTTCTTATCGAACAGAGAATAGTGAGATTTTTGATTTTTATCCGTTTATTTCTGGCGGAGGGGGAATAAAATTCAGTTATCATGCACCAAACCGTCAATTTTCTACAGACTGGTTTAATAGTTCATCACTCATTACCTTATTATTGTTTTTATCAACTTTATTAATGCTTTCGATGTTTTTTCATTATATCGTCATCAGCCCAATATCAAAGGCGGATAAAATGGTGACTATGATAATAAAAAATAACAATCACAAAGTCAGATTTTCCAGTGACAGAAAAGATGAATTAGGCACGTTGTTTAATTTAATTGACCGACTTTTAGATGATGTTGCATCAAATGAGCAAGAGCTTATCTCTCATAATTTAAGGTTGCAAACAATAAGTCGAACAGATGGTTTAACTAATATTCCTAATCGTCGGGCGTTTGATTTATACATGATTAATCTTCTTGAAACAGCAATCCTTGGAGAAAAAATTTCAATGCTTGTTTGTGATGTTGATTACTTTAAAAACTACAATGATTGTTATGGTCATGCCCTAGGCGATAATACTTTATGCTTGATTGCTGATTGTTTACGTAAAAATTTACATGAAGATACTGATTTTGTTGCCAGATACGGCGGGGAAGAGTTTGTTATTGTTTTGAAAAAGACCAATGAAATACAGGCTAACGCTGTTGCCAATAATTTAGTCAGTAAAGTAAGGGCCTTAAAAATAGCTCATAAAAATTCTGAGGTATCTGAAATAATCACTGTTAGTATTGGCTTTCATAGCTTTACAATATCAGGGCAACAAGATCATATGTCTTTTTTTGAATTAGCAGATAGAGCGTTATATAAAGCCAAAGATGCAGGAAGAAACAGGGCAAGTCATTAGCTCCAGCCTTTTACCCTTTGAGTTAATGGCTAAAATTAACATAGTGTTAAATGGGAAAGCTAAAGAGAAGTCTAATCACATTGATATTATTACTGTAACGATAACTAATGCCAATACGATCAATTCCCGCCCAAGAGTAACCAATAGTTTCATCAAACTTGAGTGTTACACCAACCTCTGTGCTGTTTGTTAAAGTCACTTCTTGTTCTTTTTCACTAAAGGTTTTAACGGGTAATTTAAAGTCTACGTCATTAAAATACCAGAAAAGGCTGGTAAAAATTCTTGGTTGAAATCGATAACCTAACAATTTGTAGTGTACGGGCAGCCCAATGTCTATACCAAGTTGAATCGCTGCATATGAATCACTAGCATCATAACTATGACCATTGTAGCCGGCATAATATATTCGGCTTGACCATATAGAGTCGTAATTTTTTATATCAAAATAATAGAGGCTGGAAAGCCCTGCTGAATGTACGGTAACATCTCGATTAGTGGTGAGGTTTTTTGCGTAACCAATATCGATATAACTTTCTAATACTAGGTTTTCATTAACTCTATAAGCAAATTCAATACCTGGGGTAAAAGTAAAGGTGCCCACCGATGAAGGAAAGTCTAAGTCAGGCACATCATCAAAAGAAAAATCAAAAAAACCTAAGGATACAGGTAGCCTTAGCCCATAAGTCGTTTGTCCTTCTTGACCGATTTCATAAGAGAATGGCAAATTTATTAAGGTAACATTTTGCCCTGATGTTCTATATATACCACTGCCTAAATAATTTGAATAAGCATAATGCACCGGTTCTATTTCATTAGCCAAGGCGGGAACAAAATAGTTTGGCAAACTAAATAGCATAAAGATAAAGCTTAATTTTATGCTCAAGGTATTATTTATTTTAAACATGACTTCGTTAAAAACCTAGGATGTTTGGTGAATATGTACATCGCGTTGAGGAAAGGGAATTGAAACACCTTCTTTATCAAACGCTTCTTTTACTTGGCGAGTTATATCCCAATAAACATCTAAATAATTTTCAGTTTTGACCCAAGGACGACAAACAAAGTTCACTG
This sequence comes from Colwellia sp., assembly GCA_022969175.1. Lineage (GTDB taxonomy): Bacteria > Pseudomonadota > Gammaproteobacteria > Enterobacterales > Alteromonadaceae > JALJPB01. The sequence goes on along the minus strand of JALJPB010000008.1, from coordinate 128,454 downwards.
AGGAGTCACCTAATTCATTAACTTTTATTATTGATTCAGGGTAGTCTAAAACAAGTTCATGATCATCAAGTACTTTTCTCATAATGCTTTCAGCTTTTGCCATATCGTCGCTATAGCCTATGCCAAAAGTCAAATCTACTCGTCGAGTAGCACTGCCGGTAACATTTACTATTGTGGTACCCCATATATTATTATTAGGAACAACTAAATGTTGATTATCAAAAGTTTTAATTGCAGTTGAAAGCAATGTCATTGAATCAACGGTACCAATTACCCCATCGATTTCAATAATATCTCCAACATCGAAAGGGCGGTATATTAAAATGAGCATCCCGCTGGCAAAGTTACTTAATGTGCTTTGCAGTGCTAAACCAACAACTAAGCCAGCTGCACCTATTAATGCTAACACCGGACCAACATTAATCTCAATTAAGGTGAGCGATACAATGAAGCCAATAATTAAAATTATTCGACGAACAGAGACTTGGATAAATTTCTTCAATAGGTTTGAAAAGTTTCTATTACGTGATAATGCGGCATCGGTAATTTTCCCTGCTGTTCTTGATAATAGATAAACAATAAGCAATGCGGTGAAAAACTTTAAAATATTAGCTAACCAACGTAGGCCGCCATCTTGTGACATTAACCAACCTTTTACGGTTAACCACGCAGCGTCAGTGTCAGTTAGATCAACCGTAGTGCCTGATAATGCATCTGCATATAAATGTAATTCTTTGCCATCACCACCTTTGCTCTCCCAGCTAGCTAAGACAATGTAAAATCGCTCTAAGGTATCATTCTTATCACTACGTAATAGCGTTAAGTTTTTAATTAATAACTGTCTTCTTTTTTGCAGCTTTTCGCTGTAAATTTCTGCTTTCTCAGAAAGTAGGCTTAAGTCCTCAGTATTATTAGTGACCTTTTGAACAGCTTCCATTGCTTTTTTTTGTGACAATTCTTTGGCAAGATTGTTTAATTCAGCCATATCTTCTTTTAATTGGATTTTAGCGGCTTTGTCTTGTTGGCTCGCTTTTAGTAATTCGGCTGCTTCAGCACTTATGTCTGAGATATCTTGTGCAGCAAGAATACTTTTTTGTTTTTTACTTACCCAAATTTCAGCTTCACTGACGATTGTCGCTTTTTCTTTCAATAAACTTAACCAAGCAAATACTTCAACTTCAACTTCGTCTTTGGTAAGTGGTAGTAGGGCAAAGCCTAGTTCGTCCTTGTCAACGTTAACGTCGTCAGTGGTTGTTGTTTGATAGGTTTTAGCGTTAACTTCATTACCATAAGAAGTAAAACTTAACGTTAAAAAGATCAAAATGACCAATTTACTGACGAGACTCTTTAAAGCTGAGATCTGTAATGTTTTAATTTTATAACCTGATAAATAATTAAGGTGATTGTTTAAAGTCATTACCTATATTGTCCAAGTTCTTTTTCTGTTTCTTTTCGATAGTTAAATGCTTTTACACAAGACGGTTTTTCATAAAATAGTGGCGCTCCATTGATACGGTTGCCATTGTATACAAAGGCCTCGTCTTTACAAACAGCTTCACTTTTTTTAAAGACCGTCAGGCATTCTTGATATATTTCTTTCTTTCTGGGCGCTAATGCTTTTTGGCGATCTTTCTCACATTGTTGATCAAGTAATACTTGTTGCTTTAATCGCGCAGGGCTTATTTCTTTAGCATCTATATTTATAGAGTTTAGTAATGTGGCTAATAGTAAGCCAATAATAATTATATATCTCAACATCATTTCCCCTTATTAAGTCTTTTGTTTTTTTCTGTATTGTAATGCAAGTATCTTTAAAATATCTCGCCAAGTAATAATGCCTATTGTCTGAAGCTTATCGTCAACAATAGGTAAACATGATATGTGGTTATCATAAAATAGTAGTACAGCTTCGTTAAGTGACAAGTCTTCTTTTGCGGTCACTAAATTTCGGCTCATGATTAAATGCACTTTCTTTTGCAAAGCAGCGATATCTTTGTGGGTCTCTTTAGCTGTGCCAATCGCAGGACTTAGGTGTTTATATAAATCCCTATCAGTGATCACGCCAGTTAATACCTTATTATGAGTGATTAAAATATGATGAATTTTATGTTGGTCGAAAATTTTTTTAGCTTTATATAAACTGTCATCAATAGTTAAGGTGATTAACTCTCGTGACATTATTTTTGAAATGCTCATTATTTATTTTGGCTTACTCACAATAGTTGATATAAAACTCTACAGGTTTGATGTTACTAAGGATTATTGATATCTTCAACCTAACAGCGTTATCAATTTTCTGATGACGTCTATATTTATCTTTTATACACTGAATAATTCAGAGGTTTTTTGTAATAGTATGATTTTAATTAACCAACCTAGATTCTTTACAAGGGGCATTTTGAGTAATATCGCTAACCCTAGGGTCATCACATTGATTCTTTTGGTGATAGTCGCTCTTATTTCCTCGAAAATTTGGTTTGACAGTGAGCAGCACCAAGATGCTGCGAGTGCTGAAATTATTTCATCTCCACAAATTGATGATTTTTATTTTTTAGATTTTCGTTTACTCAGTGATAACTTACGACCAAGAGAAAAATACCGCCTAGCAAAAGTAGTTGATATCACTGGAGATGTTATCACTTTACTGTACAGTGATTTTTTTTATGTTAGAGAAGGTATCATCAAAGAAAGCATTCGTTTTGGTCACTTAAGGTTTAAAGATTACTTTCAATCAAAGCGTTATGATTTCAGCCATAATGAAATAAAAGCAATGTATAACGCTGGTGCTATAACGTTGGCAAAACGTCCGGTGCTAAAAAAGTTATATGGTAATGGTATTGAACCCTATGAATATCGTTATCAAAGCGATCTATTTGTGCCGGGGAAAAGAGAAAATAATACCGGCTTACTCTTCCTTAATGAACAAAACCTTGAGACTAATTTACAGTCGGCCTTTGACCTTTTTAATCAATCAGCTCATTTGGGTTTTGCCAAAGGTCAGCTAAATTTAGCCGAAATGTATGTTAATGGTCAGTATGTTGATAAAGACTTTAACCAAGCATTGTATTGGTTCAAACAAGCGTCATTGCAAAGTTATAAGCCGGCAATATTGAAATATGTCATTGTTTGTAAACAAGTTGAAGGTTGTGATTTATATGGTTTTTATAAGAGTTTGATTGATGCAGGTGTAGATATTAAAGTGAGAAACTTAGACTTTAAATTATCGTCAAACATTCAATAGTTGATGAGCTTGAGATATCAAATTGTAACTATACAACCCATGAATGACAGCGTTGTCATTCTTACTTTTAAATGTTAAGTTATTTATCCAGTTATTGGTGAAGGTTTATTTCATTATTTTATCCTCATTCTTATACGTTTTTGAACTATAAATAAGACTAAGGTAGGGTGCAATCAGAGATAATAAAAGAGTAGACTGTCAGCAATTATTAAAAATAGAGCAATTACCTTAACCCGTTTTAATGTCCACATTTCAGTAGCATAATGAACATTTCGCACTGGTTAATGAGTTAAGGTGAATGATCTTCTTTTAAAACTAAAATAAATTATTAAAAATATTAAAGGACAAAACATGAACGAATTACAAAAGTTCTATCCTGTTTCAGATAAAGCCAAAGCGCATACCCATATTGATGCTGCATCCTATGACGCTATGTATCAAAAGTCTATTGAACAGCCCAATGAATTTTGGGGTGAACAAGCGTTGAAGTTTATCGATTGGACTAAACCTTTTGATAGTGTAAGCAAGATCAACTTTAAAGAATCTGAAGTTAATTGGTTTACCGGCGGCAAGTTAAATGTTAGCTATAACTGTATTGATCGCCATTTAGCAACAAAGGCTAATGATACTGCAATAATCTGGGAAGGTGATGATCCTTCAGAAGATGCTAAGATCACTTATCAAGAACTTCATGATCATGTTTGCCGTCTTGCTAACCTTCTAAAAGAGCGCGGTGTTAAAAAAGGTGATCGTGTTTGTATTTATATGCCGATGATTCCAGAAGTTGGCTATGCGATGTTAGCTTGTGCACGTATTGGTGCCATCCATTCTGTGGTATTTGGTGGCTTTTCTGCAGAAGCTATTAAATCTCGAGTTGTTGATGCTGACTGCCAAGTAATAATAACTGCTGATGAAAGTCTTCGTGGCGGTAAAAAGATCCCACTTAAAGCGAATGTTGATGCCGCAATTGTTGACTGTGACAATGTTCATACCGTAATTGTGGTTGAACGCACGGGTAGCGATGTTAATTATAACGATAAAGTTGATATTAAATATGCTGCAGCTGTTGCTGATATGTCTGCTGTTTGCCAGCCAGAAGAAATGGATGCGGAAGACCCTTTATTTATTTTATATACCTCTGGCTCAACGGGAACGCCAAAAGGAGTTGTTCATACCTGTGGTGGCTACATTCTTTATGCAGCAATGACTCATAAATACGTATTTGATTATCAAGAAGGTGATATTTATTGGTGTACTGCTGATGCAGGTTGGATTACTGGTCACTCTTATATTTTTTATGGTCCACTAGCTAATGGTGCAACAACGCTAGTGTTTGAAGGTGTACCAACCTATCCAGATGCAGGCCGTTTTTGGCAAGTATGTGATAAACATCAGGTTAATATTTTTTATACGGCACCTACTGCTATTCGTGCGCTGATGAGCATAGGTGACGATTTAGTTGAAAAAGCTGATTTATCGTCGTTACGTTTATTAGGAACGGTAGGCGAGCCAATAAATCCTGAAGCGTGGCATTGGTATTATGAAATTGTTGGCAAGAGTAACTGCCCAGTTGTAGATACTTGGTGGCAAACCGAAACGGGTGGCATTATGATCACTTCTCTTCCTGGCGCTGTTGGCATGAAACCAGGTTGTGCCGGTAAACCTTTCTTTGGTGTTCAACCAGCATTATTTGATAAAGACGGTAATACTTTAACAGGCGAGAACCAAGGATTATTAGTCATGACAGGCAGCTGGCCAGGACAATTGCGTACCGTTTATGGTGATCACGATCGTTTCTATCAAACTTACTTAAGTCAATATCCGGGTAATTACTTTACTGGGGATGGCGCTAAACGTGATGAAGATGGCTTTTATTGGATAACAGGCCGTGTTGATGATGTATTAAACGTATCGGGACATCGATTGGGCACAGCTGAAATTGAAAGTGCACTAGTTTTACATCCTGCGGTTGCGGAAGCGGCTGTTGTTGGTTACCCACATGAAATAAAGGGCCAAGGTGTTTATTGTTACGTTACCCTAATGAAAGGAGTAAGTGAAAGTGATGATCTTAATAAAGCACTTAAAGAGTTTGTTGCCAAAGAGTTAGGCCGTTTTGCTAAGCCTGATTATATTCAGTGGGCACCAGGCTTGCCCAAAACACGTTCAGGTAAAATTATGCGTCGAATTTTACGAAAAATTGCTGGGAATGATATAAATACCCTAGGTGATACTTCAACATTAGCAGATCCTAGTGTTGTTGATAATTTAATTGCACAGCGCATAGTTCACGGTGGGTAACTGCTATTAGCTATTGTCTCCCTATGTCACTGTAATGTGACACATGATTCATTCCTGAATAAAAAAAAGCGTCTTTTGACGCTTTTTTTATGCCTGAGTACTATACCTGAGTAATTTTTGTGTGTATTATATTCCTTACAAAGTGCGTAATCAAAAGTTTACGAAAATCAATTTTTGATTTGTTTTGTATGAAATGACTTAAAATACAACTAAGAAAATAACAAATTATGATGTTTACCCTCAAGCAAACCTATCGATTTACCTACTGCTATTAACAGCAACTCATTGTCAGTGTTGTTAACTGGCTCGCATTACCTACACTTTAAAAATTAGACACACCGTCACAAAAAATACTGGAAATATTATGTCAATCGCTGAACCTAAAAGTACTTTAAACAATATTCATATCAACTCTGAGCAGGTTTTAATTACCCCAGAGCAACTTAGAGCCGAAATCACCTTATCTCAAAGAGGTCGTGACTATGTAACCAATGCCCGACAAATCATTGCTAATATAATTCATCAGCGTGATCCTAGGTTATTAGTGATTAGTGGCCCTTGTTCTGTTCATGATATTGATGCAGCAAAAGAATATGCACGAGAGTTAAAAAAACAACATGATAAGTATAAAGATTCTATGTACATTGTTATGCGAGTTTACTTTGAAAAACCACGGACAACAATTGGCTGGAAGGGCTTAATAAACGACCCTCATATGGATGGTTCGTTTGATGTTGAAACTGGCTTGAGAAAAGCACGTGAATTACTCATTTACTTAACAGAGCTTGGTTTGCCTTTAGCAACTGAAGCACTTGATCCTATTAGCCCACAATATTTAGCTGAGTTATTTAGCTGGTCGGCGATAGGAGCAAGAACTACAGAGTCGCAAACTCACCGAGAAATGGCCAGTGGTTTATCTATGCCAATTGGTTTTAAAAATGGTACAAATGGTAGCTTGGGTGTTGCAATTAATGCGATGCAGTCAGCAGAGTCACCACACCGTTTTATGGGTATTAACCGTCAAGGGCAGGTGGCTTTAATTAAGACTTCAGGTAATCCTGACGGCCATGTTATTTTACGCGGTGGTAAACAGCCTAACTATGACTCAGTTAATATTGCAGAGTGCGAGCGTGATATATTGGCACAAGGGATCAAACCCAGCATAGTTGTTGATTGTAGCCATGGTAATTCGAATAAAGATTATAACCGTCAGCCATTAGTGGCAACCAATGTATTTAATCAAATACTTGAAGGCAATAAATCGATTATTGGTATTATGCTCGAAAGTAATATAAACGCTGGAAATCAAAGTTCAGACTTACCTGCTGAAGAATTAGCCTACGGAGTTTCTGTAACCGATGCATGTATTGATTTTTCTACTACCCAAAAGCTATTTAAACAAGCTGATGAAATGTTAGCAAAAAAACTTGTTGAACGAATTGCTTAATTTATCATTAAACAGTCATTCAATTAAACATTACTTGAGAACAAAATGACGATTAAAAAATCAGCTGAGTTTGAATCACAATTAAATCAGCTTCGTAATGAAATTGACGAAATTGATAGCCAATTAGTCAACCTATTGGCTAAACGTTTAGACGTTACCAGTAAAGTAGGGCAATTAAAAAGCCAAGTTGGCATGCCTATTTATGACCCCGTGCGTGAAAAATCGCTATTTGGTAAACGTCGTCAACAGGCCATTGATGCTGGTGTTTCTGGTGATTTAATTGAAGATGTATTACGCCGATTAATGCGTGACTCTTATGTTAGCCAAGATGCCAGTGGCTATCAATGTGTAAACACTCAGTGCAACAAAGTGGTCATTATTGGTGGCAAGGGACAATTAGGCCGCATTTTTGTTGACCTATTTCAGCGCTCTCAATACCAAGTCGCAGTAATTGAACAAGCCGATTGGCCTAACAGTGAGTGCATTTTGTCGGATGCAAGTTTAGTTATCGTTGCGGTGCCAATAAGGTTAACCGTTATGGTTATTGGTAAACTTAAAGCATTACCACCAGAGTGTATTTTGGCGGATGTAACCAGTATTAAAGAATCACCTCTGCATGAAATGATGAATGTTCATAAAGGGCCTGTTGTTGGTTTACATCCAATGTTTGGCCCTGATGTTGCCGGTCTGATCAAACAAACGATTATTGCTTGTGACGGTAGGTTTCCCGAGAAATATAACTGGCTATTACAACAGTTCAAAGTGTGGGGAGCAAAAATTTACCCAGTAGAAGCCCATGAACATGATAAAGCGATGGCGATGGTTCAAGTTATGCGTCACTTTTCAACTATCGCTTATGGCTATCACTTAATGGCAGAAGGAGCTGATATAGCACAACTTGTTGATATGAGTTCACCGATATATCGGTTAGAGTTGGTGATGGTTGGCCGACTTTTTGCGCAAGACCCTATCCTTTATTCAGATATAATTTTTGCAAATACTGATAATGTCGCTATGATGAAGCGCTTCGCTTATCGCTTTTTAGAATTATTAGAAGATGTTGAAAATGGAGACAAAGATGCATTTGTTGATATGTTCAACCAAGTTTCTCACTGGTTCGGTGATTATGCTGATATTTTCTTAGCAGAAAGTAAAGGCATGTTATTGAAAGCGAACGAATTAAAGAAATAACTAACCAGCTTGTTGTTGGCCTCTTTAGCGCGTGAAAAGTACTTCTTGATAGTCATCAAGTCGGTACTTTTTCCTTCTAATTGAGCAATCAAGGTAAAACTGATGAGTTATCTAAACGTTATTATAGTGCTCTTAAGGGGCTTGCTTTGAAAAAATATGTTTCAGTCACCATCGCGTTAATTATGTCAGGGATTTTTGTTGGCTGCGCCCATACCGATGATTCGGTTGATTACGCAGTAGGTGACGTTAATCAACAAGAATTATTTAGCCAGTACGGTAGTTTTTCGACAAGTTATCAAAATTTTGAGATTACCGCTGGGCACAAAAAGCAAGTTAAGCAGTGGCCATCTCATTTGAAAATTGAGGTGTTTTTTGGTACTTGGTGCCATGATAGTCAGCGAGAAGTGCCTCGTTTATTAAAAGTATTACAGGGTAATAATCAAGTAGATGTAGTACTAATTGCCCTAGATTATCAAAAAGCAGAGACACAAGGCAGAGCACAAGCAGCTAAAGTTAAATATACACCCACTTTTGTTGTTTCTTTAGATGGTAAAGAAATTGGCAGGATAATTGAACGGCCTAAAGAAAGTTTGGTGGATGATATTAGCGCCATGCTAGTCGATATTTAATTGATAAATAAAGAGCTGATGAACAGAGTCTGCGCCTAGGGCCAGTTGATTAAGGTATATATATTTATTTAACTATTTCATCTTCAGGGGAAATGGTTAGATATTTATTGATTACCGCTGTGTCTTTACCTTGTTTTTTATAGATCTTTAACTGCTCATTGAATCTATTTCTTAATTTTTTATCATTAAAACCAACATGTGCCTCAACTTCTGGGAAGAAGAGAAACTCATCAACATCTTTAACGGTAAACTCAGTTGCTGGATTTTGTTTTATATACTCTTTTAAATAATAATAAAAAATATAATAATCTAAAACCACAACATCACACCTTTGCTTCATTAACATCTCTGGAAACTTCGACATATCGTGTAACTCTCGATAATTTTTATGCTTAGAGACTTTAACAAATTCATCACCAAAATAACCAGCAGCTCCTTGAAAAGTCACTAATTTTTTACCGGATAAATCTTTGATATTTTTTAGTGTGAAATTATTTTTTTTTAAACTAAATACCACAGGTCGATAGCTGATAATAGCTGCAGATATGAATATATTTGGCGTATCATTCTGAAAAAATGTCGGTAGAAATAAATCAGCTTTCTGATTAATTACTTGCTTCATAGTGCGTTTCAAAGGAGCGAACTTTATCTTGATGGTATGGCCCATGCTTTCTAAAACTTCACGTGTAATATCGATGTCAATGCCACTATTGGTTGCGGCAATCATGTGTGGCGGGCCGTCATCGGTTAACATTAACAACTCTGTAGCTTTTGAAGGTGTTGGTAAGGTAATCAATACCAACATCAATAGGTTTAGAGCGTTTTTAAGTATAAAAGTGGCTTTTAACATTAACCTTAAACCAAGTAAGTAGAATGATAAAATATGAAATGGTTTGTCTATCATTACTTTAATCATAGACTAAAAATCAATCAGGACAAATTCGATGTGCACCCTAGAGTTACTTAATTGAAAAGCCGAGAGTTATTAATGCATCCTATTTGTTTTGCAATTAAGAAAAGCCTTTTTAAAGTGAGCTCACTATAGTTAAGCTCAATTGCTTTTTTGGTCACTAACACTACTGAGTTATTCGAATATAACTTAAATAACGTTGATGAATATTTCTGACATAATTGACTGGCTCACTACCACGAACATAGCCAAATCTAGCTTTTTTATAGTACTGTCTTTTTTGTAATAACAGCATAGCCTTTTCAACATGATTAAACCATTTATCGTCCCTAAATCCTAATTGGCGAGCCAAGCGCTGAGCGTCTTTTACATGGCCGAAACCTGCGTTGTATGAGGCAAGTGAAAAGAATATTTGCTCTTGAACGGGCAAGTCTTTTGAAAACCTATCTCTTGTCCAATTCAAATACCGTATCCCTGATGAAATCGCTTGTTCAGGCTCTGTTAGGTTAGTTACACCAAGTTCTTTGGCTGTGCGGGGTAGCATTTGCATTAAACCTTTTGCACCGGTTGGGTTAGATGCTAGTGGGTCAAAACGACTTTCTTGGTACATTTGAGATACGATTAGCCGCCAGTCAAAGTTATATTCAGTAACGTTACTTTTAACGATTTCATCATAGGGGGATAGCTCAGAGCCTGATTTCAAGCGAGAGGCAATGACTTTTTTTTGATGAGTAGTGTTTTTAAAGTATTTGTTTTTAACAACATTATAGAATGTTTGTCGATAATGTTTTCGGATAAATTCGTTTAAAAAATTCAGTAGTTCAGGGTTATTATTTCTTACCACATAGGCATAAGGAACATCATCTTCTAGAGTCAGTGGTATGGTTATTTCTTTTCGAAAATTCCTCTCTATCGCAACTAGGTTACTGTCGGCAATAGTTAAATCTATGCTTTTGTCAGCGACTTGAGCAATTAACAACTCAGTGGCTAATAATTCATCAGCGGCTATTAGTTTAACTTGATAGTCTTTAACTAATTGTTGTGCCGTGTGCCAAAAGCTACTGGTTTTTCTAACGGTAATTGTTCGACCTTTAAGATCGGCTAATTCTTTAATGACAGGGCTATCTTTGTGAGCCACTAATAGTTCCGATACTCGGTTATAACGAATGCTTGTTTGCATTTTCTGTTGTTTAATTTTTGATAAACTCGTTTTTGTACGTGTTAATCCTGCCGCAATCATATCGCCACGACCTTCTTTTAGCATAGTTAACATCTCGTCATAAGAGTCTGCTACCACCATCTCAAGCTTTAAATTATGTAAACTTGCAAAGCGCCTCATTAATTCATATTCGAAACCAAGTAACTCCCCACGCCACAAAAAATAAGTTTCAGGGCTATTACGAGTGATAACTCTTAAAGGTAATTTTTTCTTTTGTAAAGTCTTAAAATCGAACTTTCGATTAGGCTCGGCAATTTGTACTACGTGATGTTCAGAGATAAAGTTATTGAGTTTATGAAGTAGTGTCGGATTGTTTAAGTTGATCATCCAAGCTAAATCGATGCCATCGGGAAGCGGGAGTAGCAATTTTATATCATCACGGTATTGTTTTAAGGTATCAAAGGCAAAGCCATCAATGACGCTATAGTTGAATGTTCCTTTTACAATTTCGTCAGCGAGTTGCTCAGAGTTCAATGAGTCGGTTAAATAAGTGATGGTCCAATTGGGATAGTATTTTGACAGTGTTTCGCTATAAGCACTACTTGCAGGTAACGTTATTGATATATTATCTTCACTGGTTGGTGATTGTGCTGTCAATGCACCAATCAATACTTCTTTGTCTCGTAGTAGCGGATAGGTAAAACTAAAATTATCACGTCTATTTTCTGTGATGGTTAAGTGGCGAGGAATAATATCAGCATTAAATTTCTCAAGGTGTTCAAACATTTCTGGTAAATTACTAACCGTTAACCATTTTACTTCAAGGTTATGCTCTTGAGCAAATAAAGTGAATAGCTGCTGGTGATATATACTTGTCGAGCCAGAGCGAGGAAGAGCTGCTTCATTTTCTCTGTCCAATTTTATCGCGGTAATAAAACCTGACTTTTGAATTTGTTGCCAAGTGCGCAAGCTGGGTTTTGCTACTTTTATTTTATCTAAAGTTGGATGTTTTTGACTGGCATTCTCAGTGACTGTTGGTTCATTGCTAGTGGTAGTGTTTTGCTCACAAGCGGTTAGTGAAGTAAGAAAAGTAAATATCAAAAATAGCTTTTTAAGCATTTGTTATACTGTCGTTTGAGGTTTTCCTTACTGTAACGACAATAATTTAAAAAAGCTAGAAACGGTTAACGTTAATGACCAAAGTTGACTTAATATATTATCTTCAATTAACTGGATTTTGCGACAAAAGTATTCGTAAGGTTAGTTATGTTTTCAATACTTTTTCTGCTTGAGTTCATGCCATGTTCTAAATCTAAGTCTGGTAAAGTATTAGTAAGAAGTTAGAGTAAGAAGGAATGATTAAAATTGATAGGCAAAGCCAATCGAAATACTGGTATCTAACCAAATGGCTCCTTCAAAAACGGCTAGACATTCACCATTGTCACAAAAAATATTATCTTCTTCTTTTATCAGAGTTGCATAAGCTCTGATTTCAGTGACAAAAGTAAGTTCTTTTGAAATAAAATATCTTGTACCAATTGCAATGGTTGTTGAGGGATAAAAGCCATCATCAAAGGATGATTTCATGTAACTGGCACCAATACCTAAACCTAAAGTGGTAATGTAACCACGTTTCCCATAGTGTCCTATACCGCTAAAATGAGCATAGACTAAATCAAATTTATCCTGTTCCCCCTGTGCATCGGTGATCTGATGGCTAACATAGTTGATCAGTATTTGGCCTTGGCCTGCTTTTGACTCCTGCCAAGCAAGGGCAAGACCAAAGTGCAGGTCGTCAGAAACGTTCAAACGATTCTCAGAATCAACACTTTGAAGATCTGAGCTGAACATACTACCGATATAAGGTGTAAGCTCGAATTCATTAGTATTGCCTTTATTTGGCAGAAAAAAAGTAATAATAAATAGCAAAACAAACGAACTCACGCTATTAAACTTTAGGGGGCTTGCCATAAAATAGTGTGGTTAGGATTTGAATTAGTACCTTTAAGGATAATCCTTGTTTCAATAAATTCAAGGAAGCTCAACGTTTTATTTATAAATGACCACAGAAAACATTATTATTTGGCAGATGTTGGTATATGAGCGTTTATAATTGTTTCGAGTGTTTTCCTTAATACTTCAATACCAAAAAGACTTGCAGGTAATCCTTCTCCTTTGCCAATTGCATTTAAGGTGTATGAGTAGCGCTGTTGCTGATTTTGTTGTAGGTCATTGGTTAATGGTAAATAGACTTGTTGACTATTAGCTAATTTAATTGCATTTGCTTGTATATAGGGTTCAGACTTTTGTTTTCTTCGATCTTGAATTAATGCTATTTTATCATTGAGTCGTTGATAAAGTTGTGAAAAATTATTTTGTCGATGGCCTGATTGGTCTACGATATTTTCAATGAAAAACTGCCCGTCACTTAGGATTATTTCGTCAATGTTGATTATCTTACCTGTTAAGCTTTTTGTATCAAAGACAAAGCTCAGTTGAGGGATCTCTAGCATATATTTGTTTTGGTATAGCGTACTGTTTTGTAATTTAATACCATAGATTATCCCTGTACCTTCAGCGATATTCACTTCAACTTTTTCAATGCTTAATAATTGTTCGGTATAATAATTAGACACCTTGATAATGCGAGCTTGAACGTTTGCATTTAATTCACTGTTGGCTAAGTACCACAACGAACCACCAAAAAAGAGTAAAAGAAATAGAGCAATGGGAGCTAATTTATTCATTGAAATTCCAGTAAAGTTATTCAGGGATTATTAAAAATAGAACTGTAAATAAAGGGTATTATAATTCCTACCAGCTTTAATTCGACCAAACTGCGAAGAATACTCGAAAATAGTCTTCGCATTTGTTTATGCTCTTGTTAAATTTATTTATAAATTTTTATAGAGCATAGTGTAACATCGGTATTTATTGATTATCATTATTATATTGAATGACAAAGGAGATATCATGAACAAACAACTTATAATAGCCAGTGTATTAGGAGCGAGTTTATTATTCAGCTCGTTTGCAAGTATCGCTGATACTTTAACTTTAAAAGATGGCCAAGTAATTAATGGAAAGTTCATCTCAAAAGATGCAAATGGGGTTGTTTTTGAAATCGCAGGGCAACAATTGAAGTTCGATAGTGATAAAGTCGCTGGTCTAAGTTTTGGTGAAATTGCAAGTAATGAAGTAGCTGAAAAAGCAACAGTGGAAAAAGAAATAATAGAGAAACAGGTTACTGGGGCGGCTGAGCCAGTTTCAAATAAAAAAGTTACCGTACCTGTAGGAACCCGAATAGTTGCGAGAACAGGAACAACACTGAGTACTAATAATCATGCAACCGGTCACAAATTTACCGCAAGACTTGAAGCAGATATGGTGGTCGAAAATGTAGTTGTAGCAGCTAGAGGTAGTACGCTTTATGGCGTGGTTACTGAGTCTAAAAAGTCAGGTCGTTTGGTAGGTAAAGCAAGCATGGTATTAACCTTTACCGATATCATGATAAACAATCAAATGGTTAGTATTAAAACATCAGGTGTTAAGGCTATCACAGAAGCTGAAGCTAAAAATACGGTAGGCAGAACAGCAAGAGCTGCAGCCATAGGTGGCTTAATTGATGGCTCTGATGGTGCAAAAACAGGCGCTAAAGTAGGGCTTGGGCTCTCTCTTTTGGGTGGTGGTAAAAGCATTAATATTCCAGTTGGCACTTTATTGGAGTTTCAACTTGCAGCACCTTTTACGCCTTAGTCGTTAAAAGTGTGAATTAAATAAAAATGGCAAGCCTCAGCTTGCCATTTTTTATTGTACTTTTGTTAATCGATGGCGTTACTTGGGACATTGGTTGGGCTAATATGCTCAATTGGATAACAACCTAATACTTTAATAAAGTTAGTTAAATTTGTTATTTCATTTATCGCTTCTTGTAGGGCTAGAGACTTTACATTGGCTTCGACATCAATATAAAACATCTCTTCCCATGGTCGTCCCTGAATTGGACGAGACTCTAGTTTACACATGTTAATGCCTTTAGTTTTTAATACGATTAAGCATTCCACTAATGCCCCTGCTTTTTGACCTGTGGCTATTATAAAAGCTGTTTTTGCAGGGATTTGCTCAGCAACATCAACAGGTTTACGTGCAACCAGTATGAACCTGCTGTGGTTCTCTTGTTGATTAGCGATTGATTTTTCTAAAGCGTGTAACTTATAAAGATGACCACCTTCTTCACTGCCAATAACCGCAACACTTTGGTCTTGCAGTTGATAGGCTTTAGCCATGGCATCTGCGGTACTGTCGCAATATTCAATTCGAATGCCTTTTTGTTTATCTAAAAAGTTACTGCACTGAGTAAAAGGTTGGCCATGGGCATAGATGGTTTTAATATTTTCTAAGCGGGTATTAACGGCGGTTAACAAGCAGTGTTCAATGGGTTGAGTTATCTCACCTACGATTGAAAGGTTTGTATGTTGTAAAACGTCATAGACTTCATTAATACTGCCTGAGCTGGTATTTTCTATTGGTAACATACCATAATCGGCATTACCTGATTCTACCTGTTGCATGATGTCGCTAAAATTTTGACAACCATGTTCAATAATTTTTTCTGCGCGTCGTGAAAAATAGCGGTGGCTAGCAAGATAGCTATATGAGCCTTTATGCCCGAGAAAAGCGACACTTACTGTTGGTGTTTGAATATTTGGATTAGCAAGTGTTTGCAAATAAGCTTGTTGATTAAGAACAGAGTCTTCAATAATACTTTGAAAAATACTGGTGACATAATGAGCATCTAAATTAAGCTCTTTGCCCTTGTTAATTAAACGAATTAATAATTCTTGTTCACGCTGCTGATCTCTTACTGGACGAACTAGATGGGCTTTGCTTTTAGCGACACTTAGTGTGAGTGAACGACGTTGAGAAAATAACTCGAGTAGTTGATTATCAAGGCTGGTGATTTTTTCTCGTATTTTAGTTAAGTCTAACTCTTCGTTCACAATGTGATCCTATTAAGTAAAATGTTAATGCTATTTTGTTTATACAACCGCTTAATACCGTCATCCATGACATAACAGCTCATTTCGTTTCGGTAACTGCTCCTGCGTTACTCTACTTCCTGAGTCCATTCAGTCACCGCAACCGCTTAATACAGTCATCCATGACATAAAAAAACCTCCGAAGGGGAGGTTTTGTTATCGTCTTCAATTCGTCACGACAACAACCTCTCTAGCTAAACTCGTTAGCAGAGGTTAAAAAGAAACTAAATTTAATCAGCGTTGTTGTTAAACAGATATTTATATTCATAGCCGTACTCTAGCTTTGCCAAGTATTTGCGTCAATGGTTTCTTTATAATGATTTGGTAGTTCTTAGTACTAGTCTTAGTACTAACTTTAGTATCGGCTAATCTTTATTAAGGAATACACTGCCAAATAATCGCAAATGAGCAACCTAAACCAACCGCCCAAACAATAGACCTAAATGTGCCAATATTCATTAAATAAAGCACATTATAAATAATACGTGCGCAAACATGAATAATAGCAAGTGTTTGTATTGAGTCTGTCAGTGTATTTGTTGCTAAAGCACAAAGTACTGCTGCGGCAAAAACTATTAATGATTCAAAAGCGTTTTGATGAGCTGAAAGTGCTCTTGCACCGAATCCGGTTAACTTACTTTGTTGTTCTCTTGGGTGGTTATTGTCATAACCGCCTAGTTTATTCATAGCAAAAGCAACAGGGCCTTTTGCTAAATAAGGCAGTGCGGCTGCGATGAATAAACACCAAATTAATACAGTCATAATTATTTTCTCTTTATCTATAAGTTAAAATTAAAAACTAAAAACTAAAAAAAGTTAAGGTATATTTTGTTTTACCGGGTAGAAAATCTGAGGCAATACCTTGTTCCCAGTCACTATGGCCCTTGCGGTAGTATGGACTCCAAGGGTGACTTGATTGGCTCGTAGGCATATGTAAAATACCATCTTCTTCATGGCCAGGAGAAACCACCATTCGCTGGGATGCGCCAAAAGCATTACCCTGCACTTTAGGCATGTAAGAGTCGCCAGAGAGTTGTGTTTTTGGCATATCTAACCAGCGACCAATAAAAGGTATTGCTTTACTGAGTGGATGTACAATAGCCGCAGTATTTTGTTTCCCCCAGGTCGACTCATTTAAAGGTTGCTCCTGACTCATATCTTGAATTGTCATATCTAAAGCCTTGGAAAATAAATCATCCCAACTAGAGAAGTCGGTATTTTGGGATAAAAAAAGTCTTGGCTGTTCATTAATCAATTGCCACAAAGGGCTTTCAATTTGATGGCGTATAGTATGAAAGTCATAAGCTGGGTCAATATTCGACAATTTATTATTAATGTTATTAAAAACCATAGATCTAACATTTAAACGAAAATTTCTGACTAAACGATAAGCAACCGAGTCAGTTGAAGCGCGTAAGTTATTATTTATAAGTAAATTTTTAGCTTCTTGCCAAGTTTTATATTTGCTGTTAACTGCATTGGATATTACTTTTTTAAGCAAAAAGTTTTGCCAGCGTTGCAAAAAAATAGCCTTGTCATCAAGGGCGATAGCAAGCAGCTCATTTTCGTCAAAAGAATTTTTAGCATATAATGCATCACGTATTTGACTGCTTCGAGCACCTATTGCATAGCCACCATTTCCTAGTTTAGCCAGCATTTCACCACCCACGACTCTTGAGTTAGCTGTCCACAATCGATGATCTGTCGGGTTTTTAATTTTAGGGTATTGCTCGCTGCTTAAATATCCTTGCCAGCTATTGTCACCATTTGACCAACTGGTAGGAAGCTCACCTACGTTGCCTTTCTTCAATGGAATAGGGCCGATAATAGTCCAGCCAATATTACCTTGTTTATCAGCAACCATGAGGTTTTGCGCTGGGATACCCGCAGATGCTGCAACAACAAAAGCTTCATCAACGTTTGTGGCATATTCTAAGTTCATTTGATTGAGGTTAACGCTATTAATATCATGAGCGACCCAACGGTAGGCCAATAACTTTCCATCGGCATTTTTTCCAATAACGGGTCCCCAAATGGTTTCTTTGAGTTCTATTTCAACAGCATCTTGATCTTTTATCGCAATCATTTGGTTATGGTAGCTAAAAGAAACATAGCCCTTTGGCGTTAAATACTGACTGTTATTGTTATTAGTATCGAGCACAATAACATCGCTCCAGTCACCATAACTATTGGTAAAGCCCCATGCAATATCACCATTACTACCAATAATTATATTGGGTGTTCCTGGTAAGGTTAGGCCTGTTACTTTCACCTTTTTATCGTTATGTAGATAGTTAAAGCTAGCGCGAAACCAAGTATTGGGCACCCGTAACCCTAAATGCATATCGTTGGCGACAATTGCACTACTGGTATGTGATAAGTTTCCGTCAACCGCCCAGTTGTTTGACCCTGGAAATTGTCCATCTTGATAGTTGTTTATTAATTTTCTATTGTCAGTCAATGCTTGAGATTGCTGGGATGAAGTGATTATCGGCCATGAATTTTCTGGCATCGCAGAGCTTGGATATTTACTGTTATCAATAGCGGCATCCCATTTACTTCCTTTAGGATTTAAAAATTGATAAACGTCATTACCCAAAGATGATTTTATTGCCGCTAGTGTTCGCTCGCGTCTACCATCATGATATTGCAAATCAATATACATGCTTAATACAGTTAATACGGTATCTTCTTCTTGCCATTCAACTGGAGATTGTTGTAGCAATAAATATTCAAAGGGAGGAGCCTGTAAATAACTTAACCCTTGATTAACCCCTCGAGTATAACCCTGTAATATTTTATATTGCTCACGAGGTAACTGTTTAACAATTTCTCTGGCGCGGTCTCTAAAGCGATGAAGCCTAATGTTTTTATCGTAATCTAGCGCTACCTCACCAAAGAGACTAGAGAGCTCTCCAGCTGAATTTTTTCGTAATAAATCCATTTGAAAAAAACGTTCTTGGGCATGTACAAAGCCAGTGGCAACGGCAATGTCAACTCTATTTTGAGCAGTAATAGTCGCGATACCTTGAGCGTCTCGCTCAACAGTAGTGGTTTTTGATAGTCCAAATAATGTTTGCTTTCCTTCAAGTTTAGCTAGAGAGCTATCGATTTGACTGTAAATCCAAGTACTTGCTGTGGCAAGCACTAAAAATAAAGTAAGTAAAAAACCGATGAAAAAATTTTTCATTATTGAAGGTCGCAAATAGTAAAGTATTAACAATAGTCCCCTAGATTACCTTAGCTGTAGCGAATAATCATCTGCAAAAACTAAAACTTACAATTTTAACTATTTGTTTTTAATTACAAAGACAAAAAAGGGATAATTATGTTCGAATTTTGTGTTAATTAATTGTAATATGTTGGCTAATTTTTTTGGTGTTATTAAATTATTCTCTCCCATAACGCTAAATTATCCAGTAACGCTAAAATTATTTTTTATAACGAAATTTGAGTATAAGTATTTTTTCACCACTAATTTTTTCACTATTAAATAATAACAATTGAGTAATATTAAAAATGACAGAGTCAATTTCTCGGCATATAAAAATTGGCGATTGGTGTTTTGAAGTTAAAATGGTTCGAGCACTTAAAGTATCTGAATATGGGCTGCCTTATACTGCAATAGCTAATTGTAATATAAACGGTAATTCTATGTATGTTGATGGGTTATTAACTAAAAACGAAGAAGAATTTACTAAAGAAGACTTTATGGTTTTTCATAAGTTTAGTCAGCAACTTGGCTTAGATAGTTTTTCTTATCATAGGTACCAAGATGGTGAATCATTAACCAAAGAAGTTAAAGTTAGTCAACTGAAGGGTGATGATACATCGAATAAAAGTGACAATGTCATCTCTCTTAAAGACGTTGTTAATCAAAAAACGAGTTAATAGTTTTTCATTAGCATAAGTTATTTATATTTATAGAATTTCTCTAGAAGTACTTAATATCCAGAATTATTACCCTTATAAAGAGTGTGTCATTAGCTAAAAGTTGTTATACTTTGCCGCTCAAAATTCAAGCTGTATTTGATTGGTAATTATGCTGTATACGATAAAAGGTAGGTTTTCTTTGTTATTCAATAGGGTAACTGGTAGGTCTTTTTTTAGATTTTCGCTTCTTTTAATTTCTATTTTATCACTTATATCATTAGTTCTTATCGAAAAAAAAACCTCTCCAGTTATGTTGCTATTACCTGCATTGAGTTTTTTTGTTTTTATCGTGATTTCTCAGTTCGGCCGAACATTAAATAATCAAAACTCGACCTTAAATGCTTTGCATGATGCCGTTATTCGTACTGATAAATTAGGTAATATTCTTTATATTAACCGCTCTTGTGAACAGCTGTTTTCAGTTAAAAGCCAAGACTTTGTTAATCAGCAATACGTTAAAGTTAAAGAAAGTATCTTAACTGACGATATTGAAGAAAATTTTACTGCTACTTTGCATGCCTTACAGAATGAAGCTGCTTCAGATCGTGTTTTTAAACAAACGATAGCAGTAAAGCTAAATGGTAAGTTGCTGAGTATTGAGCAAGATGTTAAAGGCGTATTTTCTGCAGGAGGCACTTTTGATGGCACCGTTATTGTTTTACGCGATGTCACCAGTGCTGAAAAGTTGCGAGCCCGTCTTCGTTATCAAGCCAATTACGACAGTGTCACCAAATTATTTAATCGTTATAAGTTTGAGCAACGACTAGTCGATGCTTGGCATGACGCACAAGATAATAAGCAACAACATGCGTTATTACAGTTAGACATGGATCGGTTTAAACTAATTAACGATAATGCGGGTCATGCTGCTGGTGATCAATTATTGCGTGATATTGGTCAGTTATTAAAATCAGTGGTTCGTCAAAGCGATGTATGTGCTCGCATTGGCGGTGATGAGTTTTCAGTATTACTTTTGCAGGTTTCAAAAGAAAACACCTTAAAAGTCATAACAAAAATTAATCAAGCAATTAAAGAATTAACTTTTAGTTACGGTGGTCAAGTCTTTGATGTTGGAGCGAGTATTGGCGCAACATTAATTAATCATCAATCTCCACCATTGGTTGAAGTGAAACGTGAAGCTGATGCGGCTTGTTTCATGGCGAAAAATCAAGGGGTCAACTGTTATCAATTGTTTGACTATAATAACGAAAGTGTTGTTCATCATCACCAAGAAACTCATTGGGCAGCTCGAATCCAGACCGCGCTAGAACAAGATCAATTTAAGTTGTTTTTTCAAGAAATTAAACCATTAAGTGAAAGAGCGGGCAAAAAGCAACACATTGAAATATTGCTAAGATTGAAAGATAAAGAACAATTACTGAGTCCTAATGTATTTCTACCCGCAGTTGAACGTTTTAGATTGTGTGCGCAAGTTGATTATTGGGTGATGTCAAAAACCTTTAGCTGGTTTGCTGAGCACCCTGACTTATGGCAGCAGTTGGTGATAGCAATAAATTTATCAGGAGACTCTTTAACCGATGAAAAATTTATTGATAGCATAATTACTTGTCATAACAACTACCATTTTCCTTGTGAAGCTATTTGTTTTGAAATAACTGAAACCGCCGCAATATCAAACATGGCAATGGCGACAAAAATGGTGGAAAAACTTCGTTTTGCAGGGTTTGCTATTGCCTTAGATGATTTTGGCAAAGGCTTTTCAACTTTTAGTTATTTAAAAAACTTACCGGCAAAATATATTAAAATAGATGGCTCTTATGTACAAAATGTATTGGTGAATAAGTATGATGTTGCCATTGTAAAATCAATTCAGAATATGGCAAGTACATTAGATATGTTAACGATTGCCGAATTTGTTCAATGTGAAAAATCAGCCGCATTATTAAAATCAATAGGTATAGACTTTGTACAAGGTTTTGGCATTGCATATCCTGCGCCAATTAGTGATTTTGAACTTTTAATGCAAGGCTCAGAATCAGCTGAAATTATTTCTCTAAAAGTAGGTTAGTCACACTAAGCTATTAATATATCAATAAGGTGTTTTGTTTTTGTTATTTTTAATATGAAGCAACACCATCACCCTTCAAAGACATCCACCTTTGTTCGTTTGTACCTTTTCTCTGACTTATTTTAAATAAAACAATATCAAACACTTAATCTTGTTTCATCATCTTCGGTTAGCTAGTGACAGTTAATATCAGGTGGTTGTTCTTTTCATTTAAAAACTTTTAGTGGTTAATGATTGTCCATTGTAGTCATTCATAAGTAAAAATTATTAAAGCTAAAAAAAGAATGATCATTAAGGAAGCAGTCAGAAAATATTTGAGAGAGTTAACCTGTATTTATAGGTAATTTGATTTCCAATATTTTTTTGAAAATTAACATTGAAAATTGAGCATTTAATTTGCGTGTTCAAAAGAGAGGTTGTAATGGTTGATAAAAAACAAAAAATATTACTGAATAAGTACCTTACAAAGGCCAGTTTAATACTTTGTATGGCGAGTAGCTTTACTTATGCACAGACAAACATTGTTCGTGGTCCTTATATTCAAATGGCGACGGATAACTCGATGATTGTCAGGTGGAATACTGATGTTGCCACCAATAGTCAAGTCAATTTTGGTGATGCAGTGGACAGTTTAACTCAACAAATTGTTAGTAGTGAGTTAACGACCGAGCATGTAGTGAACTTAACGGGCTTATCAGCTCTTACCCGTTATTATTATTCGATTGGTTCAAGCAGTGAGCGTCTTTCAGGTAATGATAATGATACCTTTTTTGAGACGTCACCCATTCCAGGACAAGCTACGCCAACACGCATCTGGATTCTAGGTGATCCTGGACGAGCAGGGACAGATCCAACTACCCTGGATCAAAAAATTGTTAGAGATGGATACTACACTTACGCACAAGGCGAATATACTGATTTTTGGTTAATGCTCGGTGACAATGCTTATGTTGATGGCACCATTGAAGAATATCAAAATGCAGTATTTAACCAGTATCCTAAAATGCTCAAACAATCACCTTTATGGCCAGTATTAGGCAATCATGATAATCGTACCGCCAAAATAAAAACTGAAACTGGTGGTTATTATGACTTATTTAGTTTGCCAACGATGGGGGAAGCCGGCGGTACACCTTCGGGTCATGAAGCTTATTTTTCATTTGATTACGGTAACATTCATGTTGTTGTACTTAACTCCAGCGATGATGAGCATTTTGAGCTTGCGGGACCAATGGATGACTGGTTAGAAACCGATTTAGCTAATACTACTGCTGAATGGTTGATCACCGTTTTTCATCACCCTGTTTATGCTAAAAGTGGTCATGACTCAGACACTGAGTACAACATGGTTAAAATGCGAGAAATATACCTGCCAATTTTTGACAAACATGGTGTTGATTTAGTCATGACAGGGCATAACCATTTTTATACACGTACAACGTTAACCAAGGGGCATTATGGACTATCAACTACTTATAATGAGGCCTTGCACAATATAGATAGTGGTGACGGCAGAATAGATGGTGATGGTGCTTATACTAAAAAAGCGGGTGAGGCTAATTCGGGTACAGTATATATCACTCATGGTGCAGGTGAAGGTGGCGGTAATGGCCATGCAAATGTTGTATCTCAAGAGGATATTGATTCAGGAAAACGCCATCCTACAGACTATATTTATGGTGGTCGTGGCTCTATGGTATTAGATATCAATGATAAAACGCTAACCATGAATGTAATAGGCCCAATGGGCGATGTCGTTGATTATTTTACTATTGAGCACAGTGATACAACAGGTGGCAATAATAACTTAGTACCTAATGCCAATATTAATGGTCCGTATAGTGGGAATGTTACTGATTCAATTAGTTTTTCTAGCCAAGGTTCGGCTGATACTGATGGTCAAATTGTCAGTTATTTATGGGGTTTTGGTGATGATAGTACCGATACGGATACCAGTGAATTAGCCAACCCTAGCTATAGTTACTCTCAACCAGGCCAGTACAGCGCAACTCTAACCGTTACTGACAATAAAGGAGCTTCAAATAGCGCCGTCACTAGCGTAACTATCATCGGTGAGCCAATTAGCAATACACTTGAAAATGGTGAAGTAATAAACGTAGCAGGCCTTAAAGGTGAAGAGCAAAGTTTTATTGTCAATGTTCCTGATAATGCGACATCACTAAATATTAATACCAGTGGTGGAACGGGTGATGTAGATCTGTATGTCAGTTATGACTTAGCTCCTAGCACCAGTAATTATGATTGTCGCCCTTATAAACCGGGTAACAATGAGAGCTGTGAGATAGACCCAACAAACTCTGGTGTCTACCATGTCATGCTTCGAGGCTATAGCGATTATGCTGATGTGCAGCTCGTCGCGAATTATACCGAAGCTAATAATCAACATCCTGCCGCAAAAGTTAATGGACCCTATCAAGGTATTGTAGGCTCAGCTATTTCTTTTACCAGCATTGGCAGCATCGATAGTGATGGCAGTATTACCAGTTATGACTGGCAATTTGGCGATGGTGCCTCAAGCGAAGTAAGTCACCCAAGTTATGCATATGGTGCTGCAGGGAGTTACACGGTAAGTTTAACTGTCACTGATAACTTAGGATTAATTAGCACTGATACGGCTTTGGTAACCATTGATGAAGTTATCACAGATAATGATATCACCGATGCATGCGCTGATGGCATTGCGGTTCACAATCAAAGCAGCTTAGAAACTGATATTGCCTACTGTTTACAAGATACCGATTATAACAAGCAACTTCAAATGGCCTATTTAGTCTCTGCTGAAGATGCAGGTAAAACACTTTATATTAATACCCAACACGGCAGTGGAAATGGCGACCTGTTATATAAATATGACGATAGACCGACGAGCAGTAATGCGGATCAAAGCTCTAGTAATAGTGATAATAATGAATCTATCATGGTAAGTGCAATTGAGAGTGGTTGGCACTATATCCATGTGAGAGCTAATCCTGAGTTTTCAGCGGTTACTTTATATTTGAGTTTTGAAAATAACCAAGCCCCTGATGCTGATGCAAATGGCCCGTATAGTGCAAATGTTGCAGAGAATATTACCTTCAATAGTGATGGTTCATTTGATGGTGATGGTGTGATTGTCCAATATTTATGGCAATTTGGTGATGGTTCAACAAGTAATGAAGCTAAGCCAAGCTATAGTTATACTACGGTGGGAACTTACACTGCGACATTAACACTTACTGATGATCTAGGCGCTGTAAATAGCGATTCAGCCCAAGTGGTTATCAGTGAAGCTGATGAAGTCCCTTTTATTGATGCTTGCAGTGCTGGTGAAACTCTAAAATCTACCGGTAGATTAGAAGCTAATATCGCTTATTGCTTACAAGACACGGACTCGAATAATCAACTACAATTCTCTCATATGATCAGAAGCGCCGATGTGGGTAAAGACTTAGAGATTTCAGTGAGCTTCGGTAATGGCAATGCTGATTTACTGTACCGATTTGATACTAGACCCAATAGCACAACATGGGATAATCGTTCTGCGAACCCTTCAAATGAAGAGGTGATAACTGTTGAGTCAGTACAAGCCGGTTGGAGCTATATTCATCTCAGGGCTAATCCGGAGTTTTCTGGTGCAACGATTTATCTAAGATACATAGAAAACTAATCAGTTAGATAATCAATGACATGTTTCAAATAAAAGCCACTTTGTTTAAAGTGGCTTTTTATTTCAGGGGAAGAAAACAGAAGGGGCAATGCCATTAAAGAGATAAAGATGAAAGATCAATACGGCCTAATAAATTACTGATAGAATAACGATAAAATAATTATCTCTTTAAATTAAGTATCCACTTATGGCATCATTACAAGACCAATTACTCAAAGCTGGTTTAACCACCAAACAAAAAACGCGTCAGGCTAACTCTGATAAACGTAAAAAGAACAAACAAAAACGCAGTGGTGTTGAACATGGTGCTACCATGCAAGAGCAGGTACAGCAAGATTTAGCTAAAGCAAAAGTAGAGAAACTTGCCAAAGATACCGCACTTAACGATGAGAAAAAACAGCAGTTAATTGCCAAAGAACAGCTTTTACGTATTAAACAAATTCTTGAACATCATCATATCAAAAACGTCTTTGGTGAAGCTGAGTATAACTATACTTTTGATAATAAAATTAAAAAGTTAGCTTTAGATACTAATACCCATAAAGCATTAGTGAATGGCCGCTTAGCTTTATGTGGCTTAGATGATGTGACTTATATTGTTACTAGTGAAACCGCAGCAAAATTAGCTGAACTTGATAGTAAAATAATTTTAGTACAAAACGAAAAAGTAAATGATGAAGTAGTTGATGAGTCAGACCCATATGCTGATTATCAAATTCCAGATGATTTAATGTGGTAGAAAAATTTAAAGTTGTTAATTCATAACCTTATTGCCAATAAAGCACAAAGGTGCTCATTCTTGGCTTATGTGTTAAACTTTCGCGCTGAAAATTAACTGTCTATTAAATTGTTTTACATGAGAAGTGAGTCTATGTTTATTATCCGCTGGGTACTTGGTCGTATTATTTTATTTTTTAACTTTATTTTTTCACCATCCTCTCCTAAAAGAGAGTTGAGTGTTCAAAATGATATTGATGAAAAAACCCAAATATTAAGTTTATACCAACTGCCGGCCTGCCCATTTTGTGTGAAAGTACGCCGCGATATTAAACGCAATGGTTTAAACATTGAACTACGAAACATTAATGGTAAAAATGATTATCGTGAAGAATTAATCCGTGAAGGTGGAAAGCGTAGCGTGCCTTGTTTGAAAATTGCCGATGAAAATGGTCAGTTTCAATGGTTGTATGAATCAAACGATATTATTTCTTATTTACAAAAGTTTGCCCATTAGTTACAGCTAGTAATTAATGTTAATAAAGCCGATACCTTGATAGAGTTATCGGCTTTTTTATAGGAAGTAAAATTTAAAGTTAACAAAAGTATCACAGACGAAATTATTTTGAATTAAACTCTATCTACTGTTTTATATAATAAACAATTGAGACTTCCTATGCTCATCAAAATTTCTAAGTCAAATCAGCTCAATGAAAATAGCGTAACTGACGAAAACATTTATCACAGCCGAAGAAAGGCAATAAAACAAATGGGTTTTATGGGGGCTGGCGCTTTGTTAGCGAGTTCTTTTTCTAATCAGGCTCAAGCTGGTTTTTTTGATGACGAACCTGAAACTTTCAAAACAACTAAGCTTAATTTCACCTCTGACAATAATAAGGAATTGATTAAAACACCTGAGAAAAAAATTATCAGTCATAATAATTTTTATGAGTTTGGTACCAATAAAACCGATCCTCAAGAAAAAGCTCAACAATTCAACACTAATCCATGGCAATTAACACTTTCTGGTGAGTGTGATAATCCCCATACTCTTGACTATGATGATTTAACAAAAGCTTTCCCTCTAGAAGAGCGCATTTATCGAATGAGGTGTGTTGAGGCTTGGTCAATGGTAATTCCTTGGATTGGTTTTCCACTTGCCAGTTTAATTAAAAAAGCCGCGCCAAACTCAAAAGCTAAATATGTTGCTTTTGAAACACTCTACGACCCTAAGCAAATGCCTGGTCAAGCAAGTAGAAGAGTAGGTGGCGGTGTTAAATATCCATATGTTGAAGGGTTAAGGATAGATGAGGCAATGAATCCTCTTACTCTGATGAGTGTCGGTTTATACGGTAAAACTTTACCGCCACAAAACGGCGCACCAATTAGACTTGTTGTGCCATGGAAATACGGTTTTAAAAGTATTAAATCGATAGTTGGAATTAAATTTCTTACTCACCAACCACCAACAACGTGGAATATATTAGCACCAAAAGAATACGGCTTTTATGCCAATGTTAACCCCGAAGTTTCTCATCCAAGATGGAGTCAAGCGAGCGAAAGAAGAATAACCACCGGCGGTTTATTCGCTCGTAATCGAATAGCCACTTTACCTTTTAATGGTTATGGTGAAGAAGTAGCTTCACTTTATAAAAATTTAAATTTGAAGAATCACTTTTAATGGTGCCAAAGCTCAATTTTTATATAAAAGTTAAAGATAAAGTACTTTGGCTAAAATTAGTCATCCATGTTTCTGCCCTTATACCTTTGGTAAATCTTTATTTTAAAGCCTTTAATGACCAACTCGGTGCTGATCCTGTTGAGGCGGTAATTCATTTTACTGGTATTGGAGCATTCAACCTTTTGCTGATTACACTGATGATTACGCCAATTGCTAAAAGATTTAAGTTAGGTTACTTACTAAAAACTCGCAGGTTAATGGGGTTGTATGCTTTTTGTTATGGCTTGTTTCATCTGTTTAACTTTTTAGCCTTTGAAGTCCAGTTTGATTTTTATTTGTTTTTCTCTGAAATCTTTGAAAGACCCTATATTACTGTTGGACTTGTCGCGTTGTTGTTGTTAGTTGTGCTGGCTGTTACGTCAATCAGTGTTATCAAAAGAAAAATGGGCAGGCGCTGGCAACAACTGCATAATTTTAACTACTTAATTGTCTTACTTGTGGCAATACATTTTTATTGGTCGGTAAAGTCAGATGTTACAGAGCCTATTATCTATTGGGTAATTACCTTGTTTTTACTTCGTTTACGTATTGATAAATTTAAGAGTTGGTTTAATTAGACCTTGTGTCATCAGCAAGTTGGAATCGAAAATTGATTGATTTTTAGCTTTTAACTTTATTTAAATTGATAACATCACCAAAATGAGTATGTACTTTATTTTTTCCTTCATTTTTGGCTTGATATAATGCGCTATCTGCTTGAAACATGAGTTGTTCCCAGTCTAGCAATTCCCCTTGTCCCATAGCTAAACCAAAACTTGCTGTAATGGTGACATGAATATTTTTATGAATTAAAAAGACGGGTGCAGCAATGATATTCCTTAATTTTTCTGCAATAGTTTGAGCTATAGTTAACTCCGTGTTTGGCAGTAATAATAAAAACTCTTCACCGCCATATCGCGCCAAAGTGTCGTATTCTCTTAAGTTGTCACGTAGCCGTTGAGTAAATTCAACTAAAACTTGATCGCCAGCTTGATGACCATAAGCATCATTAATATGTTTAAAGTCATCAATGTCCATAATAATAATAACAATGTTGGTCTTAACTCTCCTGGCTTTAGCAAAAGATTTTTCAGCAATACTCTCTAATGCTCTTCGGTTATAAGTTTGTGTTAGAGGATCTATTGTTGCTTGCAACGCCAAATCTTTTGCCAATTCATCACTGGCACTCCAAGATATTGCAAAGCTAACACTCACCGTTAATAGTTGAAGAGTTAGGAATGATAAACCATGGACAATGCCAGCTTGCATATAAGTATCAAGATTCACTTCTGCAATGGTCCAGAGAGTTCTATAGGCAAAAAATGCCGCACAAAACAAAAATGAAAACTGAATAATGTACAAAAAGTGATGTTTGTTTTTAGATCTAAATAACGTTACTGCGATATAGGTAAAAATAATGACCAATAAAATGCTAATAATAATAATACGCCAACGGGTATCAAAATTATAAAAAGTAAGATAAATAAAACTAGGAATAAGGAGAAATTGAATAACAAAGGAAGAAGTTACAAAGCCTTTATGTGTTTTATTGAAAAATATAAATAAGCCACGAGCAAGTAATGAAAAAGCAATAATTAGCAGTGAGTTTGCCGCAATTATTGAAAACCAATGACTAATATAGTCTCTTAAGCCAATAAGTAAAAAAGCCAGGGCAAGTAATAAATAACTGTAACCAATATGATGAAAACCTTTAAACGTTGGATGTGAACGAGCAAAGGTTAAAACACCTAACCCTAAGATAAAATCAATTAATAAATTAGTTAATGCCAGTGTCCTAACATCGAACCCTTCAATCATTACTACGTAACATCTTATTTAAACATTCATTAACTATAGCTGATTAGTTTACTATCACCAGTAATCGCAATTTTTCGGCAATTCAACTCAATTTCATCGCTCTAACAGATCTCGCTATTGTTGTTGTTACTTATTAGTAATATGGTGCTCATCAAAGCGTTTTGATCATCTCTATTTGTTTTTATTGATGGGGGGAGAATGTTCAGCGAGCTTTAATAGACTTCATAATTAAATGGTTTACAGGAATGAATATGATCAAAGTTAATACCGGTAAGTTCACCTTATCTTTACTTACTATTGCCCTCTCATTGTCGTTGTCGGCTTGTTTGCAGAGTGAAATGCAAGATGCCAAAGTCACAATTAATAAAAATCCTTATCCGAGCACCTATCAAGCTTTACCACAGCAGACAACAATAATTAAAAATGCGACTGTTTTAACCGGTACGGGTCAACGATTAGACAATACTGATGTATTAATGGTTGATGGTAAAGTTAAGCAAATAGGTACCGTTATTACGGCTGAAAATGCCATAGAAATTGATGGTTCTGGTAAGTGGCTAACACCTGGTATTATTGATGTACATTCACATTTGGGTGTTTATCCAAGTCCAAGTGTAGAGTCTCATTCAGATGGTAATGAGATGACTTCTCCTAATACTTCTGACGTTTGGGCAGAGCATAGTGTTTGGCCTCAAGACCCCGGTTTTCAAGCGGCGCGTGCTGGTGGAATAACCACATTACAAATATTACCTGGCTCTGCAAATTTATTTGGTGGTAGAGGAGTAACCTTACGCAACGTACCAAGTCATACGACTCAAGGTATGAAGTTCCCAGAAGCTCCATACGGTTTGAAAATGGCGTGTGGTGAAAATCCTAAACGTGTTTATGGTTCCAAAGACATAGCTCCTGCAACACGAATGGGTAATGTCGCAGGCTATCGAAGTGCGTGGGCTGATGCCACAGAATATAAAAGAGCATGGGATAAATATGAGGCAGATTATGCCTTAGGTAAAAACCCTAAAGCACCTTCTCGCAATTTAACAAACGATACCTTAAAAGGTGTTTTAGATGGCGAGATCTTAATTCACAATCATTGTTACAAAGCTGAAGAAATGGCGGTAATGGTTGATATTGGTAAAGAGTTTAACTACCACTCAGGTACATTTCATCATGGTATAGAAGCTTATAAAATTGCTGACTTATTAGCTGCTAATGGCAACTGTGTTGCTATGTGGCCAGATTGGTGGGGATTTAAAATGGAAGCTTTTGATATGGTTCAAGAGAATGTCGCTATAGTTGATGCGATGAAAAACTCTTGTGCAATTGTTCATTCAGACTCAAGCACTACTATTCAGCGGTTAAATCAAGAAGCAGGTAAAGTTATGTACCGCGCTAATGAAAATGGTTTTGCCTTAAAAGAGCAGGATGCTATTCGGTGGATTACTTTAAATGCGGCTAAAGCCTTAGGCATAGACAGCAGAACCGGTAGTTTAGAGGTAGGTAAAAATGCAGATGTTGTCTTATGGAATCAAAACCCATTTAGTGTTTATGCGCATGCTGAGCAAGTATTTATTGATGGAGCTAAAGTTTATGATCGTTTTGATGAAAAATACCAAGCAAAAAGTGACTTTATGTTAGGTCAGCCGACAATTGAGCAATCAAAAGAAAAACAATTAAAACACAGTATGCCAACAACTGAGCAAGGAGAATAATATGAGATTATTTAAACAAACTTTGCCAGTAAGAGCGTTAACTCTTGTATTAACTTTGTCCGGTGCCTTTACAAGCACCTTGGTAAATGCTCAAACAACTGCTATCACTAATGCAACTGTTTATACTGCCACCGATAAAGGCATTCTTACCAATGCGACGGTGGTCATCGAAAATGGAAAAATAACGGCAATAAATCCACCAACAATATCAGCTGATATTATTGTCGATGCTAAAGGAAAAATATTAACACCAGGGTTCATTGGCTCAATGAACCAATTAGGTTTGGTGGAAGTAGGCGCGGTGTCAAGAACCCGTGATGCTAGTGATAAAAAAGCAGATATTACCTTTGATGCTAGCTTAGCTTTTAACCCCCAATCTACTGTTATCCCTTACAGTAGAAAAGGCGGTATAACTCGAAATGTCGTTACACCTCGTGGCGGTGAAAGTATGTTTAAAGGTCATGCCTTTGCTGTTAATTTATCCGCCAGCTTTAATAGTGTCACGGATAGTGAAACTGCAGTTTTATTAGACTTAGGTTCAAAAAGTAAAGGCTCTAGGGCATATGAACTTCAAATGTTAAGTCATAAACTTGAAGATGCGGCTAAAAAGTTAACCAAGTTAAAGAATAAATCTGAAGATAAAGGTACTAAGAAAAAATCCGAGGATGAAGATAAAAAAGATGATGAACCTAAGCGAGATGAAATAATCATTAATTCGTTGTTGGCCGGCGAAAAACCTTTATTAGTTTATGCTGATCGAGCAACAGATTTATTAGCGTTAATCGACCTTAAAAAGCAGTTCAATTTAAAGCTGATTATTGTTGGCGCTGCTGATGCGGAATTAGTTAGTGAGCAACTTGCTAAAGAAAACGTTTCAGTGATCTTAAATGCCTTGCGTAATTTACCCGGTAGTTTTGACTCACTTCATACCTCGCTCAGTAGTGCTGCTAATTTAACAGCCGCGGGTGTTAAAGTGATTTTATCCGTAAATGATACTCACAATATTTATCAACTACGTTTTAATGCCGGTAATGCTATCGCTAATGGTTTATCTAAAAAGGATGCGTTAGCGTCTATTACCGCTAATGTCGCCGACAGTTTTGCGCTTAATACTGGTCGAATAGCTATTGGCTATGACGCAGATCTTGTTTTGTGGAGTGCAGACCCTTTTGAACTCAGCTCTAAAGTTGATAAAATGTGGATAATTGGTGAGCAAGTTTCAACACAAAGTCGCCAAGATGCTTTACGTCATCGTTACACAACCAATAGTGAAATGCCTAGGGCATATACTAAATAAACCAACCTTTACCTTACAGAAAAAGCGCTATTGATTACAATAGCGCTTTTTTTTGCTCGATAAATAGTGTGGCAATTGATATGGTTATACTATCGATTAAATATTTAATTCATTGAATTTAATTAACAAAACACTATGCGCTTACTCATAATAATTACTCTTTTTTGGACTTTTTCAGCGGTGACGGCTGAACTTCCTAACGAACAACGGCCTAAAATTGGTTTAGTCCTTAGTGGAGGAGGGGCAAAAGGCGCTGCTCATATCGGCGTATTAAAAATTTTGGAACAGCATAATGTACCAATAGACTATATTGTTGGGACTAGTATTGGTGCTTATGTTGGAGGATTATATGCCTTAGGTTATAGCCCTGAAGAAATTGAAGATATAATGCTAAACCTACCTTGGAATGAAAGTTATTCAGACTTTATACCTCGAGAATCATTAAGGTATAGCGATCAAGCCCTCAGAGATAAATATAATATTTCATTAAGGTTAGGTTATAGCGATAATACCTTAAAAACACCGAGTGGTTTATTGTTAGGCCAAACGGCAACACAATTATTGAGATTATCTACTGATGTTATTGCTCAGTTTAAAAGTTTTGATCAATTGGCTATCCCTTATCGTGCAGTTGCCACTGATTTAGCAACATCAAAAGCCGTTGTTCTTGATTCCGGTAGTATTACCAAGGCAATGAGTGCATCGGCTGCTGTGCCAAGTATTGTTGAACCTGTTGTTATTAATAACCGTTTATTGGTCGATGGTGGCATTTCTAATAATTTACCTGTTGGTGTTATAAGAGAAATGGGCGCTCAAAGAGTAATTGCTGTTGATATTGGTTCACCATTAGCGACCAAAGATGAAATTAAAAATACCATCGATGTCTTAAATCAGTTATCCACTATTTTAACTAATAATACTACGGTTAAGCAGGTAAAAAAACTTAATGATCAAGACCTATACATACGTCCTCAAATAGAAGGATTAAGCACCACTGATTTTTCTATCATGCCTCAGGCACTGGCTTTAGGTATTAGCTCAGCGAATGAACAACTTAATAAAATCAAAACTTTCAGCATCAGTGATGAGTTGTTCTTGGCACACATAAATAAACGAAAATCTAAAAGTAAATCGTGGTTTAAAACGATAGGACAACCTGTTACAGCAATTGACTATTTAAATAATTCTACAGTCAATAAATCCATCATTGCCGAACATTTTGCGATTAATATTGGTGATGTGGTAACAAAAGAGCAATTAAAACTAGCCATAGATCGGGTTTATGCCCTTGATAGGTTTGAACGGGTAGATGCAGAGTTTATAGATACTACTAAAGGCAGAACACTGCAACTAACTACCGAAGAGAAATCATGGGGGCCCGATTTTTTAAATTTTGGCTTTAGCCTGCAAACTGACTTTTCATCAAGTACTATTATTGCGATTGATTCAGCCTATATTCTCAATGATGTTACTGAAAACGGTGGTCAATGGAAAAATGAAATTTCTATTGGTTGGGAAGCTGGTATTGCTACTGAATTTTATCAACCGATGGGGATAAATCAGCATTTATATACCCGTATAAGAGCCGAGTATGCTCAAGATAAATGGGCGCAGTCTTCACAGAAACCAGAGTTAACCAATAATTATCTACAAACCCTTGGCGGGTTTGGTTATCACTATGTAAATCAAGGGCTTTTTGAATTTGGAGTCGTAGCTGAGTCGGGAGATTTAAGTTTTGAAGATAAAGAGTTAGGTGATATTGAATACCTTTCTTATGGCGGTTATATCTCTTTAGGTTTCGATAATTTAAACAGTATTAACTTTCCAACAAGTGGTAATAAATTAGCGATAGAGTTTTTCTGGAGAAGAGATAAGTATAAACAAGCGTTAACTGAAGATACCTTTGATAACTCTCTAGAAGTTAATTTAAATTGGCGTGGAGCGTTTGGCGTAGGTAACCATACATTCGTTGGTATTGCTTCGTTCGCCACGGTTGAAAATGATAATGATTTTTCTGTTCATATTACTGAGTTAGGTGGTTTTTTAAATCTCTCTGGTTATACCAAAGATGCGCTAATTGGTAATCATAAGGCCTTCGCAGCTATTGTTTATCAATATGATTTAGGTCGAGATATCCCCGGTGGTAGTGGTTTGCCAATATATCTAGGCACCAGTGTAGAGGTAGGAAATGTTTGGGGTAACAATGAAAGTGTAAAGTTTGATGATTTAATCAACTCTGGCAGTATCTATTTAGGTACAGATACCAGTTTTGGCCCAGCAGCTATTGGTATTGGTTATGCCTCTGGAGGAGAAAGAACATTTTTTCTATCTTTAGGTAAAAACTGGTAAATGACCGATGAGATGGAAAGTTCAGTATGACCGGTTATTTTTTGAAGAATATAAAGAATACTTTTAGTCTTTCATCCAAGCGGACATTTACTTAAAATAAACTTACTAAGTTATTCAAGAGAGTCATCATGGTTTCAAAATTAGCCTCTAATCAATATGGGCGAGTGCGCTCGATAAAATTAGCAGATAACATTGATGGGTTGGTGATTAAACATCAACATTGTACGGCCAAAATAAGTTTATACGGTGGACAAGTACTCAGTTGGCAACCCAAAGACCAGCAAGCTGTTTTTTGGTTAAGTGAAACAGCAAACTATCAATCAGGTAAAGCGATACGTGGTGGTATTCCTCTTTGTTGGCCATGGTTTGGTGCTCATCATCATGATCCAGAAAACAAAGCGGGTAATCATGGTTTTGCCCGTCAACAAAATTGGCAGATTGATAAAATTGAAATTTCAGCCCAAACCGTCACTATTATCCTTGTCTGGCAGGGTGAAAACATGAATAGTTTATTTCCAGTTGCTTGTCAGTTAAAACAAACCTTGGTATTTGGTGATGATTTCAACCAAAATCTTGAGATGATAAATCTCAGTTCTGATGATATTGAATATACGGCGGCGTTACATAGTTATTTTCGAGTGAGTCATCCAAAAAATATAAAAATAGCCAAGCTATCTACACTTAAGTTTGATGATAAGCTAACCGGAGAAAGACATGAACCAGAGGCTTTTATCAATGGCGTAGGGCCTGTTGACCGTATCTATCATATTGCTGGCGAGCAACAATTTTTGCGTATTGTTGATGATGCATGGCAGCGAGTTATTGAAATAACGACCAAAAACACTGCGCAATGGGTTTTTTGGAATCCAGGTTTTGAAGCGGCTAAAAACATGATAGATGTTCATCAAAACGGCGAACTAGAATTTGTTTGCCTAGAAGCAGCTAATACCACACCTCAAGTTTTAGCGGCGAACTCAAGCCTTGTTATCAGTCAAAAAGTAGCTGTTTACTCAATCATCTAAGCTTAGTTTAAACCGAATGCCAAGTGATTATTCCAAATGAATAACCACTTGATTACGGCCATTTTCTTTTGCTTGGTACAAGGCTTTATCTGCTTTGCTTATAATTTCTTTTAAAGGTATTCCTGCAAGACTGCTATCGCTAATACCAAAGCTTACCGTAATATTAAACGTTTGATCGCTGGAACCATCAGAAAATGAAATGTTCTCAATACTTACTCTGATGCGGTCAATTATTTCTAGTGCCTGCTCAGCTGTTGTATCAGGCAGCAGTATAATAAATTCTTCCCCGCCCCAGCGTCCTGCTAAATCAACATTGCGTAAGCTTTCACTAAGTTTATTAGCGATAATCTTGAGAGCATCATCGCCTATTAAATGGCCATAACTATCGTTGATAGCTTTAAAGTTATCGATATCTGCAATTACCACACAAACGTTATCGTGCTTTTGATTTAATTCAGAGTATTTCCAATGAATAAAGCTTCGATTGGGTAATTTAGTGAGATGATCTGTTTCAGAGTCTTTAACCAAGTTAACCTTGAAGTAATTAATCGCGATGTTAAAAAGATAATAAAGGACTAAAGACACTAAGATGAAAATAACCAATTTACTGAAGAACAACAGCCAATATTCACTTTGCTGACTTGCTTCAGGGGCAACAATAAATACTCGCCAATTAAGATCTTTTAGTGGTAATTGTGAAATAATAAATTCACTTTCAATATAACTAGGAAAGCTGTTGTCAATTGACGTCTTATTTTTTTCACTTTCACCTTGTTGTTGTAAGTAGCTTTGGTACCAATCGAGCGAATTAATATTCACTAATTCACTTTTTCTATGGTGGCTGTCAGTTTTCATTAGCGCACTAGAGGAAAGTGTAATGTTGTCATTTTCATCAACAAAAAAAACTTCAAAACCAAATCGCTGGTAAAATTGAGAAAATGTTTTTGCAAACTGGTCAAGGTCAACGGCAACCCCTGCGAATCCTAAAAATTCTTGTTTATCATTCATTATTTTTACGTCGAAATATAAATGAGGATCCACTGAGTTTCCTATGTCAGCAAATTGCAAAGCTTCAAGTTTTTTCAATCGATAAAACCATTCAGCCTCTTCATCAAATAAGCTTGTTATTTTATTATTAGCATCAATCATCAGGTTATGCTTTTCTAGGGCAACAAAAGATAACAATTGAAATTGTTTAGCTAGGGTCGAAATATAATCAAATAATAAAGCGGTTTCAATTTTATCTTGTTGGGCATAATCAATAAGAAACTTATCATTAGCCATGAATTGGGCAATTGTTAACGGCCTGACAATTTCGTTAGTAATCAATGAATATAATGGAATTATCGCTTGTTGCTGGCGTTGACTATGTAAAGAAAAAAATTCTTTAAAGGTGAAATAAGAGGTCGCTACTATTGTAATAATAGTAAAGAAAAATATCACAGTAATGTATCGGTCAAACTTATTAATAAACTTCATTAAAAAAGTACTTATAAAAGTGATGGGCTGATAGTTGTTACCAATTCATTACATTATAAGCGATTTTTTAATCAATACGTAAATGTTTATGTAATAACATTTGGGTAAAAGGGATTTTCAAATAAAATCCTCGAGGTAAAGTCAAAAAGGGTTTGCCATTTTTATCAAAAGCTTGAGTTTTTACTTGGCTGTTGGCCGCTTTCGGTCGCAATTGTAGCACTTGGCCATGTTTGCCTTGAATGTTTTCAACATTACCTAGCACTATCATATCCGTTAGCTCTTGCCAGTCTAATGCTAGTAAATTATCTTCTTCTTCTGAGGGCGTCCAGATAAAAGCTGTACCTACTTGTCTATCTTTTAAAGCAAGGTTTTTATCACTTAATACCGGAACCCATAATACCTTAGCAAGTTTTTTTCGCACATAACTGGTTTGCCATGTTACCCCCACTAAACCTGTTAATGGTGCAACACTTACGAAGGTTGTTTCTAATGGTTTTCCAAGGCTGTTAATCGGTAGAGATTTTAACTCAATACCTAAGTGTGGAAAGTCTGGCTCAGGGCGAGACCCTGCACTAGCACCTAATACATGCTCAAGCAGTAAGCCAATCCAACCTTTGTTACGGGTTAAATTTTCAGGAATATCTATACCTGACTCTTCGGCTATTTCTCCTAATGTCATACCTGCCAATGCTTGGGCTCTTTGTAATAGCTGTTCTTGAGATGAAGGAGGCGTTGTTTTATTTTGCATTTTAAATAACTAACGGAATTGATGAAGAAATTTCCTTAATATCATCATGCACTAGTACAAATAAAACAAGTATTTATTTGCTAGCAGCCTCAGATTATGGAAGAATCAACTTAACTATTTTTTTAATCGCCAGGAGTTCCTGTGATCGATGCCGAAGGCTATCGCGCCAATGTCGGCATAGTAATAATCAATGACAGGGGACAAGTATTTTGGGCAAGAAGATTTGGTCAACATTCATGGCAATATCCACAAGGTGGAGTTGACGAGGGTGAGACTGCAGAACAAACCATGTATCGGGAGCTTCATGAAGAAGTTGGCTTGAAACCTGAGCATGTTAAAATTGTTGCAACAACCAAACATTGGCTGAGATATAAATTACCAAAACGTTATATAAGGCATGACAGTAAACCCGTTTGTATAGGGCAGAAACAAAAGTGGTTTTTATTAAAACTAACTGCGCCTGAATCTGCAGTAGACTTGTTACATACCTCTCATCCTGAGTTTGATGATTGGCGCTGGGTAAGTTACTGGTATCCTGTACGGCAGGTGGTGTCGTTTAAACGAGATGTTTACCGTAAAGTGATGAAAGAGTTTGCCTCAGTTGCATTACCCTATCATCGTCATGACAGACGTAAACGTCGCGCCTGATTATTATTATGTGTAATGCCAACCTGTTGTTAAAATAGGTTGGTTTTATCAATTGAATTAAGTTTGTTCCATTTAACCTCATCAAAAATAATGGGAGCATATGCTAACCACACTGCGAACAATTGTACTTGAATTTAGTCAAAACGCTGAACTTGAAAGTGCTTTGCTACGTATGGTTAGTCAAGTTAAGTCAGCAATGAATACCGATTGTTGTTCTGTTTATCTGGCTGATTATCAAAACCAACACTTTATTTTGACTGCATCTGATGGTTTAGCTCGACAATCCTTTGGGCAAACGACCATCGGCTTTGCTGAAGGCTTGGTTGGTTTAGTTGGTCAACGTGAAGAGCCTATTAATATTGCTGATGCCAAAAACCATCCCCATTATGTTCATGCTCCCGAAGTTGAAGAAGAAGAGCTGACCGCCTTTCTTGGTGCTCCTATTATTCATCAGCGTAAAGTTCTGGGTATTTTAACCATTCAGCAAAAACAAGCCCGTGCTTTTAACGAAGATGAAGAAGCCTTTTTAGTGACCATATCGGCACAACTTGCCACCGCAATTGCTAACGCAGAAGCTAGAGGGCTTTTAGGTCAAAAACAAGATAATGGTAAATGGCTAAAGCAATTAAAGGGCATTGCTGGTGCTCCAGGAATTGCACTTGGACAATTGATTGCTATTCAACCTAAAGCCGACCTTGAAAGCATTTCATTAGAAAAAATTGAAGCTAACTCTAATCGGGCGATTCAAATAGAGTTGTTTAAAAATGCGGTTATTAAAACTCGCCAAGACTTTGAACAAATGAGTATTAAGCTCAGTGATATTATTCAAGATGATAGTTTAAATATTTTTGAGTTTTATCAACAGTTATTAGAACCCAGTAATTTAGGTCATGAAATTACTGAAAAAATCCAACAAGGTTGGACAACTCAGAGCGCCTTAAAGTTAGTTGTTGATCATTACCTGGTACAATTTCAAGCATTAGAAGACCCTTACTTAAGAGAGCGGGTGAGTGATATACGAGATTTAGGTAATAGGTTACTTTTTAATTTACAACAACAAAGCCAGTTGCATACTCAGTTTCCTGAACAATTTATATTAGTTGCTGAAGATGTTACCGCTGCAATGTTAGCGGAATATCAACATAAAGGATTGCAGGGGATTATTTCTCTTCGTGGTTCAAACAACTCTCATGCGGCTATTTTAGCAAGAGCTTTAGACCTACCTGCCATTATGGGGGTGGAATCTATTCCGTTAGGACAATTAAATAACCAAGTTGCAATTGTTGATGGTTACAGTGGTGAGTTGTTTGTC
This sequence comes from Colwellia sp., assembly GCA_022969175.1. GTDB lineage: Bacteria > Pseudomonadota > Gammaproteobacteria > Enterobacterales > Alteromonadaceae > JALJPB01. Next base: position 88,089 of record JALJPB010000008.1, on the reverse strand, counting down.
GCACCCAATGAAGCGCTAAAAAAAGAATACCAGCTACTAATACAAGAAGAGAAAAGTTTAACTGAAAAAGTTAGAGAAGTTATTCACTTACCGGCAATAACTCAAGATGGACGAAGTATCGAGTTACTGTTAAATGCGGGTTTATCAACAGGGTTTGAACATTCAAAGCAGTCTGGGGCTATTGGTATTGGCTTGTATCGCACTGAAATTCCTTTTATGAGTCGCAGTTGTTTTCCTACTGAACAGGAACAAACACACCTTTATGAAGAAGTGCTTGCAGTATTTCCTAAACAAGCCGTTACCATGCGAACTTTGGATGTTGGCGGTGATAAATCCCTGCCTTATTTTCCCATCACTGAAGACAATCCCTTTTTAGGTTGGCGAGGGATTAGAATAACACTAGATCACCCTGAAATATTTTTAGTGCAAGTAAGGGCAATGATTCGAGCGAGCTTTCATACTAAAAACCTTGAAATTATGTTGCCCATGATCTCAAGTGTAGTAGAAGTTGATGATGCTATTCGGTTAATTAATCAGGCCTATTTTGAGTTGTCGTCAGAAATATTTTTAGAAAAAGGTCAAGTATTACCACGCCCTAAAATAGGTATTATGCTTGAAGTGCCTAGTGTAATATTTCAACTTAAAGAGCTGGCACAACGTGTCGACTTTTTCTCTGTTGGTAGTAACGATTTAACGCAATATTTACTTGCTGTAGACCGTAATAATCCCCGTGTTGCCAACTTATACGACGCCTATCACCCCGCAGTATTAAGAGCATTAAATACCATTGCCCAAGATTCTGCCAAATACCTTGTGCCATTAAGTTTATGTGGTGAGTTGGCCAGTGAGCCTGCAGGAGCTTTATTATTATTGGCAATGGGGTATGACAAACTGAGCATGAATCCTCACAATATAGCCAAAATAAAATGGGTGATACGACATATCGATTATCAACGCAGTAAAGTGATACTTTCTCATGCTTTATCCCTTAGCACCGCAAAACAAATCCACAGCTATTTAAATGAGCAACTTGAGCAATTAGGTTTAGGCGGCTTTGTAAGGGCTGGAATGTAATGATATCTGAGAGTATAAAGTGTTGATAACGGTTTTTGTTACTTGTTTACTTATTGGTAGTTTAGTCGGTTTTTTAGCTGGCTTGCTCGGTATTGGTGGTGGTTTAATTATTGTACCGACATTAGTTTATTTATTACCCCTCATAAATGTCGATTCAGAGGTTGTTATGCCAATTGCCTTAGCAACCTCGTTAGCATCGATTATTGTTACTTCATCTTCGGCGGCGCTTGTTCATCATCAGCACAATAATATTCATTGGCCTTTAGCTAAAGTCTTAATGATTTTTGTTGCTGTTGGCGGGCTAGTTGGCGCTTATTTAGCTTCCATTTTATCAGCAAAAACCTTAACAACATTTTTTGCTAGTGCCGTCATTGTGCTTGCGGGTTATATGTTAATTTCAACAAAAAGTAATAATAACCATACTATGCCGAGTAACTTTGTCTTACGTATTTTGGGCATGTTTACTGGTGTTTTAGCGAGTTTGATGGGCATTGCTGGTGGTGTAGTGTTAGTACCAACATTAAGTTACTTTGGTTTGCCAATGCGTCAAGCGATAAGTGTAGCGACAGTTTGCGGAGTAATGGTCGCAGTGTTTGGCTCAATAGGATATATCATTAGTGGTTGGGGGCAACCGAATATTCCGCCATGGAGCTTTGGTTATGTTTACCTGCCGGCGCTGTTAGGTATTGTATTAAGTTCATCGGTGTTTGCTCGTTATGGGGTAAAATTATCGAGCAAAGTCCCCATTGCGCTATTAAAAAAATTCTTTGCTGCTTTTCTTATTTTAGTAGCCATTAAAATGATTTTTTAATAAAATCACAATAATTCACCGTAAAAGTATTATTTCAGAGGAAATTGAGCATGAAAGCTTATTTAGATTTATGTCAGCGCCTTATTGACCAAGGCACTTGGATTGAAAACGAACGAACAGGCAAGCGTTGCTTAACTGTTATAAATGCTGATCTTGAGTACCGCGTCGATAAAAATGAATTTCCAATGATCACCACCCGTAAAAGCTTTTATAAATCTGCTATTGCAGAGTTTATTGGCTATATTCGTGGTTATGACAATGCCGCAGATTTTCGTGCCTTAGGCACGAAAACTTGGGATGCTAATGCTAATTTAAATGAGGCATGGCTCAATAATCCTTTACGAAAAGGACCAGACGATATGGGCCGTGTTTATGGTGTTCAAGCAAGGTCTTGGGCAAATCCTGAAGGGAGTCATATTGACCAACTTAAAAAGGTTGTTGATAACATAAGTCAAGGTATTGATGATCGTGCAGAGATTATCACCTTTTATAATCCTGGTGAATTTCATATGGGCTGTTTAAGACCTTGTATGCATACTCACAACTTCTCTTTACTTGGTGATACTCTCTATTTAACGAGTTATCAACGCTCATGTGATGTGCCATTAGGTTTAAATTTTAATCAGGTGCAAGTTTATGTGTTTCTGGCATTAATGGCACAAATTACTGGAAAAAAAGCAGGAATTGCCTACCATAAAATTGTTAACGCCCATATTTATGAAGATCAGCTAGATTTAATGCAAAATGTGCAATTAAAGCGTCAGCCGTTCCCATCTCCTAAATTGGTGATTAATCCAAAGATAAAGACATTAGAAGATTTGGAAACATGGGTGACGATGGATGATTTTGAAGTGATTGATTATCAATGCCATGATGCCATTAAATACCCTTTTGCTGTATAAAAAAAAACAGCGTTTGTTATATAGGCTTTGGCTATTATTTTCATAAAGCTAGCTTCAAATTAGAAAGGTAAATATTCGCTAGGAATTACAAGTTCACTAGGAATTATATAGTCAAATGAAAAAACAACTTACCGTCAATCAATTACAATTTAGGTTGTTTATTCTGATTTTTTTTATTTTTATTCTAACTAAAATCAGTTATCGAATTTTTATAGAACGGCCTAATATTGAGCAAGCACTTGCTATTATAATTGAGCAAGATATTGCTGATATTTCTTTAGCGGCAAATAACCAACTCGTTAACCTTGCTACGAGTAATTACGATTATGCGTTATCAAATACCAGCTACCGGTTTATGCAAAAGCCGGAGTTATTCGATGAAAATGAGTACCTAATAAACGATAGTTTTAGAAATCTTGACATTGAAGGCGCTTTTTTTATTGATAAGGCTTTTTCAATAGTCTTCGAGAAAACACTCGACTTGTCTACTGGCGATAAAATTCCTTTTGAGTTTTTAAATTTTAATCGTTACCCAAAAAATAAAATATTATTAATAAATAATATCCTAGCTGATAAAAATCAAGCTAATAAGGGAATTATACAAACGATAAAAGGTCCTGCATTTTTTAGTGTTATGCCAATAAAACGCTTAAACAGCACTAAAGATCATCAAGGGTATTTATTATTTGTTCGACTGATTAAAAAGTCATTTTTAAATCATTTGGCCGTCAGTACTCGGACTGAGATAAATATGACGAGCTTAGATAAAGGCCAATCATATGATCACTTAGCTGATTGGCGAGATAACAAAGCTTTTTTTCGAATAACGCCGACCAATGAAAGATTAGTAAAAGACTTTCACGGACAAGCGATAGCATTACTTACCATTGTTCATACCAGTACAACAATGGAAGCGTGGTTTGGTTTTCGCGGTATTATCTATGTTTCAGTATTCTTTTTATTATTATTTATTATTCATCGTTATTTTATTAACATTTTTGTTAAGCCTGTTGAAAAGTTAGCCTCCGAGTTAAAAAGTATGAAAACAGAGCAGAGTTTGAACGTTTTAAATGAAACAACTAATATAGTTGAGTTAAATGGTTTTTCTAGAGATTTTAATCAACTGACTTTAATGGCAAAAAAGCAAAAGAAGCTATTAAGTGCACAAGCCTTTTTAGACCCGTTAACTAATATTGCTAATCGAAGGGCGTTTGAATTGCACCTTAATGAGCAATTAAACTTATTAACACGACATAATATTCGATTTTGCCTAATCATGGCCGACATTGACCACTTTAAACGTTTTAACGATAGTTTAGGGCATCAAGCGGGTGATAAAGCGTTAATTGAAGTTGCGCAGTTACTTAATCACTTTTTTAAGCGCAGCCATGATATTTGCGCTCGTTATGGCGGTGAAGAATTTATTATGATATTTAGTGATGTTACCGCCAATTTTGTTGATGAGAAAGCCAATGAAATATTGCAAGCTTTGCAAAAAATTGCCATAGAACACCCTGACTCACCTACATCATCATTGCTGACGCTAAGTTTAGGCTTATGTTTAGTTGAGCCTAGTCAGGGTAAAAAACAGTTTAAAGGTGATGACATCATTAAATTGGCAGATAAGGCACTATACCAGGCCAAAGATAATGGTCGTAATCAGTTTTGTATTGAAAAGTTTTTACTTAAGTAGTTGATTGTTTCTTTATTTATTATTTTTATGTATTATAGGTTTTGCCATGACATTTCGTTTTTTGTTTATTGTTATTTTTAGTTTTGTTATCTCTGCATGTTCTGACTCTACCGCAGAACTAGACGAGAGTTATGGTCCCGCAAAAGTACGTGACCGTATAGTTGCTGCGGATACCCCTTTAGCTGCCATATTTTTAGATGAAGTAAAACCGGTATTAGAAAATCGCTGTGTGGTTTGTCATGGTTGTTACGATGCCCCATGTCAATTAAAGTTGTCTTCGCCAGAAGGTATCGACCGTGGTTTTTCACCTGAAGTGGTTTATGCAACACGTTTTAGTGAAGTTGAACCGACACGGGTTTTTGTTGATGCAAAAAATACTCAAGAGTGGCGTGATAAAAAATATCCCTTTAAACCTGTATTGAATGAGCGTAGTCAAACGCCAATGGCCAACTTAAATGGCAGTGTCTTGTATCAACTACTTGAACTAAAAAAAGCTCATCCATTACCGACCACTGATGTTTTGCCTGATGATTTTGATTTTTCTCTAACTCGCTCACAATCCTGCCCCAGTATAGAAACCCTTGATGATTATAAAGAAGACTCGCTACTTGCTGGCATGCCTTATGGTTTACCTGCTATTGAAAATAGTGAGTTTAAAGTACTTAAAGAATGGATAAGACAAGGCTCACCCATGGCACAGCCGAAAGAGCTTAGCGATGCTATTAAGATACGAGTTGCAAAATGGGAAAAACGGTTAAATGGTAGTGATAATAAATCAATTCTTGTTGGCCGTTATATTTACGAGCATCTCTTTTTAGGTCACCTTTATTTTTCAGAAGAAAAAGTAAGTGCTAATGAGTTACCTATTTATTTTAACTTAGTACGATCTCGCAGTGCGCCTGGCCAGCCTATTGATGAAATTGCATCTCGCCGCCCCTATCAAGACCCTAAAGCAGACAAGGTCTATTATCGTTTAAGACAAGAAACTGGCACAATTTTAGATAAAACTCATATGCCTTATGCTTTGAATAAAGCACGGGCAGTGCGTTGGGAAAAGTTGTTTTATAAAAATAGCTTCACTGTGAAATTTCTTCCTGATTATAATAAAAGTAACCCATTTGTCGTTTTTGCTTCTATTCCTGCTTATGTACGTTATGAGTTTATGTTAGACAGTGCTCAGTTTTTTATTGATGGTTTTATCAAAGGACCATCATGTAGAGGGCAGGTGGCGTTAAGTGTTATTCAAGACAAATTTTGGGTATTCTTTAGAGATCCCAAGAACTTAAAATCAGAAGCTTATGGTAACTTTATCTATCAACAAGCTGAGAACTTAGACTTACCCTCTGATTTTAGTGTGCACAATTACACCACAACCAGTTGGTTAAAATTCTCTAAGAAAGAAAAAGCCTATATTGAGGCACAAAAAGCGGCGTTGAGTAACAAAGAAATCGCGCATAAATTCTTAGGAACAGACACGATTTGGCAGGGTGATGAAAATGCGGGTTTAACCATTTTTAGAAACTTTGACAGTGGCATAGTATTAAATGGTTTACACGGTGAAACACCTAAAACAGCATGGTTAATCAATTACCCTGTTTTTGAGCGCATACATTATTTATTAGTGGCAGGTTTTGATATTTATGGACCTGTGCGTCATCAATTATTATCGCGTTTGTACATGGATTTTTTACGTATCGAAAGTGAAATGTCGTTTATTACCTTATTGCCAAAAAGTGAACGTAAAGAAGAAATAAAAGGCTGGTATCGAGACTCTACCAAAGAGTTACATAGCTATCTTAATGGTCATAATTTCTTTTTTGATCAAGAAAATACCATTGTCTACCAAACTGACAATCATAAAAAAGAAATATTAACGAGTTTACGCTCGCGTTATTACCAGAGTTTACCTAAACAAAGAGCGGATAAAAATGGCGCTTCTTTTGTTACTGTCACCAAGGGTGAGTTGGCACAATTGCAAAAACTACCTAATTTAGCGGTTCAGCAACTGGGTCAAACAAGCTTTATTTATGTCGAAGATGAGCAGGGCAATCAACAAAGCTTCACCTTACTTCGTCATAACAGTTATAAAAACGTTTCAAGTTTATTGTTTTCAGAAAGTAACCATTTGCCAAAACTTGACAGTGCTGAGTTATTTCACGGTTATATCGGTAGTTACCCGCAAATTATTTTTAATGTTAAAGAGTCTCAATTAGCCGCATTTGTTCAACAGTTTACCGCTGTGGTTGATGACAAAACCTATAAGCAATTACTTGATAACTATGGTGTTCGTCGAACTAACCCTGACTTTTGGCGTTATAGTGACAAAGTACATCAAGTACATAAAAAAGATGATAATATCGTTTATGGTTTGTTTGATTACAATCGATTGGAAAATAGATAACTTATTAAAGCTTAATAAAAACTTAATAAAAGTTAATGAAATTGTGTGAACTACTAATTATTCGTTTGATTTTTAATGGAAATATCATGTCAGATAAAGATACAAAAGCAGCAACAAAAGAAGAAATTAAAGAAAGTGTAGAAATTAACAAAGATCCAGTGCGTAAAATAACCAAATATATGTTGGTTATCACCGCTTTTGTCTTTGTTTGGTACATTATTGCTGACAGACATGCGCCATGGTCAGATCAAGCAAGAGTACAAACTTATATTATTCCGATTGTGCCACAAGTTTCTGGCCGAATTACTAATGTGCTTGTTAAGCAAGATCAAGTGGTAGAAGCTGGCGATATTTTATTTGAAATAGACACCAGTGATTACCAGTTAGCGGTAGATAATGCAGAAGCATCATTAGAGTTAGCAGGACAAGAAATTGGCGCTGGTATGGCAACCGTGGTTACCGCTCAAGCACAAGTTGTGGTAGCAGAAACTAACGTTGAACATGTTAAAGCCCAAAGCGCTCGCGTATTTGAAATGGAAGAAAAGAATGTGCTGTCTCATTCTGATGGTGACAAAGCCCGCGCTGCAATCAAGGCGAGTGAAGCGCAATTGGTCAGTGCCGAAGCGAATTTAGACAAAGCAAAACAGGCATTAGGCGTGGAAGGAAATAAAAATCCACGGATCCGTTCGGCAATGGCAAAGTTAAAAAAAGCACAACTTGATTTAAGTCGAACGGTAATGGTTGCTCCTGGGCGTGGCGGCATCACCAATTTACAGATTGATACTGGCTATTTTGCTAATGCTGGTGCGCCAGTGATGACTTTTGTTGAATATGGCAACGTGTGGATACAAGTGAACCTTAGAGAGAATAACCTAGCTAACCTTGCGATAGGAAACGCTGTTGATATTTCTTTAGATGTTAATCCCGGTACCATTTATAAAGGTAAAATTAGCACTATCGGTTTTGCTGTTGAAACTTCAACAACGGGCGCTATTGGCGGCTTAGCCAGCGTTGAGTCGTCAACGGGGTGGCTGCGTGATGCTCAACGTTTTCCGGTAATGATTACCTTCGATGATGACTCTGCCAAAGGCATGTTACGTTTAGGCGGTCAAGCTGATGTGCAAGTATACACCGGTGACAACTGGTTTGTGAATACTATGGGCTGGTTGTGGATAAGAGTACTTAGCGTGCTTTCTTATGTCTATTAATTTATGTTTCTTAAACTCGTGCTTCCAAAACTTATAGCAACTAAGCAAAGTACATTCTCTAACTGGTTTGCTGCTTTGTATGAAAATGCAAACCATATGAGGGTACTGCGTTTCTCCTTTGGGGTAACCTTTGCCTGCGCACTTGCTTATGGAATTAACTGGCCACTGGCATTTTTAATGCCGGTATTTACCGCGATGTTATTGGCTATGCCATTGCCTAAACCTTCGGTCAGTGCAAGTTTTAACAATATGATGAGCACACTTAAAGCCTTTGCCATAGGTTTAGCTTTTTCATTGTTCTTCTTGCAGTTTCCCATCGCATATTTGCTTATGCTCGCCTTGGTATTATTTCATTTATATTACTACTTAAACCGTGGTGGTTCGTTTTGGTTTACCTTAATGTCGATGATTGCCATTTTGGTTTTACCTATGATTGCCAATAGTAGTGAAGGTTTAGCAATAGGGTTTTCGGTAGGTTTTGTTTATTCAAGTTGGTTAACCATTGGCATGATTTGGTTAGCACACTTTGTTTTTCCGGATCCTAAGTTTACTCAATTCCCTGTTAAGCCTAAATACAACAATAGTTATTCGAAAATAGCCGCTTTAACGGCTTTAAAAAGTACCTTAGTAGTTTTTCCTATTGCGGCGGTATTTATTACTTATGGCTTAATGGATTATTTGTTGGTCATGGTTTTTTCAGCCATCTTTATCTTAAAACCTGATTTAGCACAAGGTAAAGAAGCGGGAAGAAACTCGCTATTATCAACCTTATTAGGCGGGGCGTTTGCCTGTGTGTTTTATTGGTTAATTGTTGCGGTACCACAGTTTTATTTTTACTTATTGTTATTACTGGCTACCTCGCTGTTTTTTGGCCGTCATATTTTTTCAGGCTCTACTATGGCCAAATATTACAGCTCAGGTTTCATCGCTTTGTTGGTGATTGTTAACAGTGCTATGGGCGCTGACAGTAATTTTAGTGAAATTTTAGTGCAGCGAGTTTTGCTTATTTCTTCAGCAATTATTTATATAGTTTTTGCTTTGAAGGTATTAGAACGTTACCTTTTCAGAGGCCGGAAACTCTAGACATTATAGAAAAAATCCGATAGTAATATGATACTTAGTTTTACTTACAAAAATAAAACTAAGCGAGTATTAAAACCACTACTTTTTCCTTGTAAGTCACACTGCTCAGAAATAAAACTACAACGTTCTAAATTAATCCAACGATAGTTAAAATTAACATTAAATTTTGGTGTTAACCACCAAGAAAGGCCAAGGGATAAAATTGACGTATCACCAGCGGCTAAACCGCCATTATTTCCGTCAAAAACTGACCAGCGGCTACTAAGTTCTAACGAGCCCCAGCCACCTTGATCAACTCCTCTGGCAACCAATAGTGGTGAAAATATACCACTTCTTTTATTGTAGCCACGCATTTCACCAGTAAGTGAGAATACCGCGCTGACATGGTAACCAGAGAGTTCAGGGTTTTGCAAATAACTGGCTGAAATTTTATTTTTGGTATATTCACCAATAAGCCAAACAGGGCCTTTTCGCCATGAAGCTTCAAAATTGTAGGTTAAGTTCGAGTCAGCATCAATATCGCCAGTATCGACAAATAGAGCAGATTGATTGAACTCTGGCTCTGAAGCGTATCTTAATTGCTCTTTAGCATTGTTATAACGCAGACCAAAGGCTAAATGGATTAACTCTTCTTCATCTGTCGATATGTAAGGCAGCCATGTGGTTCGTCCAACCAATTGAGTTGAGTTATCGCCTATTGAGCCATCATCTTCAATCCAATCATTAAATATGCCACCTGCCCAAGTAAAGTTCTGATTAAAGGCATTACCACTGAGTACCGCGCCAAAATTACGTGATGTCAGCAATGTGTCTGAAACAACCGAGCGCTCTTGCATGGGTATAAAGGTTAAACTCATTAGCTTTTCCATAGATATTGGCTCTTTTTGCTTACCAATACTTAAGGTGGTGTTGTATGGGGTAGGAATATCTACACGGACATCAAAAAAAGTTAAATTATCTGTGGTATTCGTATCATAACCTTTATCAAAAGCATGAGTTGCCGCGGTTATCATATAAACCCAAGGTTTATCAAATTTTATCGAACCAGCTAAACCAAAGCGTAGTGCACGAATTTCTCCACCATCATAAACATCTAGTTCGTCCACTTGCGCTTTACTTATCTCATCTTGAGATTGCCACTTTTGTCTATCCAACATCAGTGCGCCAATGAGTATGCTCGAGAAGTATTTATTATCAAATTTTATCCAATCAGCATGTTTGTAATTACTGGGTAATACAATAGGTGGAGGCGTGTAGGCAAGCCAGCCTTCACGCTTTGTTTTGACTCTTTTTTGTTCGTCTAAGGCGGAAATATTACTTTCTTGTTTGAGGTTATTTCGAATAATCACGCCATCCCGAATGGCGAGTAATGTATGTTTTTTTGTATCAAGTAAGGCATCAATATTGTCATGTGGATTGGTATCTAAAATCATGAAGTTGGCCACTTGGCCAGCCACTAGAGAGCCTAAAATAAAACCCTTTTGGGCATCAAAAATAATGTCGGTCGCACTGACTTCAATATCATCTTGGGTAACTAAATCAAATAATTTGTTAGTGATGACTAAATTTGCCGTAGTAATTTTACCTGCTTTTTCTTGATCAACAAAAGTAACATTGCGAATGACTATTTTCTGGCTGATTTCTTGGACTGTTTTGGCAACTTTAGTTGAGTCTTCTTCGGCTTGGCTAACCGATAGTATGAGAAAATTGCAAAGTATTATAGCCAAAGTATTTTTAATAGCTGTGATGTTTTTTTTAATAATGTTCATCTGATCCTATTAACTAGTTAGTCATTCATTTAAGTTGTTTTATTCTAGTTTTTTGATTTAAAATTAAATAGCCATTGGTACGATTAAACAAAATACTAGCACATCATTTTATTCAATGTTAACTACATTAGTTAGTACTTTAAATATTTCCTTATTAGAGTTATATGTTTTAAAAATAAGCAGCTATATTATTTAGTTAGAAATATAAAAAGACAATAAGGAAAGATCAAAATGACAATGAAAAAAATTATTTTATCTACCTTAGTCCCAGGCCTATTATTGGGTTGTGCAACAGGTAGTACACCAGCGGATAAAAAGAAAAATGCGGTAGCAGAAACCTCAGAAGCACTACAACAAATCTATCAAGACCATCCCGCAGCCAAAGGTGTATTAAGTAAAAGCTTAGGTTATTTGGTTTGTACCGGTAGTGATAGTTATTTATTTGCCGCATCTACGGGTGGTGGCGTTTGTGTTCTTAAAGAAAATGGCAAGTCTGAATTTTATCGCTTTGCTTCGTTAGGTGTTGGCGTAGGTATTGGCTTTAAATCAGTGGCCTTCGTTTATGCTTATAGTAGTGCAGAAGCTTTGAAGCGCTTTAAAGAAGAGGGCTGGGATGCAGGGGCAAGAGCTGAAGCAAGCGCTAAGCATGAAGATGAGGGCGGCCAAGCTGCAGCTAATACTTCGTATGATGTTGATGGGGTAACAATTTATCAAACAGCATTATGGGGCGCAGCGGCACAAGCAACGATACAAGGTTATAAGTTTTGGCCAACCGACTTTACTGATGATGTAATGCAAAGCGCCGAAGATTAGCCATGCATGCGAAGAAACTTTGTTAATAAAGTTTCTTCGTTTTCAACATACTCAGGGTCAGGCTTAATACAATCTATTGGGCAAACACTAACACAAGTCGGTTTGTCGTAATGACCTATGCATTCAGTACATTTATCGACATCAATCTCATATATCTCACCGCCTAAGGCAATAGCTTGGTTCGGACATTCTGCATCGCACATATCACAGTTAATGCATGAGTCTAAAATTTTTAGTGCCATTGTAAATTATAGTCTCTTGTTATTTATCTGCTTGGTTTTGAGCAAAGGGATGGCGAGTGGTACCGCCCTCATCAAGAAAACGCATAATAATACCGTAAGCTAAGTCTAAGTTAGTCGCCAGAGATATAGCTACTTTATAACCCGAGCCTTTAGCATCTAATATCACTTTACCTTTACTTGATTCCATGTGTGTTAAAGTGAATTTTACATTGCCAGAGGGTGTCATTAATTCTAATTCATCACCAACAAGAAACTTGTTTTTTACCTCTATCTCGATAAGGCCATTTTCAGTATTTCGTCCAAGTACTTCACCAACAAACTGCTGAGTATCACTTTTTGAGTAGCCATAATCGTAGTTTTGCGTTTCGTTATGACGATGACGCTGTAAAAATCCTGAGGTATATCCTCTATGAGCTAAGTGCTCAAGGTCGGTATTGAGTTGTGGGTTAAATGGTTTGTCAGCGATTGAGTCTATAATTGCTTGACTGTATATCTGCGCTGTTCTTGCGCAGTAATAAAATGATTTAGTACGGCCTTCAATTTTTAATGAGTGCACACCCATCTTAATTAAGCGGTCTACGTGCTCTACAGCACGTAGATCTTTTGAATTCATGATGTAGGTACCATGTTCATCTTCAAATGCAGGCATATATTCGCCCGGTCGTCCTTGCTCTTGAAGCAGAACAACATCATCAATAGGCTGTTCTTTGGGTAAAATAATGTCTTTTTTAGGGCTTATTATTTTAGGAGTATTTGTTTCAGGGGTAATTATTACAGCAATACTTAAGTTAACCTCTGAAGTGGCAATAATATCTCCGTTATCGGTTTCTTTTGCTGCATGAACGTTATACTTCCAACGACAAGAATTAGTGCATGTACCTTGGTTGGGATCGCGCTTATTAATGTATCCCGATAATAAACAGCGGCCTGAATAAGCCATACATAAAGCGCCATGAACAAAGACTTCAAGCTCAATGTCAGGACAATGAAAGCGAATATCCTCAATTTCATCTAGCGATAATTCCCGCGAAAGGATCACTCGTTCAATGCCTTGTTTTTGCCAAAACTGCACCGTTGCCCAGTTAACGGCATTTGCCTGAACTGACAAATGAATTGGCATGTCAGGGAAGTTTTCTCGAACCATCATAATTAAACCAGGATCAGACATGATTAAAGCATCTGGCTTCATGGCTATAACAGGAGCAATATCTTTAAGGAAAGTGGCAAGTTTTCCATTGTGCGGAGCAATGTTATTGACCACGTAGAATTTTTTACCTCGAAGTTGAGCTTCTTCAATGCCTTTTGCTAAATTCTCTAATGTAAACTCATTATTACGCACTCGTAAAGAATATCGAGGTTGTCCTGCATACACCGCATCTGCTCCATAAGCAAAGGCGTACCGCATGTTTTTTAAGCTTCCTGCAGGCGATAATAGTTCGGGTTTAAACATGTTGGTTTCTTATTTAAGTAATTTTTACTGTTATTGCCATTATAGAAACTAAGGGGATGCGGGTAAAACCCTTAAAGAGTTTTGATGAAGGTATATAAAGGTTTGTTGATTTACATCAATTGAGACGATGCTTTTATTACCTTTGTAGAATAATTTAAATTTAAATGAAATAAAGCATTCTTTTAATTGGCTAATTTAGTGAGTTATGTGCTACTTTTTAAACAGGACTTAAGGATGATAAAGGTAATTTTTATGGCAACAGAAAATGCGTTATACACTATTTTACTCGAAAAAATAAAACAAGACTCTTTGGTGTTACCTACCTTACCAAAAATAGCATTACAAGTTAGAACTGCCGCTGACGATCCTGATGTCAACTTAGGGGAAATGGCTGATATTATTGGTCATGATGCAGCGTTATCTTTAGGGATGTTAAAAGTTGCTAACAGTGCTTTGTTAGGACGCTCGATAAAAGTAGAATCCGTTCATCAAGCTGTTACTCGTATAGGCTTAAGGCAAATAAAAAGTATTGCTACGGCAATGGCCATTGAGCAAGTGTTTGTTTCAGAAAATGAAATTGTATCAATGTATTTGAAAAAAACATGGGAAAAAACTATTGATGTTGCGTCTGTTGCTATTAGCTTAATTACTTTTTATTTACGAGAAAATAAGCACAGTCCATTAACTTTAGATACATTAACACTGGCAGCATTAGTTCATAATGTTGGTGTTCTACCTATATTAACTGAAGCTGAAAATCATGCCGATGTTTTTGCTAATCCAACATTTTTGAAACAAGCTATTGCTAAACTGGCATCAAAAATAAGTGCTGCTGTTACTCATGCTTGGGGTTTTTCAGATGAGTTTATTGAAATTGTTGAGAGTTGGAGTGATTTAACGGTTTTACCAACTGATGTCCATTACTTAGACTTTATTCGTGCAGGTGCTATTTATCATGGCGTATTTAAAAATGAAAACACTCAAGGGGTGTTATTAAATAGTTATGTTAATAAAGGTATTATGCCAGATGAAGACTTTATGAAGTCTGAAGAGTTTATTGAAATGGTTACCAATGTAAAATCTATGTTTACTTAACGCTGGTTTTCTATCGTCTAAAAATTTAAAGGCGCTAATATATTTTAAAATATTAGCGCCTTTTATTATTCAGAATTAAAAGAGATTAGTCATCATCTAAATATGCATCAGTTGTTAATGAGAACTCAGCTAATAACGAAGTAATAAAGCGATTAAGCTCACCAGCCATTAAAATAAAGTCAGCATCTAAGCGAGCGATTACGTCGTCACCATCAATGTCTTCATTTTGGTCTTGAATAACATCAAAAAACTTCAGGCGTTTGATGGCTAAATCATCACATAAAATAAAGGACAAGGACTCGTCCCATTCTAAGGCTAATTTAACAACATATTTATCAGCATCAAGATGTGATTTTATTTCATCACTACCAAGATCTTGGTTTTTTACCCGTACTATTGCGCCGTCATCACCAAGAGCATTAAACTCTGCCTCCATACCCAACTGAAATTGGCTACCTAAATTATGTTCAGTTAACCATTCAGTCATTGTTTCATCAGGGGCGGTATCAGGGGTAAAACTGGTAACAGGCAAAGTCCCTAATACTTTTCTTAATAGCGCAAGAAAATCTTCAGCTTTTCCTCTGCTACTGGTATTGATGACAATAGTGTTGTTTTCTGGGCTTATGTAAGCTTGGGTATCACTAATGCGAGAAAATGCACGTGGCAGCAATTCAAAAATAATATCTTCTTTAAATTGCTCTCTTTCTTTTTTAGTTGCAGTACGGCTTTGTTCAGTTTCAAGTAGAGCGATTTTTGCTTCAACCATATCTTTGATAACAGGAGCCGGTAATATCTTTTCTTCTTTACGTGCACACAACAAAAAATTGCCGTTGCCACTATGAACAGCTGTTTCTCCATGTTTACCTAAAGCATTAACCCAACCAAAATGAGATTGCTCTGTTGAGCCACAAGGGGTAAATAGGTGCTCTGATAAATGTTCTTCAAGTTCTTGTTCTGACCATTTAAAAGGTTTGGTGAAGGCGAAAATGTAAAGGTTTTTAAACCACATAATTTATATTCCTATGCCATGAACCGTAAATTAACTAGAGTAAATTACCTAGATAAACAGCAGGGCGATTAGCTGATGGGATTTTAAAGATTTAGTATCATACATGAAATGTATGATAAGAGAATACCACTAAAATTATTATCCTGATATTTTAACGGCGTGTCTTATTTTATAAATGATTTTAACGCATACTCTCAAACTCAATATAGTAGCTTAAGCCTTCCCCTAGTACGCTAGTAGCTTCAATTTTTCCATTGAGGGTATCTGTGACTAAGTCATGAACTATATGGGTACCTAACCCTGAACCACCTTGAGTCGATTTAGTGGTAAAGAAAGGTTCATATAATTTGTTAAGTTGTTCTTCATTTAATCCAACACCATTGTCTTGATAGTTAATCTTCATTGTTTGTTCGTGCATATTAATATCAATAATAATTTCGCCTTGTTGAATGTTTTCGAAACCATGGATAATTGAATTGATAATAAGGTTGGTAAATATTTGTGCAATTGCACCTGCATGACTATATATTTCTATATCGTTTGCACAATTTACCGTAATTGAATGGTTGGCTTTTTTTAATCTAGGTCGCAATGATTGGATAATTTCATCAAGATACTTTGTCATGTTAATTTGGCGCATTTTATCACTGATTTGATCTACTGCGATTTGTTTATAACTTGTCATTAAATCAGAAGCGCGGGCTAAATTATTCATTAATAACTCAACACTTTGTTGAGCATTATTGACAAAATCATCAATTGAGCGCTTTGTTAATTTTTGCTCTTCGATATCTTTTTTTAAGTTATGTAATAAATCAGATAAATAACTTGTCGATGTAATTCCCACACCAATAGGGGTATTAACTTCATGTGAGACTTCAGCAGATAAATTACCTAAAGAAGCCATTTTTTCTGATGCGAGTAAGCGTTTTTTAGCTTTGTTTAATTCTAAAATCGAACTTTTCAATTCTTTATTTGTTTCTATTAATGTTAATTCCGTTTTTTCTCTACGAGCATTTTCTTCTTTGAGTTGAGACTGTTGCTGCAATAATTCACGTTGCTGTATTTCCATATTCAGCATAGTGTTACTTAAACTGGAGGTTTTTCTGGCAACCTCTTGCTCTAAAATTAAATTATGTTCATCTAATTTATCATTACTAGCGGTTATTTCGTTTTGTGCTAAAGCAAGTTGCTCTTTATGCTCAACCAATTCATCAATCAAATTGTTATAGGCATCTTCGAGGAAATTGAGTTCATTTTTTTCTTCAAAAGTTGATCTGAATTCTGCAGAATGTAATTTTGATGATTCAGGGTCATCGTGATCTATTTGTTTTATTTGTTCGGTGAGTTCACTTAATGGTTGGGTCAGCAACTTTTCAAAAGCAAGAGAGAATAAAAAAATTAGGAAAGCTGTTTTTAATATAGCATTACCAATTAAAAAATAAATACCGACCTCTATCCTGTTGAATATTACTTCGTTGCTGGATAATAACGTTACGGTACCAACCCGAGTTGTACGTCCTGAAAATTCAAAAATCAATGGAAATGTATGACCAAATAAACCTTCTGATATTGAACTTATCGATAAATAGTCACTATTCTCATCTGAGGGCTCAACTTTGAAATCTTCTTCGCTAGCGACTTCACCTAACTGTGTTACTACTTGATCACTTTCATCGGTAATACTAATGCCTTTAATCATTGGAATAGCAACTAAACCCTCAGCAATATCTATCGCCTGTTGAGTATTTAGTTCCCAAACTGCACGCGTTAAGCTACCACTAAAAGTCTTTTCTAAAACTAATAACTCATTATTAATATGAGATTTTGCATTGTAATATTCAGCTGCAATTTGAATGCAAGTTACACTGAACGTCAGGATAAAATAAAAGGATAAAACCCGAGTTAAAAGTTTGCGTGAGATGCTGGTTACTTTCATTTTGCTCGTCTTTATTAATGGGTGTTAATTTAAATAGCTCTAAAATAACGAGCTGCAGTTTAATTTAATGACTATTTTACGCACAAACTTATCTATCAGTTAAGCATAACATCCTGAAACGGTAAATATATAATCGATTAACGTCTTAAAAATTTCAATATATCTTCACAAAAGGGTAAAAAACATGTCTTTTGTCACAAAAGTGTCATAGTTAAGTGGCAAACTTCAGCACAATTGAATTTGAGTAGCACATTCCAGTTATTGGAAACTATTAAAGGTAAAAACATGACATTTATTAAAAGCACAATAACATTAGCCCTATGTTCAGTATTGGCACTGCCTGCAGTTGCTGATGAAGTTGTAGATTTTTATGGCAAACTTAATATTTCTTTGCAAGCAGCTGAGGAAGGTGATGATTCTTTTAATGAACTAAAAAGTAACGCTTCTCGTGTTGGTGTTAAAGGAAAGTATACCCTTGATACTGATTATGCTCTTGAAGCTATTTATAAACTTGAATGGCAAGTTAATGTTGATGATGACACTAAAGATACCCTTACAGCCCGTAATCAGTGGGTAGGGTTAAGAGGTGGCTTTGGTGAGGTTACTATTGGTCGTGCTGATACCACTTTAAAGGTATCTCAAGGTAAATTTGATTTATTCAACGATTATGAAGGCGATTTAAAACATTTATTCATCGGTGAAAACCGTGTTACTGACTCATTAACTTATAAGTCACCAACATTTAATAATGTACAATTTTTAGCAAGTTATATTTTGTCAGAAGACAAAGACTTAGATGACCCTTATTCGGTGGGTCTTGCTTTTGGTGATATGAGTTTGAAAAAAACAAATTTCTTTTTATCGATTGCCCGCGATGAAAATATGCCAACAAAAGTGGTTACCGATGGTATTAAAGAAACGTTGTTTTTGGCGAATACTCGTTTAACCGGTATGTATAAATTTGGTGATTTTAGAGTAGGGGGGATTTTAACTAAGTCTGAGTTAACGGACTCCGGTAAATCTGAGAATGGTTATGCCGTAAATGCTTCTTACAAAATTGGCCCTGTTTTAACTAAAATACAATATCAAGAATTTGCCGGGGCTGATGCGATAAGTATTGGTGCCGATTATAAGTTAGGTAAGAATACCAAAGTTTTTGCTTGGTATACCGATCGTGAAGAGTTAGTGGGTGGTGATGGTGAAACCATTAAAGCCGCTAACGAAGGAACTTATTTTGCCATAGGCATGGAACAGAAGTTCTAATTCACGTCTGAGAAACTTGAGGCGATATAAATATTAAAACCAATGATGACATGGTCATCATTGGTTTTTTTTCTGTATCATTTTGTATTCTGCTGCCATATATTTTAGCTTTGATAAAATAATTAATGTTATTATCGTTTTGTCATAAAACTGTCATTAAAATTTAGCACAATGACCTTAGGAAATGTAATCAAACGTAAAGATTGTATTGATTGTTATTAAAGTTAGGAAGTTGACATGAGCAGACAAATATTAGTTGTTGAAGATGAAACGCCGATCAGGGAAATGATCACCTTTGTATTAGAGCAAAATGGTTTTAATGCTATTGAAGCAGAAGATTATGAGCAAGCATTAGCAAAAATTAAAGAACCTTACCCCGATTTGATTTTGCTCGATTGGATGTTGCCCGGTGGTACTGGTGTAAAACTCGCTAAGCATTTGAAACAAAATGAATATACCCGAAGTATTCCTATTATCATGTTAACCGCTCGTGCCGATGAAGACGATAAAGTCAAAGGTTTTGAAGCGGGTGTTGACGATTATGTTACCAAGCCTTTTTCACCCAAAGAATTGATCGCTAGAATTAAAGCGGTGATTCGCCGAGTTGCACCAACATCGTTAGAAGAAGAAATTGAATTTCATGGCCTTAAATTAGACCCTGTATCCCATCGGGTATCTATTAATAACGACAGCTTAGATTTAGGTCCAACAGAGTTCCGTTTGTTGCATTTTTTTATGACCCATACCGAGCGGGTATACTCTCGAGAGCAGTTATTAGATAATGTTTGGGGGACAAATGTCTATGTTGAAGACCGAACGGTTGACGTTCATATAAGACGTTTACGTAAAGCTATTACCGGTGATGGCCATGAAGAGTTTATCCAAACAGTTCGAGGCTCTGGTTATCGTTTTTCAGGTAAATTGAAAAAAAGTGCCTAATGCCAAATTCAATAAGTTCCCACTAAGAAACTTAATGGAATTGATATAATACTAAACCCTATATTGAATTAAATTAATATGCATCTTCGAATATCAGCACGAGTAATTATTTTACGCTTTGTGCTCATCTTACTGTCAAGTGGCTTTGTTGGTTGGATGTTTGGCTATACTTTATTAGCACTACTGACCACTACTTTAGTGCTGCTAATTTGGCACTATAGTCATTTATTTAAATTAGTTGAGTGGTTGTGGCAAAGTAAAGCTATCTCTCCTCCTCAATCAGACGGAATTTGGGGACGTGTCTACGATGGTCTTTATCGGCAAATCAAACAACATCGCCAAAAAGCCAAAGTCTTAAATGAAAAAATTCGTCGTTTTCGTGATGGCGCCGAAGCCCTACCTGACGCTGCTTTAGTTTTGTCTGATGACTTAGCCATTCAATGGGGAAATAAGAAAGCTAATAAATTACTAGGGGTGCGTTGGCCTGGCGATCTTGGCCAGCGGGTTGATAACTTATTAAGGGCGCCTGAATTTGCCAAATATTTAGAAGAGGGAGTTTATGACGCACCCTGTTTGTTAGTTTCTCCTGTTAACAGTGATATTCAACTTGAAATTCGCTTAATGGCTTATGGCAGCGAGCATATTTTATTGTTAGCCAGAGATATCAGCCATATCCATCGACTCGAACAAATGCGTCGTGATTTTGTCGCCAATGTTTCACATGAGCTAAAAACTCCTTTAACGGTGGTTCGAGGTTATGTCGAAATGATTCAATCAACCGATCATGCATTAGATCCTCATTGGCAAAAGGCGTTTTCAACGATTGAAGGCCAGGTATCTAGAATGGATCGGTTAGTTGAGCAATTATTAAACCTATCAAAAGTCGAGATTCATTCAGATATTAATAAAAAACATGTCGTTGACATGCCCTTACTTATTAATACCTTAGTCGATGATGTTAGTTGGTTAAATAAAAATAAGTCTCACCACATTGAAACTAATATTGATACTGATATTGGTATCGTAGGTATTGATACGGAGTTAAAAAGTGCTTGTGCCAATTTGCTCTCTAACGCTATTGCTTACACACAAGAGCAGGGTAGCATTAAAGTGAGTTGGTTAAAACAAGGAGGCAAAGCACAATTTGTGGTCAAAGATAATGGCCCAGGGATAAAACCAGAAGATATTAACCGATTAACTGAACGGTTTTATCGTATTGATAAGTCTCGCTCAAGGGATACTGGTGGTTCAGGTCTTGGTTTAGCTATCGTGAAACATGTATTGCATCATCACAATGCTGAATTAGTGATTAACAGTGAATGGGGTGTTGGTAGTGAATTCGCCATTGTATTTGATGAAGTCAGTGTGGTCGATCTTTCAGACAAGGTTAAAAAAAGTAGCCTGTAATATAAGTGTCATAATTGCGCAATATAACTGTCATATTTTCTTCTTATAGTGGTGGTAATTATAAAGTATCGCTAAAGCAAATTAATCTTGCTTTAGCAAATCTCATCGGAGAGTAAAATGAAAATTAAAAGTTTCTTATCAGCAGTTGGTTTAACAGCCGCGTTAAGTTTTTCGGCTGTAGCTATAGACAAGGATTTACCTACCTATAAAAAAGTCAGTGGTGTATCAGGTAACTTATCTTCAGTTGGCTCAGACACGTTAGCTAACATGATGACCTTTTGGGCAGAAGAATTTAAACGTAGCTATCCTAATGTTAATATACAAATTCAAGCAGCAGGTTCATCAACAGCTCCTCCAGCATTAACTGAAGCGACTTCAAATGTAGGCCCTATGAGCCGTAAAATGAAGTCTCGTGAAATTGAAGCCTTTGAGAAACGTTATGGCTATAAACCAACTGCCGTTCGTGTTGCCATTGATGCTTTAGCGGTATTTGTTCACAAAGATAACCCTATAAAAGGGCTACGAATTGACCAAATAGATGCTATTTTTTCAAATAATCGCAAATGTGGTGCTATTAAAGATGTTGACCGTTGGGGGGATTTAGGATTAACCGGTGCTTGGACAGGTAAAGATATACAGCTATATGGTCGTAACTCTGTATCTGGCACTTATGGTTACTTTAAAAAGAAAGCTTTATGTAAAGGTGACTTTAAAAATACCGTCAACGAACAACCTGGCTCGGCTTCCGTTGTGCAATCAGTATCGTCTTCATTAAATGGTATTGGATATTCAGGTATAGGTTATAAAACCTCAGGCGTGCGTGCACTACCTTTATCTAAAAAAGATGATAATTATATTGAAGCGAATATGCAGAACGCTATATCGGGTAAATACCCTCTGTCGCGTTATTTATATCTTTATGTGAATAAACATCCAAACAAACCTTTAGCGCCAATGGAAGCTGAGCTTTTAAAGATGATACTTTCAAAGTCTGGCCAGAAAATTGTTGAAAAAGATGGCTACATTCCTTTGCCTGCTAAAGTGGTAGCAAAAGAATATAAGAAATTAGGTTTAACTTTTTAGCGTTTTATCTGAACAAAGCCGAGAGTCTACCAATTAATAAAAGCCTGACATTGTCAGGCTTTTATTGTTTTTAGCAGAGCTTCTTGGTTAAATATGAAAAAAATTACAGCATTGGTATTTATTATGAATAATAAGCAAAAATATCCCATTGGCACCACAGGTGAAAAATGGGGCGATGATGAAAAGTCACAATGGTTATCTCAGCAATCAATTAAACGCAGTTACCAGCAAGAAGTACGGACAAAAATTGATGCTTTAACAGCCGATTTTGATGTTATTAATTATGGCGCATTATCATATGATATTGAAAAATATCCATTGTATTTGGTAAAAACTAAAAATTGGCGAGCCAATAAGAAAAATATTCTTGTTACTGGAGGAGTTCATGGTTATGAAACCAGTGGTGTGCAAGGAGCCATTAGGTTTATTGAAAGCCAAGCTCTTGGCTATACCGAGCAGTTTAATCTAATTGTCGCCCCATGTATTAGTCCTTGGGGATACGAAACGATTAACCGTTGGAACCCAAAGGCACTAGACCCTAATCGCTCTTTTTATAGCGATAGCCCAGCGGAAGAATCTGCCGCCTTGATGAAATATTTTGATCTTCATGATATTGAAATTTTTGCTCATATTGACTTACACGAAACGACAGATACCGATAACACTACTTTTAGGCCAGCACTTGAAGCAAGAGATGCAGTTGAGCAGAAAAGTTGGAATATCCCTGATGGCTTTTATTTAGTCGGTGATACTATAAACCCTGTTGATGATTTTCAAACGGCAATAATCAAATCAGTCGAACAGATAACTCATATTGCCCCAGCAGACGCAGATGGTAAATTAATTGGTGTTCCGTTAACGCAGTGGGGTGTTATTAATTATGAAACTAAAGCGCTGGGTTTATGCGGTGGTTTTACTTCAGCGCAATACTCGACCACCACAGAAGTCTACCCAGATAGCCCAAAGGTAGATGACGAAAATTGTATTGTCGCTCAAGTCGCTGCAATTACTGGTGCGCTAGATTATTTGGTTAAATTATAGTTTTTTTCATTAATAAGGTTTGCCATAAATTTTTTACATCGTTTATGACAACAATCATGTTCATAATCTTTCGTTCGTGTTAGTTTTCACCCATTAAAATTTTAAGTTTATATAAGTTACTTTTAAGGATTTTTTCATGCCAAAGGCTAGTGATATAAAGAAAAATGCTGCTATTGAATACAATGGCAAAGTGTTAATTGTGAGAGACATTACTCGTTCAGTCCCTCAAGGTAGAGCAGGTGGTAGTTTGTATCGTATGCGTATGTACGATGTAGTTACCGGAGGTAAAGTTGATGAGACCTTTAAAGCTGATGAAGTGCTAAACTTTGCCGACTTAATTCGTCGTCCATCAATGTTTTCATATATCGATGGCGAAGAATTGGTCTTTATGGATAATGAAGATTACACACCATACAATTTAAACAAAGAAGCAATTGCGGATGAAGCATTATTTATTAATGAAGAAACAGAAGGTTTAAGCGTTATTATTATTGACGATGTGCCGGTAGCTGTTGCTTTACCTTCAAGTGTAGAGTTAGTTATTACCGAAACAGACCCTTCTATTAAAGGGGCGTCGGCAAGTGCACGTACTAAGCCAGCAACACTTTCTACAGGGTTAATTGTCCAAGTGCCAGAGCATATATCTTCTGGAGATAAAATTAAAATAAATACTGAAGAACGTAAATTTATGGGGCGTGCTGATTCTAAATAACTTGAATGAGACGCTTAAATAAACAACTAAACAGTTACATTTGTTGTTTGGTATGAAATAATACAGGTCAACTTACGTAATTAGGTGTGCCTTGTGGTTCATAAAGATAATCAAAATATTTCAGCTAATACTGGAAATAATAACGAAGATCATCATAATACCCAACAACAATTAGCCGATGCGAATAAAGAAATCGCGGAATTAAAAATGCAAATTGCCTGGTTAGAGCGCTCTTACGAATAGTTTACTTGAATAATATAAGGCCGAGAAACACTTAGTTTCTTGGCCTTTTTTTTGTTCGAAGATCTAATTGTTCAATTATGCTAGCAGGCAGGGTGAGTTGAATTATACATTTTTACTCAGAGAATTTGAGTTCTTCATGAAAGTCCAATGAATTGTTACCTGTTGGCTTTCTTTTACTCTTGCAGCATAAAGCTTGAATCACTACTAATTGTTAGTTAATGTTTAAGTCATATTTTCGTAAATTTGTCATATCACTCAAGGTAAGCATTCTGTTGATGAAACTGATTAATATTCCACTTGTTTTATTCTTTATTATACTCTCTTTAACTTGCCTAAATACAAGAGCAAATTCTAATAATTCTGATGTTGTTATAGATCTGGTAAAGGTTAATAAATCGGAACGAATAATGTATTTGATGTCAGATAATCAAATAATTAAGCAGTATCAAATTGCTTTAGGTGATCAACCTAAAGGACATAAGCAACAAGAAGGGGATCAGAAAACACCAGAAGGAAAATACACTCTCGATTATGAAAAAGAAAACTCAGCTTACTATCGTTCGATGCATATAAGTTATCCAAGTGAGTTAGACAAAGTAAAAGCTAAGAAGCAGGGCGTTGACCCCGGTGGTTTTATCATGATACATGGTCAAAAAAACATGTCAGGTGAATTATCTAGCTTTCGGAAAAACTTTGATTGGACTAACGGTTGCATTGCTATTTCTAATGATGAAATGGATGAGTTTATGACATTAGTTTCTGTGGGGACTACCATTCAAATTCAATGGTAGATATGGCTTATTATCAGTGGTTATTTGGCCAGGTTATTTTAAAGGCTAATCCTTGAGATAAATCCTCATCTATTTCTATATCGCCATTAAGCTTTTCTTTAACAATATTATGAACGATAAATAAACCTAAACCTACGTTGTTAATTCTTTTCGTAGTATAAAAAGGTTCAAATACCTTGGTTTTTTCATCAGCACTAATGCCTTGTCCATTGTCTGAATAACAAAGTTCTATTTGGCCATTTTTCCTCGATATTTTTAAGTTGATTTCACCTTGTTGTTCCGGTGTAAATGCATGATTAATTGAGTTCTCTAATAAATTAGTAATAATTTGGTCAAAGGCAACTTCATAGCTGGTAATAGTAAAGGCATCACATTGAATATTGATTTTGTGACTAATGGGATTATGAAGGTTCATGAATAACTTAACGATTTGATGAAGATAATGACTAAAATCAAATTCAGATAAGGCATAGTGATTACTTTGAGCTGAAACTGATTTGAAATCTTTTACTAAATCTGCCACTCGGTTTAAGTTTTTATTTACCATAGTCGAAGATTCATCTATGAAAGATAAAAAGTGAGTAAAATCACTTTTTGTCATGGCATTTTCACTAAATAACTTATTAATTCTTTCACTGTTTTCATGAGCACATGAACTGCTAGTTATTGCCACGCCTAAAGGAGTGTTAATTTCATGCGCGATGCCCGTTACTAAAACACCGAGTGCGGCAAGCTTTTCTGATTCAATCATTTTCTGTTGAGTATTTTTTAAATCTGCTAGGTTTTGTTGTAATTCATCCTTGGTTGAATTTAAATCTTTATTGGCCGCTTTAAGTTTTTGTTCAGAGCTAATAGCCGGTTTTATGAAAAAATTATTAATAGTAAAATAACCAATAACTAGGCTTAGTAGCGCGAATATTGATGCAAGATTATATAACATTGATTCTTCTAATATTTTTTGTGTTATTTTTTGATGTGAAACTAAATAGACAAAGCGCCATGGCGCATTAGTTAAAGAATACTCAAATATTAAATGGTCAGTTAATTTTTGTTTTTTGTTGATGATACTATTAAATAAAACTAACTCTTGCTCGTTTTTGTAATTGATATTCGAAGCCGTAATGACAAATTCTTTTTGTGAAATCAAAAAAGAATCACCATTAAGTATTAATGATTTTTCAACAAATTTATTGAGAAAAGTTAAAACAATATCAACACCAATAACACCGCTATATTCACCATTGTCATAGGTAGGAATTGCACAAGTCACCATCATGCCATTACCCGCTCTATCGAGGTAAGGGTCAGTCCAAAAGTGTTTTTTCTCAGGGTTTATTTGTGGTGAAGCAAAGCCATTATAAACCTCATAAGCTTGGTCAGTAAAACTCACTAAACTATCAAAATTATTGATGAGCTTCTCAATAGGAATAATTGGGTATAACGAAGAAACATTGCCGTTTATTGAAAGAAAATAACTCATCACTACGCTGGCGTTTCGTTCTTGTGCGGCAAATTGGAAGTCTTGCATATTGAGTGCTGCTATTAATTTTTGCACATAACTTAAATCTAGTTGTTTGCTATTTCCAGAGCTGAAAATGGTGTTTTTTATTCTATGCGAGCCAATGGTGCCATCAATTTCAAAGAGGTGGTAATTTTTATCATCATGATCAATCGCAACTTTTTGAATATCTTGGATATACTTGCTGAGCTCATCTTTGCTGATGTTTTTATCGATATATTGATTAAATATATTCCTCATCACATAAACAAAATCGGTATTTTTCATTATGGCTGACTCGAGCAATTGGCTTCGGTCATGAAAGGCATCATGGTGCAGGGCAATGATTTTCTCTTTGGTATTGACGTAAATAAAAGCAGTAGCAGTGACAATAACCACTACAAAAAACAAAAAAACAAGAAAAAATATGTTCTTTCTTAATTGAGCTAAGGTCAATACTTTCTTCATTTACTACCTTTTAAATAAGTAAAAATCAAATCGTGAAATAGCACTGCAAATTATGAAAAAAAGATAGGATTTATCTGTTTAACTACCTTATAAAGCGTAGATGTTTCTTGGTAATAACACAATTTTAATTAATGAAGTTTAACGTTCAGTGACCTAAATTAACTTCAGGTCATAAAGTGGTCATAAAGTGGTCATTAAATTGTCATGGCATTGTCATAGTTAAACTTTACATTAAGCGAGTTGACTTGTGAAAATAAAGAGGGAAGTGATGACTATGTTTGATTGGTATGAAGAAGAAAGTGAGAGCGAAGAAATTTCAGTCTTCGAACAACGACAAAAAGGTAAAGCACGCAAAAGAAAGTGGCGAGAGATAGAAACCATTAAAGAAACTCGTCGTTTAAAGCGTGAGTTGTCTGAGCTTAATGTGCATCCATGTTTTTGAACTATTACGGTTTAATTCAATTGTTATTGTAAGGGTTAATGACCAATTAACCCTTTAATATGTGCCACCACACTACGGCCCAATGCACTTAAAGCATAACCGCCTTCTAATACTGAAACAACTCGTCCTTGTGCATGCTCTTTAGCAATAGCTTTAAGCTCTTTGGTTATCCAAAAGTAATCGTCTTCAGTTAAACTCATGTGTGATATTTCATCTTCAATATGAGCATCAAAACCTGCCGATATAAATATCATTTGTGGTTTGAATTCTCTTAAAACGGGTAACCAACTTTGATTAATCGCTTGGCGAAAGTCATCGCCTTTGGTGGTGGCAGGTAAAGGGGTATAGATAATGTTTTTAGCGCTCGAGTGAAGTGTTTCTTTCGCTTCTTTTTCTGTTTCAGTGAATGGGTAGAGTGGGTATTGGAAGCTTGATAAAAATAAATAGCCGTTTTTTCCTGCAACAATATCTTCAGTTCCGTTGCCGTGATGGACATCAAAATCAACAATCGCTATGCGTTCTAAGTGATATTTTTCTTTGGCATAAGCAGCAGCAAGAGCAATATTATTAAAAAAGCAAAAACCCATCGCTTGATTTTTTGTCGCATGATGCCCTGGTGGGCGAGTTGCACAAAATACAGAAGATACTGTCCCAGCCATCACTAAATCTACCGCATCAATTGCCGCACCTGCTGAATATAAAGCAGACCTTAATGTTGCTGGGTTCATTAAAGTATCGCCGTCTATAGTATAAGTACCTTCTGTTGGGGCATTATTGAAAATAGACTCGATGTAACTTTTATCATGGACAAGGTAGAGTAGTTCTCGCTCAATAGGTTTAGCGTCGTACTGGCGAATGACGTATTCGAGGCCACTTCGAATAAGTTGATCTTGTACCGCGGACATTCTTTTAGGCGATTCAGGATGGTGATCGCCCATATTATGTTCGCTACAACGATAATGTCCAATAACGCCTACAGGCATAAGAGCTCCTTTGATTAGTTACTTTAATTTACTTTCATTAATTTCTGTTAAGGATAATTCAAGCTCAAGTTCCACTTCATCGATATCTTCTGAATATTGACGAATAAAGCCTGAACTTTCAAAAACCCTTAACATAGAGGCATTATCTCTTCTTACACAAGCAATAAGTTTATTTAAGCCGCGAATTTTAGCTATTTTTGTCATTTCGGCCAATAGAGTGCTAGCCATACCTCGACCACGTAAACTTTCTTTAATAACAAAAGCAACTTCACCTGCATTAATACTTTCAATGAAATAATAGCGACCAACAGCTTGTATGACTTCACCTTTGTACTTTCTTTCAGTAAAACATAAAGCTAAGTCGGTGTGTTGATTAACACTGACCAAATTACAAGATTTCTCTCGTGTCATTTGTGTTGCATGGTGATTGTAGCGCATCATCAAGGTCTCTTTATTATGAGAATAGAAGAACTCTTGTAGTTTACGTTCATCAGCCGGAGCTAAGGCGCGTAATATATAATTAACTTTAGCAAAGGTGAACTTTTTCATTTCAACACTGCCTAGTTCAGGTACTGAACTAGGCGAACTTTCTTGATACTCGGGTACCCAATAATGTTTGCGAACATTGGCTAATAGCTCATCTCTAAACTTAGGATGGGCGATACGAATAAGCTCTAATGCGCGTTCTCTAATGCTTTTACCTTGAAGTGATGCGATGCCATATTCGGTGACTACATATGCAACATGGCCGCGAGACGTTACCACACCTCCCCCTTCAGTGACATGAGAAACAATTCTAGATATTTTACCGTCTTTGGTGGTTGAAGGTAGGGCAATAATCGGTTTCCCGCCCTTACTTAAAGATGCTCCTCTGATGAAATCAACTTGGCCGCCAATGCCACTATAAAATTCATAACCAATGGAGTCAGAAACCACTTGGCCAGTTAAATCGACTTCTATTGCACTGTTAATAGAGACCATATTATCGTTTCGGGCAATTTTCACCGGTGAATTCACATGTTCTGAAGGATAAAATTCAACATGGGGGTTACCATCGACAAAGTCATAAAGCTTTTGACTACCCATGCAAAAAGTAACTACCGCTTTACCTTTGTGGAAGGTTTTTTTTCTGTTATTAATCACGCCTTTTAGCATTAATTCAATAACACCGTCCGAGAGCATCTCGCTATGTATGCCTAAGTCTTTATGATTGGCAAGGTACTTTAAAACGGCTTCTGGAATTTTGCCTATACCTATTTGCAATGTTGAACCATTTTCAACCAGCATTGAAACATATTGGCCTATCTGCTCGGTAGTTTGATCCATTATATTGATGGGTAATTCAGGTAAGTTTTGTTCAACGTTAATAAAGGCATGTATTTGGTTTAAATGTACAAAACTATGGCCATTGGTTCGTGGCATTTTAGGGTTTATTTGTGCAATAACATATTTTGCTGATTTTATTGCCGCAGAAACTATGTCAACACTTACGCCAAGAGAGCAGTAACCATATTCATCTGCAGGGCTAACCATGATCAAGGCAACATCAAGAGGTAAAATATTTTCATCAAAAAGCTTGGGAATATCGGATATAAAGCAGGGGGTATAATCGGCTCGTCCTTGTGCAATTGCTTCTCTGATATTTTTCCCCCCAATAAATAAAGCGTTCACTTTAAACAAGTCTTGGTGTTTTGGCTCGGCCCAAATGTTTTTAGACAAAGTGAAAATATGTACCACTTCAATGTCGTGTAAAGTTGTACTATTGGCAATTAAATTATCTATAAGGGCATTTGGAACAGCGGCATGTGAGCCAATAAAAATTCTATCGCCAGACTTTAAATAGTCACGCCAGTTAATTGTTTGATGATCATTATTATTTTTTGTCATAAGAGCTTCTTTATTTGCTTGATTGCTTTCTTTGTATTAGTTGTATTGGTTGTATTTTGTTCATCAATTACTTTATTGTTGTTCTACCTGTCAGTATGCGCTGAATTTCAAATTATTTTTTGATCAATATCAACATCAAAAGAAAAAGTAATTAGGTTATAATCAACAGCTTAATTTTAATGTTACTTATCTTAGGAATGTCGTGTCAGAGCAAAAAATATTTATTATCGGTTTACCTAGAACATCAACAACCAGCGTATGCCTTGCTACTTTACAGCTAGGTTTAAAAACCGCACATACCGCTTATATTCATCAAACGATGGCACAGGCTCAAGTGATTGCTGATACACCGATATTTTGTGATTACCAACAACTTGACCTTCAATACCCTAATGCAAAATACATCTATTTAACTCGAAAACCTGAACTTTGGATACCCTCAATAAGACAATTACTACAACGGATGTATAAAAATTTACAGCGCACCGATGGCGGTTTTAATCCGATATTAAAACGTTGTTATAACACTGTTTTTTCACCATTAACTGAAAATAATATCAGTCAAGATGAGTTTTTGCTTGAATGCTATCAACGTCATTTTCAAGAGGCGAAAGATTTTTTTACCGATCGTCAGCAAGATTTGTTAATTATTGATGTAAGTCAAGAAAATAGCTATTGTGCTTTAGTCGAGTTTTTAGCAATAAAAGAAAAAATCAATGGGCAGCAAGGATTTGAGCATATCAATATTGGCGGAAAAGTAACTGCATGGAAAAATATTAAACATCCACTGAAAATAGAAGCAACTAAACGTGGCCGAGTTGACAAGGTCGGTTGATTTTACTTTCAAGTGATTAGAGCACAAAAAACACCTAGCTTTACCATAGCGTTGACGGGTAAAATCACGTTATTAACTATTCTACAAAAGAAAAATATTATGTTTGAACTTAAATACCAAACACCTTTTGCTTGGACCGAAGCCGTATTAGCTGACTTTGATGCCTTTTTACAAGATCATGCAGCGGCAGAAAAAAAAGCCTCAGGTATGGCAATGTCTATGTTATCGCATTATCAAGACCGTAAAAGGTTAGTAAAAGAAATGGCTGACTTAGCCTTAGAAGAACTGATTCACTTTAAAGAAGTGCTTAAGTTATTACAAGAACGTAATGTTGACTTATGTAATGACTCAAAAGATATATATATTCGGGATATCCGAAAAGTTTTTCGCGATGGTCAAAATGAATTTTTCCTTGATCGCTTACTCGTCGGTGCCGTTATTGAGGCGAGAGGTCATGAGCGTTTTTCTTTAGTTGGCCAAGCCCTTGAACCGGGTAAGTATAAAGATTTTTATGAGCAAATAGCAGCTTCTGAAAAAACACATAAAAACTTATTTGTCGACCTAGCCTACGAATATTTTGAAAAGGCAGAAGTTGATCAAAGGTTAGAAGAAATCTTAATAGCAGAAGGTGAGATTTGTTCAAAACTTCCCTTTAGAGCTGCTTTACATTAAAGCAGGTACTAACGATGAAAAAACGCTTTAATAGTTTAACAAGCCAGTTGGTCAAACAACGCAGAGAAGTGCATGAGCTTTGTCGGCAATTCTCTCGTAGTCCAAGTAAAGGTAATTTAAAACGCTTAATACAGATTTTTGAATATTGCGGTGAACAGGTGTTTATCGAAGCGGGCTTTTATTGTGATTATGGTGATAAAATCACCATGGGCGATCGAGTCTTTATTAACATAAATTGCACAATTCTTGACGGTGGCAAGGTTAGTATTGGTGATGACTGTTTAATTGGCCCAAATGTGCAATTACTGTCTGTAGGCCACGATATTGACGCGGCTTTAAGACTTGAAAAACATAATTATGCCGATGACATATATATTGGGCATAATGTTTGGTTAGGTGCTGGAGCAATTATACTTGCAGGCGTTACTATTGGTGATAATAGTGTTGTAGGAGCAGGTAGTGTTGTTTGCAAAAATGTTGATGCTAATAGTGTTTACGCAGGTAATCCCGCTAAAAAAATAAAATCACTTTAGTAAGCTCGACAGAGACTGACTAAAAATAAGCTGAAAACAAAATGGAAATAAAATGTTAGAAAACAAATTAATCCTCAAAATAAAGCAACAGCCTTTAAATGTTAACTTTGATGAGGTCATACAAGTAATTGAAGATAACTATCAATATACACCGACATTGTTTATTAATGGCGCATTAGAAAACCAAGCATCCACCAATGAGGGCTCGTGTAAAATATTCTCTTTTGCTAAGTTACATGCTTTAAGCCAAGAGCAAACATTAAACTGTTTTGGCCGATACTACCGTGAAGATGTCTTAGGTTACCCTAATGGAACCGATCACGGTAATATTCGAAACTTTATCAACAGTGGTTGGGATGGTCTTAAGTTTTCATCCCTAGCGCTAAAGGCTAGTAAAAAGCAAATCGCTAACTAACTAACTGATTATTTATTTGCTTATTCACCAATTTTTCATATAGCTAAGCGGCAGTGACTTCTTCTAATGCTTCATTATTGACAACAAAAGCTAGACCAAGTTTAACTGCTTTTTCAAAACCCTCTTTTAGTACTGAGTGGTCAAGTGAACTAGAGTCTTCAATTAATTCTACTTCTTCAATCACAATTTTATCCCAGCCTAGGCTATTGAGACTTTTCTCTATCCCGTCTAGGTTGTTTTCAAGCGTTTCATCTGTTGAAAACATAGTGATGATGTGTCTTTCATCTTGGTTATATTGTTTATTTGCTGAAATACATTCTGCTGTGCCACTGATTATTAGCATGATAACTCCTTCGTTTATGATTTTAGTGCATTGAATATCTTAATTATTTTAATAAACGTCAAAATATTGTTATGCAATGTTCTTTGGTAACTAACTAAGTAATAAAGCAGGAATTGTTCCAACTTTTCATCGACGATTTTTAGTGAAATTAACTAAAAAGTTTAGTCAAATTTACTACTTAATACCCACAGCGTAACTTTGTTAGTCGGCTTGTTAGGTAACTCGTTGAATAATAGTACTTATTAACTTGGTTCATAACTTGCTTATATAATCTTCTTAATTAGAAACAAGTTATCAAGCAAATTAAACCACCAGCTTAAGGAAAAGAATATGAGTATTGCCGTTGAAGATAGACCTATTGAAGCTGTTCGCGCTGAAGTGATTGATCAGCTCATTATGAATTATAGCCATGGCGAACTCTCCTACCAAGCCTTTGAGAGGCGCTTAGATCAAGCAATGGAGTCTCACTCGAATACAGAGTTGATCGCCCTTGCTGCTGATTTAACCCTTAAAGTTGATAAAGCATATACAGAGTCAAAAAAACAAAACAGCACGGCTAACTTTGTTCCTGGGCATACTCAAGATATAGAAACAATCGTTAATGTTTTTAGTGGCTCAACCCGCAGTGGTGGCTGGAAAGTACCTAAAGAGCTTCGCTATTATAGTATTTTTAGTGGCTGTGATATTGACTTTAGTGAAGCCCAATTTAGTCAGCCAGTTGTTCGAATTAAGATTTTTAGCTTGTTTAGTGGTGATACTATTTATGTCCCTGAAAACATCAATGTTGTTTCCAAGGCTTTTTGTATTTTTGGCGGGATAGATAATTCGGCACCTTGTACCAGTGCGAGTAACGCACCAACTATTATCATTGAAGGCGTTGCAATTTTTAGTGGCGTCACTATCAAAGTTAAACGAACAATTAAAGAGCAATTTGTCAATTTTGCTGACAGTTTAAAGAAAATGTTTTCTTAGTTATTTAGCTTAGTATTATACGGTCATAAAGAGGTTGGTTTATTTAAAGCTCTCTTTATGACCTTGAGAAAACTAGCCTTGCTGAGTTTGTAAACGATATAGCCATTTAGTATATATATATATGCCTACCGCAGAAATCGCACCGACAGTGGCAATTATATACCAAGCCATGCCAATACTGTTTGCTTGATACAAAATATCCGTTATTTCTTGAGCGGGTTGGCCACTAAACTCAACTAAGCGATCAAATGCTTCACCTTGTTTAATCGCATCTATTTCAGTCGCTTTCATACCCAATGTTTGTAGATACTCTAATGATATTCGATCTTTAGAAGCATAAATATCGTATAACCAAGGGCCAAGCTTACCTTCTAATGTCCAGCCGATGCCTTGTGGCAGCATAACAAAACCTAAGTACATGGCTTTTTTGTCTTTAGGAGCAATATTGCCCATAAACTCGCCCTTCTTAGGGCTTAATAACATCTCACCTAAACTAAAGACCATTATTGCAATGAGTATGCCCCAAGCTGCAGGGGTAAACCCGACAAAGACCATTGCTACGACACATAAAATACAGCCAACTAGCATACTGCTTAAAATTCGGTATTTAGCCGTTAGCGCTGCAACAATGAAGCAAGTGGTTGCTATCATTAAAAAGTTTATGCTCATCAGTGCTTCAGGCATTACTTTAGTTCCGGCATGGTTTAATCCTAATAAACCAATCCAAAGTGGATTATCCGTACCGCTGGTACCAAAGATATCAGTTACTATCGTACTGGTATTTACCCAGTCTTCAATGTGTTTTGGTAGTACATCAAACATGGCATTAAATAAAAACCAAAAGCCAGAGAATGCAAACATATAACCTAAGATTAAAGGCTTTTTGACTTCGTTAAGGGTTTCGCGCCATAACGCTTTAGGTTTAATGTTATCTTTTTTACGTTGCTCTTCTCGGTCCAGTCTTTCTTCTTTACCTGGCTCTTTATACATCAGTAAAAGAATAAAGTTTAACGAGATAATCGCAGCACAAGAATAAAATAAATGATTCCAAGACAGTTGTCGAAGTTGCACTGCAATTAATGGTCCTAACCAACCGCCAATATTAACCAGTTGATAGAATATGCCCCAGGCCATGGTTGATGTTTCACGTTTTACCGACTTGACCATAGTACCTTGAATACTGGGTTTGAATATGCCGGTACCAAAAGCAAGAAACATAGCGCCCAAGGTAAAACCAAGAAAGGTTGGTACTAATGCCATGGTTAGATAGGCGGTAATTTTGATAACCGTTGAAGCGGCAATGGTTTCTTTATAACCCAATCTATCAGCTAAACCACCCGTAATAATTGGTACAAATGTTTGTGTTAAGGCAAAAATAAACATGATGGTGCCGTAATCGGTCATGCTCAAACCTAAGCCACCTTTTGATACGGCATCGGTAGCATATAAACTGGCACTGGCTTTAACACCGTAATAAGCAATACGCTCAACGATTTCCATACCGCCAACTAACCAAAATACGTAGCCAAGGCTAAGAATTGAAGTCCACATGCCTAATTGTTTTACATTAGATAGATCGTTATTTTCATAGCTTGTCGTCTCGACAGACATATCGGTTGCCCTAATTGATATTATTAATTTCACGCTAATATACGTGAAGATAAAATACATGTATACAGTATGCTTTATACTTAAGGGTATATGGAATAAAGAAAATGACTAAGTGCTAGGATTGCACTTAGTCATGTTACTTAGTAAATAAATATTCTAAGTGTATTTACTGGGGCTAATTAATTGCCATAATTTTATCAAGTTGGCTGATAATCGAAGGGTGATAACCCGCGCGTGATTTTTGATAAATTTCATTGGCTTTATCATGATAGCCAGCAGATTTAAGTTCACTATATAATGGGCGGACAAATTTTCCTCGACCAATGCTCTCTAAATATTGTTCGATGGCAGGCAGCGCAGCTACATAGTGATTTCTAATTGCCACCATAAACCAAGCAAAAGCAATTTCAGCATTAGTTGACTGGGTAAAATTAAAGCGAGCATCTATTGCTGTTAATTTCTCTATGCTTAACTTAGTGGGTAATGTGGTTAGAAAAAATTGCCAATGATGAACAGTCCAGCCCTGTGTAGATAATTCAGCCATGTCTACACCAGATAAAAATTGTGCTTGAGCAAGTTTAACTTTATCTAAACTGTCAGAACTTGGCTCTGTAAACCACTCAGGCATTTGTATGCCATATACCCATTCTAATAATTCAGCTTCAGTTATTTTATCACTATGGTCTTTCAATAAGGTCTGTTTAGCGTACTTAACAAAGTCTTCAGTAGTGATAGCTTTGAAAGCAAAATGCTCTATATAAGTGAACAAAAACTTATCAAAAACATCACGACCCAAACGACGCTCAAGATCGTGAACAAACATTGATGCTTTATCATAGGTAAAACGGTCAAAGGCATCATTTGGATCGCCTTCTTGCACATTTGCCGTTACAGTTTGCAATTCAACGGGCATGGTTAATGATTCTTCTGCGAGCCGACCGTATTCTAGGACAACTTCTAGTTCAGCCATTTCCTTACCATAGATAGTTTCAACAATGCGATTAGTGAAATAAGTAGTGAAGCCTTCGTTGAGCCATAAGTCACGCCATGTAGCATTACTAACCAAGTTACCCGTCCAAGAATGAGCAAGCTCGTGAGCTACGGTAGAAACTAAACTTTTATCACCCGCTATAAGGGTAGGGGTCATAAAGGCTAAGCGGGGATTTTCCATGCCGCCAAAAGGAAAGCTTGGTGGCAACACTATCATGTCGTAACGTCCCCAACGGTAAGGGCCTAAAATGGATTCGGCTACCTCAATCATCTTTTCGGTATCTTCAAACTCTTTTGCCGCTGCCTCAAGCATTGCTGGCTCGGTATAAATGCCACTTTGTTTACCAATTGATTTAAAGGCTAAGTCGCCACAGGCGATAGCTAATAAATGAGTCGGAATAGGTTGTGGCATGTTAAAAGTAAAACTACCTTCTAAAGGCGATTCCGCTTTATTATCAGCACTCATTACTACACGTAATCCTTTAGGTGCACTGATAGTAGCAGTAAAGGTTACTCTTGCTTTTGGACTATCTTGTAGGGGAATCCAGCTACGGGCATTAATCGGCTGTGATTGGCTAAAAAGGTAGGGATGTACTTTGCCCAACGTTTGTCTTGGCGTTAACCACTGAAGTCCTTCAGCAAATTCGCTAGTTTGATAGCTTATTTTAATTTTTTTATTTGATAAAGGAGTTGAAACGGTGAGTTTTTGTCCTAAAATATCATCATTTTCTGACAATAGGTATTCTAACGGATTGCCTGTTTCATCTTCAATTTTTTCAATGGTTAATGCTCGAGTATCTAGAATAACTTGAGTGAAATTCTGTGCTACTTGGCTTTGTAAACTGAGTTCAACACTTCCTGATAGCTGTTTTGTTGCAAAGTTAATCGCTAGGTATAGATCAAAGTGAGTAACCTTAACTTGCTCTGTGTTAGCGTATGAGTGGTAATCTTTATTGAGATCAAAGTCTTGTTTTATTGCTTGAGTCATTTATAACATCCAAATACAAACTGTATATTTTATACTTTTAATGATATCTGGTTTACAGCAACAATTGTAGGGAATTAAAATCTTTCAGTTATTTGTTTTTGACTATAATCGAAGGGTCGGAACAATTATAACAATGAAAAATATTAGGAATGTTTATGCGTTTTCTTTCTCGTCGATTGGTTATGCCCAGTGATTTAAATTATGCCAACTCACTTTTTGGTGGTCGGGCATTAGAGTGGATTGATGAAGAAGCGGCTATATATGCTATTTGCCAACTAGGGAATAATTGTTTAGTAACAAAACATATTGGCGAAATTAGTTTTGAATCGCCAGCACTACAAGGTGATGTTGTTGAATTTGGTTTAGTGACTAAAAAAGTAGGGAGAACATCTATCACTATTACCTGCTTAGTGAGAAATAAGGTGACGAAAAAAACGATTTGTTTAGCTGATGATATTGTTTTTGTACAACTTGACCCTAAAACTCGTTTACCTCAGGCGCATGGTAAAACATTGAAATTATTACAAAAGCAGTTAGAGGAAGATATAATGCTTTAGTTAATGACTAATTGTTGATTTGTTTTCCATTGATTAAAAGCACTGTCAAGCTGCATTTTGATTGCTTCTGAGCTATTGATGCTGAGTGCCATACAATGGTTTTCACTTTGACCATCATTCAATTTAAAGACGGCTTGAACCATAGTTGATTCTTTCCCCATAACATTCAATCTAAACGCTAAAGACTCTTTAGCTTGAATGATAAAATCAATATTGCCGGAAAAGAGCTTATTGATGTTGTTTTTTTCATTATTTGCTAAATACAGGTTTTTACCCTCAACAAAACCCGAGTTAAGTAAAAACTGGTGGTTAATTCCATCTCTAGTTATGCCAACTCGATAAGATTTTATTTGTTCGATTGAACTCGCTTGAATATTTGAGTTTTTAAGTTGAAATACAAAGGTTTTAACTTGAGGATAAATGGGGCAATACCAGTGAAATAATGGCTCACGGTCAACTGTTTTTAATATTGAGTATATTAAGACATTTTTTTTACTTTTAGCCATTTGGAAACTACGTGCCCAAGGATAAAGGTTAATTTGATAAGTTAATGAAGTGAGAGCTAATACCTCTTTTACATTTTTTGTTACAGTCCCGACAATCGCTTGCTGTTTATTTTGGTAATTAAAAGGTGGCCAGTTTTCGGTAACTACCATCAGATTTTCTGCTGATAAACTCGCAGAATATAATGTACTTATTAAAATTAGCGATGTTAATTTCATAAAATACTCAAAATAACTTTTCTTTCTTGAGTATATTAGATAATTAACAAATTGCTCGTTGAGTATGTAATACCCATCGGATTAATAACTAAGTTCGGTTGGTATATTCTTAACAGGTTTGATTAAAAAGTTTCTTTTTTATTCTGCTTTTAACTTGTGATGAAAGACCTAAACTTAATAACATGGCTGAAATACTAGCAATAATCATAATTGTTTTTACTATTTTTG
This sequence comes from Colwellia sp., assembly GCA_022969175.1. Taxonomy (GTDB): domain Bacteria; phylum Pseudomonadota; class Gammaproteobacteria; order Enterobacterales; family Alteromonadaceae; genus JALJPB01. The sequence goes on along the minus strand of JALJPB010000008.1, from coordinate 48,977 downwards.
CACCGGTAAACAGTACCAGTAAAATTAATAAAGCAACATAAGCTAGTCCCATCATGCCTATACACAAACAAAAGCCTTGTATTTCTTTATTCATTATTACTCTCCAAACTTCGATGATTTAACTCTAGCATTAATTTTATGTCAAACAAACATGCAAACGTTACAAAAGATTGCACCACACAGTATTGTGATTAACCGTATGAGAAGAAATCACAGGATCAAAGATGGCAACGGTCGAGTATATTTTGAAGTAATGAAGGGGAAATGAAATTTTCAGGCCTGAATTTATTCAAGCTATTGAACAGATATTAGCTGACTAGTGGTTAACGAAAATGCAGGGTGCAGCATGGACTGCACGCTTCAGTAATCGAAAGCCTACTTTTTTAACATCGCTTTGAGATCAGCAAACGGATTATGAGTCGCCGTATCTTGGTTATGATCGCCGGCGACAACTTCTGTCCGATATTCTGCATGTTTTGTATACTTATCATGTTCGTTGTCGTGGCAGTAAATGCATAATAATTCCCAGTTGCTGCCGTCATTCGGGTTATTAGTATGATCATGATCAACGTGATGCACAGTTAACTCCTTCAAGTTGGAAAACTCAAAAGCACGTGCACAGCGGCCACAAACCCAAGGAAATAATTTTAATGCTCGGTCACGATAGCCTTTTTCTTGTTGTTTGTAATGGGGGCTGGTGCCGAATCTATCTGATGACATACGATTCACTTCATAAAATATATTGTAAAACCATTTTAAAAGTATCTGCGCTTCACTGCAATACATAGTGCATATTAGCATTCGAAGTTTTAAGTGGGTATGCATGTAGTGACATAGTTAATTTGGACACCTAAGTAGAGGTGTTCTCATACATTCCATCAAGGAGTTAGTATGTACACTATTTATATTTCTATATTTATCAACGCTGGTCAATATTCAGTATGTTTTTAGGGGGATATTGACGTGCATATTATCAAACCCAAACAGGGGCTGTTGAGCAAGAGTCGGCAAGGTATAATCCGTTTGCTGATTTAAAATCAATGATGAAAAATAGTATTGAAATTCTAGAACTTGTCACCATTATATTATTTAGTAATAATATAATGGTTCACGTTTAATGAAACTACAGTTTCTACGACTTTTTCTTTTATTCATCAGTGCAGTATCTTTACACGGGGCCAGTGCAGCTCCGTTAGAATCTGTGCTTGAGAACAGTTATGTTTTAGAAGCGCCGAGCATAAAACAAAGTTCGATTGAACAGTTATTACTCGAAGTTAAAGCACGATTAACCGTTCAATCACAAATTGATTCAACGGTTAAAAGACCATTTCATTTTGATTATAGTGCTGTAGCCTATCCGTTAATGTTGATCGAACTTGAGATGCAAACAAATATCACTTGGCATCAACAATCGCTAATCACTATAAATAACATTCCGCTTTTAAGCTTTAATCCGCTACCACAATACAGTCAATCAAGACCCTCTCAGCTTTATTCTACCTGCTAAAAAATAACCAACTTAAATATAAACTTGGCACTTGATTGCCTTAAATACAGCAAACAGTTTGAAAATTGGTGGATAGGTTATGGAATTTCCAATTGAGTTAATGGTCGCTTTTGTACCATGGATAACATTTTTAGTGTTTAGCGTTCTTATAACAATGCTAGGGAAAGTATTACTTTCGTGGGCGAAATATCGTCGGGCAGGGGCAATTATTTTCGGTGTTTTAGTGCAAATGCTTACTCCTGACCCCTATGTTCAAAGAACGATTGAAACTATGGTCATTGAAAAGAAAGTCGTGAAGAAACACCAAGAAGAAAGTAGCGAACCCAGCAGAGAAAATGTTTAAAAGCTTTTATTTAAAGTCAACTCAGTATGGTTTACTTTTACTGGCTTGGCTGAGTTAACTTAGCTTGATGATTAAAGTACCGAGCAAACATCATCAATTTTACAGGTAATTGCCCAGACTTTTTTATACCCTAAACGGGTTAATTGCTCAGCTGCAAAAACCGCTCTAACACCAGATGCACAGTGAATAAATATTGCTTGGTTAGCATCGGGATAAAGCATTGACATTTTCATCTCTAATACACCTCGGGGTATATTAACCGTACCAGAGGTTGATTTTTCGTTTACTTCACTAGGCTCTCTCACATCAATAATAACACCAGAGAGTTCTTGGCATTTTACCTTTGCTTGTTTTGCCGTGAGTAAGTTCACATTTTGCTTTATCTGGTCAACTAAGTCAGGAATTTTAATTAACATGCGTTATCCTTTGAGGTTTTAAATATTTGAATGACTCGAATCTGTACATTAGCCTTTGCTAATTAAGGAATCAATGAACTGCTTAATTCTTTGAAAGCACGATAACTTAACATTTTTTCGCCTGATAAGTGGGCTAGATCAACGCGTTCGCAAGTCTAGCTAACAATTATTCGCCTCATATTTGGGGTTATTGCGCAAAAGGTAGCTTTTTATTGCGCCATTCAATAGCCCCACCAGCTAAAGAATAAACTTTATCAAAGCCCATTTTACCTAATGATTGTGCTGCTAATGCTGAACGAGCTCCACTTTGGCAATATAAAATAATATTTTTCTGGGCAAGAGTATGTAATGACTCTGCAGCATCAGCGACCTTAGCTAAGCTAGTGATACGCATTTCTAATACTCCTCTTGGCATATGGACTGCACTGGGCAACATACCGTTTTCTAGTTCGACAGCTTCTCGTAAATCAATAATGAGTGGTTGAGTTGACAGCTGCTCATAAAGATCATCACAAGTTATTTCACTTATTTCTTTCTTTGCTAAACGTACAAGCTCTTTACCGTTGATGATCATTATATTTCCTAAGTTAAATATTGACTAAGGTTTGTATTAAAATAAAGCTCGACATCAGTAGCAATATTAACGCAAACGACTGACGAATTTTTTGTTGTGGTAATTTACTTGATATATGTTGGCCTATTAAGCTGCCAATTAAGCCAATCACGCTGATCATTCCTATGATCTGCCAATCAAGCGTTTGCTCTATATCCATGAGTAATTGCTGATATTTTAAAAAACCCACCACAGAATTGAGACTAATTATCATTAAGCTAGTGGCCACCGCAGCGCTAATACTCAGTCGAGAAAACGTTATTAATGCAGGAACAATCAAGAAGCCACCGCCAACACCAACAAAACCAGTTAATGTGCCAACTATACCACCCAGTAAAATCGACTTAATTGGCTCAAAACTCGAGGTGCTAACTACTGCTTTAGTTTTATGCATCCGCCAAGCGGCTGTCATCATTACCAATGCAAATACCAACATTTGAATAGATTGTTCGGTATATGAACCCAGCCAAGCTCCCATATAGGTAGCCATCATACTTGGCACGCCAAACAGCATCACCATTGACCAATTAATCTGTTTCTTTGCCAAGTTGGCTATCACTGTCATCAAACTAATAGTGCCAACAATTACCAAAGAGCTAGTAATTGCTACAATTTCGCTTTGATCTAAGCCATAGATGAGTATAGGTATGGTTAGGATCGCCCCACCAGATCCCAGAACACCTAAACTCATACCAATTAATAAAGCAGCAATAATGATAATGAGCATTTTTATTCTTGTGTTTTAATATCGTATATTGCTAATATACGATATATGAAGGTGAGAATACAAGAGAAAATAATTTAATGGTCAACATAAAAGCTTTTTATCATTCGTGCAGTTCAACGATTAGCTACATCGTTTTCGATCAGCTGGGTGGTCATGCCATTATCATTGATAGTGTCTTAGACTTCTCATTACAGTCGGGTAAAATTTGGAGTGAATTTGCCGATAATCAAATTGCCTTTATCAAAGACAATCAACTCACCGTTGATTGGATTTTAGAAACTCATGCTCATGCTGATCATCTCAGTGCTGCACATTATCTAAAATCTCAACTTGGTGGACAAACAGCGGTTAGTGCTGGTATTACCAATGTTCAGCATACCTTTAAACAAATCTTTAATATTTCAGACCAAGAGCTATTGGCAAACGGTGATATTTTTGACGTGCTACTTCGTAATGAACAAGTGATTAATTTTGGCCAACAAAGTGTATTAGTGCTGGCAACTCCAGGACATACCAATGACAGCCTAACTTATTTAGTTGAAGATCATGCATTTGTTGGCGATACCCTATTTATGCCTGATGGCGGCACCGCACGCTGTGACTTTCCTGGCGGTGATGCCGGTACTTTATATGACAGTATTAAGCTTATTCATAACTTAGCAGAGGGAACTAAATTATGGGTATGCCATGATTATCAGCCCAATGGTCGGGTATTAAATTATACCACTACAGTGGCCGAGAGTAAGCGTGATAATATTCATATTCATAGCAAAATATCGAAAGCGGAGTTTATTCAACTACGCCAAAATCGGGATAAAGACTTAGCTGTACCCAAGCTTCTCTTTCCTTCTATTCAGGTAAATATTCGCGGTGGACAATTGCCTAACGCCGAAAAGAGTGAACAAGCATTTTTAAAAATTCCCATTGATCAAAGCTTATTTTGCTGATAAAAAAAGCGGTAAAAATTGACGAATAATACATTTCAATCATGACTAACCTGCGTTTTTTAACGCAATAAAGAGAGTAAAATGACAGAGTTTACCCCACTAACCGCCTTATTGGGTGGTGCATTAATTGGTATTTCGGCATTATTGCTATTAATTTTTAATGGCCGTATAGCGGGAATATCCGGCATATTGCACAGTGCATTACAACCTGCAGATAATGACCGATTATGGAGGTGGATATTTTTATTTGGATTAGTGCTTGGAGTATTTTTTGTAATGAATCCAACAACGCCTTTACCCACCGATATAGAGGCAAGTTGGCCACTGATCATCATTGCCGGTTTATTGGTTGGTTTTGGCAGTAAAACAGGCAATGGCTGTACTAGCGGTCATGGTATCTGTGGGCTTGGTCGGTTATCACGTCGTTCAATTGTTGCAACAGCAACCTTTATGATAACAGCAGCATTAACCGTATTTATTACTCGTCATATTATTGGGGCTTAAACCATGAAATTATTTATAGCGTTAATCTCAGGCGTGTTATTTGGTGCAGGATTAACTATTGCACAAATGGTTAATCCTGACAAAGTACTCAATTTTTTAGATATAACCGGTCACTGGGATCCCAGTTTGGCCTTAGTGATGGCTAGTGCTTTAACAATTTTTGGCAGTGGTTATTTTTTATTGGTACGAACTAAAAACAAACCATTACTTGATAAAGAATTTATTGTCTCAACCAACAATAAAATAGATAAGCCTTTAATCGTTGGTGCTACCACATTCGGCTTAGGCTGGGGGTTAATAGGAATTTGTCCTGGACCCGCTCTGGCTATCTTACTAACGGGTAACATGAAGTTTATCGGATTTTTCATTGCTATGCTCATAGGCATGCAAGTTGCCCAAAAAATCTCTGATACTATTTATAACGAATAAAATGAGCAGCCAATGATCGATTATAACCAATTAGCATCCAATGCTGAAAAAGCAACCAACCTGTTAAAAACAATGGGTAACCAACATAGGTTAATGATCTTATGTGCATTACAACAAGGTGAATTATCGGTTAGTCAATTAAATGAATTATTTCCGATTGCACAATCAACTTTATCACAACATCTGGCCTGGTTACGCCGCGAAAGTTATGTGAAAACTCGCCGTGAGGCACAAACAATTTATTATACTTTAGACAGCCATGCAGTGATCGAAATCATTGCCGTTTTACATAAGCTGTATTGTGACTAACAAACTATCCAGTATTTTTAAATAATTATTTCTTTGTGATATTCCCCAAGTCAATTGGCTATATTCAGCGATTTAAATTAAATCTGACTTTGCTTTCGAAGATAATAAAACTTATTCATTAATGATTATCTGTATCTAGCTCAGTTAATAAACTTTCATAACTTTAATCAGCAATACCGCTTTGTTTACCCTGGATTAGCATATTGCGTAAATTTAATAGCTTGGCTTCTTGATCTTCTAAAGCTCTTAATCCAGCTCTAACAATTTCACTTGCTGAACGATAACGTCCAGTGTTAAGTTGTTGGTTTATAAGTTGATCGAAATGATCACCCAATGTTACGCTGGGATGAAAAATATAACTAGGCAATTAAACGGACAAAAAACGGTTGGCTTTTTGCTCGCGCCTGACTAACTTTAGCCAACAATTTTTTGCCGTTTATTACGGCGTTTGCAACAGAGACATAGCTGATGTATTGGGTTTGTTTCAAGCAGAGAGCCTTGTTCACAAAGGTGGTAAACCATGTTTTCAATAAAGTCATGCCCGCTTCCAGATAATGCATTACTGAATGCTTATCAGCAGAATGGAGCCTACACTGATTGTTATTGTACCGAAATTTCCAGTACAGTAACTCATTCACAATATGTGCACGCCTTTTACACCACATCAGTTTTTAAGCTAGAGCGATCAATTTTGAAGTGGATAGTATCAAAACCGTCATCAGATGCGCAGGTTGCTCTGTTAGCCGAAGGGGAAACTGATACATTTGCGGCGTGGAGCGTGGAAAATCGATGTGACAATCAATTATTATTGTGCGATTACCAAAAGCGCACTAGGTCGTGGCTCATGATTAAACAGGTCGACAGCGAAAATGGCATTCAAACACGATTGTATTTTGGCTCTGCAGTTGTTCCTAGAAAAAACATCAAAACGGGGAGTTCTTCGTTTGGTCTCGGTTTTCATGCTCTATCTTGGTTTCATAAGATGTACTCTGTGGTGTTATTACTCTCTGCAAAGTCACGTCTCATGAGGTGTAAATCTTTAAACTAATGCAGTAGTCACACTATAAGCGGTTAAATAGGAACAAAATAAAGTTGGCTGTTTTTCGTTTTTTGTATATTTTGGCCTGTTAATGTTTGCCCCTTAACAGGGCGTTGGTATGACTCATTTCATCTATTACAAAGGTCTTTCATGAAAATATCTATTATTGCTCTATCATTAGTTTCTTTATCCAGTTCTGCGGGAGAATATGAGACATCTATTGGTTTTGGACATCAATATGGCGGTGTTTTAGGTGCGAAGTTATCTTATAAAACAGAATCGAGTAAATATTATGGCTCTTTGGGGTTGATAGGAGCTTCCGTTGGTTTTCAAACAACGTTTAGTCAAAGCTCAAAGCATGCCTATGGCCTTGTTATTGGCAGAGAAGAGATTCAGAGTGAGGATGGGTTTTTCTTCGCAACGTACGATTATCACTTTAATGGATTTGCTAAGAATGGACTGGTAATTGGTACCGGTCTTGGCGTTACGCGTGAAGATACTGGTGGTATGTTTGCTGATACAGGAAAAACTGAAACATCAACCGCTGTAACATTAAATATTGGCTATAAGTTCTAAGATGCGTATAACACTAAAATTAAGTTAGCCTGTTGTTTAAGCGTTGTTAAATGGAGTAGCCTGTGACATCAATTCCTCAAAATAAGTTAGAATTGTATCAAGCCATAGAGCAAATCTTTGGCAAACTGCTTGTTGATTATTCCAGTATCCCAGAAGAGTATGTTCGAAAAATAGGCGTCGAAGGAAACGTCAAAGGTATTGAGATAACTGTTTGTGATACGCTTGCCTATCTAATTGGTTGGGGAAAACTTGTTGTTAAGTGGCATTGGCTCACAGATACTGGAAAGTTCGTTGATTTTCCTGAAACTAATTATAAATGGAATGAGCTAGGGGAGTTGGCTCAAAGCTTCTATCATCAATATCGAGATCAGAATTACACGGACTTGATCACCGAGTTTAAAACAACAACCAATGACATATTGCTGTTAATTGACTCACTGAGTAATCACGATTTATACGGTACAGCTTGGTATAAAAAATATACCTTGGGTAAAATGATTCAGTTTAATACATCATCACCAATGAAAAATATGCGCATAAAAGTTAGAAAGTTCAAAAGAAATAATGATATAAGTTAGGTTGCTGCTCGTCAGTATCAGACAAAAACTAGCCTATTTCTTAGGCGTACACAGAGGAAGATATATGCAATTAACACCTTTTCATATAGCCGTTCAAGTTCGTGATATTGATGAGGCCAGAGACTTCTATGGCGTTAAAATGGGGCTTTCTGAAGGGAGAAGTACCCAGACTTGGATTGATTTTAATATGTTTGGTCACCAGTTTGTAACTCACCTCGACCCACAACTTGGTAAAACCGGAAAGATAAGCAACATCTCAAACTCAGTGGACGGGCATGGGGTTCCAGTACCGCATTTCGGAGTTGTTATGAACTTTGAAGATTGGGAGCTTTTCTCCCAAAAGGTTAGTGGCTTCATTGATGATTTTATCATTGAACCGTACGTGCGCTTTAAAGGAGAGATAGGAGAACAAGGCACTATGTTTTTTTCAGACCCTTCTGGTAATGCGCTAGAGTTTAAAGCCTTTAGAAATATTGAACAGCAACTATTCGCAAAGTAGGTATTGTGTAACAATGTAATGAAGGCGTGCTTACGTGGGCTGTGACTTGTGTAAACGACACATTTTTTTTGCGAAAATCAGTAAAAAATGAGTTTAAATATGATCAAATAATGGAATATGTTTATCAACATTTTGATTTATCTAAAGTGAATTATTCTAGTCAATAGGCTGGTAACAAGTTTTTAAATCAGGGTATTAGATAAATCTAGCTGTACCATCATAACAAGGAGTTATTTTTGAAACGTTTGTCGATACTCTTATTTACATTATTAATTATTTCAGGGTGTTCATCCTCGGGAAATGGGCAGCAGTCTTCTGATACAAGAAAATGTGTCATAGCCTCAAAAGAACCACAAAACAACAGTGATAAATCGGGAGATGATTTATTCAATGAATGTCTGGATAAAAAATACCAAAAAAGAAATCAAGGTAATGGCTTTTGGGAAAATACTTTAGAAGGTATTGTGTTTTTTGTACTAGATGTTGTTGCGTCTTAAATAGAAGTCAAACTTATTCCAACTGACTGAATGCTTATAATGGCGCTATGGTGTGAAGTCACAAATATTAAGATGGTTGGCAACGAATATAAAGTAAAGCCATCTAGAACAATGGCTGGCTTTATTTTTATAGATAAGAGATGTTTAGTGACTAGTACCCTTTTCATAAGTTATTTTACTGTAAACATTGTACTTACCCGAAGGTTTTTTTATTGGCATCCGCTTAAAAATTTCTAAGGTATTAGCGACATAAACAATTAACTCACCATAGACATCCCAAACACTTAACAGCACGTATTTTCCATCTTTAGTGAATTCAACATGAACCACAATCTTGCTTTAATAAATGAATCAACACTTTTTTAAGATCATCAGTAAAATTTGTCTCGTTATTCACAGACGGTGAGTCGGTCTCTCTGCCAAATAAGAAAAAGTGATAACGGCAATAACTAATAAGCTCAATAGGGTAATAAAGCGGCTAGTTCTCATTGTTATTAACCAGATGATTGAAAGTGAAAAACCTTATCAAGAGTAGGTTTAAATTTTCTGGTTGAGGAACATGTATTTTGACCGTAAGCGCTTGTAGAAAATTATTTAAATCAGTGTTTGTTGTTTTTAGGTATTAAAAAACAATTTCAAATTGATTTTAGCAAGGCTATTGAATTTATCGATTACATCTGTAATTATGGGTTTAAATAAAGATTACGGTTGTAATTTGATGACAGATATATCAAAAACAGAATTTGAAGTATTAGCAGCTATTTGGCAAAAATATCCAGCGAGTGCACAAGACATCATTGATCGATTAAATCATGATTCAGCGAGTAGTGGCACCGTAAGCAATTTAGAGTGCAATTCTGCTCAACAACAAGATAAAACTTGGCATGATAAAACGGTTAAAACGCTAATTAACCGTATGGTAAAAAAAGGGGCTATTGGTTTTAAACAGCAGGGGAGACGTTATTTTTACTCGCCTTTGTTAGAGCGTGAAGCTTATCAAATAAAAGAAAGTCGTAGTATTATCGACCGTTTATTTGGAGGTCGTGTTGCCCCTTTAGTGGCGGGGTTTGCTAAAAATCAGCAATTAACCAAAACTGATGTTGATGAACTTAAAAGTTTAATTAAGCAGTGGGAGCATGAAAATGACTAGCTGGTTGTTATCGCAAATATTACCCGTGAGCCTATTGGTTATTATGCTAATAATGAGTCATAAGTTTGTGCTCAAACGGCTAGGCGCGATTGGTCAATATTCTTTATGGTCACTGCTTCCTTTTACTTTGCTACTTTCATTTGTTGAGTTTCCTTCCGTTAAGGCAATCGCCAATAGTCAAATTAGCCATTATGTGGTTAATGGTCAAAAGCAAATACAAGGTTTGGTTGGGAGTGATTGGCTACTGTGGGCATGGTTTGCTGGTGCGGTTATTTTTACTTTAGTTATTTTCTCATTGGGTTACAAAGCATCGACGGATAAAAGCTTAGAGAAAATTGACAAAAATTCTAATCATTTTTCTACTCAGCTTTCATTACCAAAATCACTTTCCTTATTTAGTAGTGAGGAAATTACTAGCCCGCTTATTTGTGGTTTTATAAATCCACGCTTAGTTGTACCAGTCGATTTTTTTGACAAATATAGCGAGCAAGAGCAACGTCTAATAATCGCACATGAAGTGTGCCATTTTTTACGCAAAGACTTATATGCAAACTTTTTTGCAGTATCACTGTTAATTCTCTTTTGGTTTAACCCTGTTATTTGGTTAGGTTATTTTCGATTCAGAAAAGATCAAGAGCTTGCTTGTGATAGCCAAGTGCTGAGTAATAAAAGTAAAAGCAGCAAACTTATATATTCACGTGCACTGTTAAAGTGTGCTCAAAGTGGCGGGCAACTTAGCTTTGCCCAATTACAATACGGAGATAGACAAACGATGACTGAACGAATTTTACAAATAAAAACTATGCGCCCTGTGTCAAAACTAATGACACTAACTGCTATATCTTTGGGCATGCTGGCGAGTATTTCACTTAGCTATGCAGGCAGTGAAGGCAGTGCACATGATCATAAAGCTGAACAAAAAACGGAGCATCATGGTCCACACCCGGTCATGCGTATTGAGCCAAAATATCCAATTGATGCCGCTAAAAATCGAATTACCGGTTTTGTTCAATTAGCTTTTGATGTTAGTAGCTCTGGTGACGTCAACAATATTAGTATTATTGAAAGTAGCCCTATCGGTGTTTTTGATAATGTTGCGACTAAAGCTTTATCACAATGGAAATATAAAGCATCTATAAATGGTTCAAAGCAATCGACAGTACAACTTGATTTTGTGATGGACGAACCGAAGAAGAATATTGAGCATATTAAAGTTACGCCATAAAATAACAATAATATGATGATGAAACGGCTATTTAGCCGTTTTTTTTTGAAAAAATTACAGTAAAGTCGATTTTAAAAATTACAATATTATCAGTTGGTTGTTATTATTAATGTTATAGCGTGTTTTTTAGGCTGACTACTAGAGTGGAAAAGAAGTAACTCAACTAGACTGTTAGTTAAACTATTCATTTATTTGATGATTTATTTGGAAAGAAAAGTGAAGAAAAATGTTTTTTTTATTATATGTTTACCATTAATCTTCTCTTTATTAGTGAATCCTGTTTACGGGAAAAATCTAACGAATAATGCCAGTCACTTCCTGAAAAGGCTCTCACCTAATGAAGGCTTGTCTCAAAGCCATGTAAATAAAACAATTCAAGACTCTCAAGGCTTTATTTGGGTAGCGACAAAAATGGGGCTTAATCGTTTTGATGGCTACCAGGTTAAATCTTTTGATGGTCCAAATGGCATATTTACTGCTGAGTCAATCACCACACTTTTTCTTGATGAACAGCAAAATTTGTGGGTTAGTACGCTTTATTCAGGTTTGTTTCGAATCAACACCACAACCCTCAACGTTGAGCAAGTTTTCAATGGCCGCTTGTCTTCAGACGATACTACAGTATCTGAAGTAATCGCTATTGAACAAGGGGGTAAAAATAAGTTGTGGTTAGGTATTTCAGAGCATGTTTATTCGTTAGATACCCTCACTGGCAAGTTAACCCACTATTTAACTCTAAATTTAAAAGATAATATCGTTAGGGCGCTACTTTTAGAAGGTAATTGGTTATTTTGCGCAACAGGACGTGGTTTGTATCGCTTAAATATTGCTAATGGTGACAGTCAATTTATTTCTCATCAAACACCAGAGTTCAATAGTGAAGACAGCGAGAATGCAAAATTTTTGTTAAGGGATAAAGAGCTAGGGTTGCTAATGGGCACAGTTGAAGGCTTGTTCCAATTACAAAATATTACAGATAATAATGTTGAAAATTTAACCAGTCAGTTATTAGTGGAAGATTTAAATATCTGGGACATGATCTTAGACGGCAATGGCTATTTGATCGCGACCAACAAAGGGCTGTATCGTTTTAATCGTGACAACCTGATACTTAGCCCTGTCTTGAAGTTTAGTGATTCTCGCTTTCAAATCACCGATAATACTATTTTAGACATCTTCAAAGATAAAATCGGTAATATTTGGTTAGCTTCAAAATCTCAAGGGGTGATGATTTGGTCGCCAAAAACTTTACGTTTTGACCATGTAAGTGCCTCCACTATTCCTGCACTTAGCCATGATAATGTTTGGGCTGTTTATCAAGATAACAATGACATTGTTTGGTTGGGGACCGATAATGGTTTAAACCGTCTCGATTTAGTTAATGGCACAAGTCAATCTTTCTTAACGACCAACGATTCAAAAGCGATTCACGGCAGTCACGTTATCCACCAAATTTTTGCTTTCCCCAATGATAGCAATAAACTTTGGTTGGAAAATGATTACGGCTTACAAATTTTTGATACTAGCACCAATACTTTAAGCCAACCTAAATACAGTAAAAAAATGGCAGCCATCGTCAATGAACAGTGGCCAATTGGTTATTATATTGTTGATAATTCAAATATTCTATTTATAACCAGTGAAAGCCACTATCTATATAATTCACTTTCTGGCGAAGTTGAATCGTTAACTGAATTAAATAAAGTTAGTAGCCCTGAATTAAGTTGGGGATTTTTGCCAAGCTTTACTGGTCTACCCTATGATGTTTTATTGGCATCTTCTGGAAAATTATACCTTTTCAATCTTAAAAACAAACAATCTAAATTAATTTATCAAGTTAAAAATTACCAAGCTCAAAATTCAGACTTTGTTGATAATTGGCTAGTTGATCATAACGATACCCTCTGGTTAGCCATGAGTGGCGAGGGCTTGATTGGTTTGGATAAAGAGTCTTTTAAAGAAAAATACCGTTTTGAAATTTCAAATAAAATGCCCACAGCCAACATATATTCGCTTCAGATGGATGACTTTAATAATTTATGGTTTAGCTCGCAAGTCGGTTTGTTTCGATTAAATTTAGATAACAATCATCTTGAACACTTTACCGCTGACGATGGATTATTAGCCAATGAATACAATAGTAGCGCTTATACAAAATTAAGTGATGATCGACTGGTTTTTGGTTCAACTCGTGGTATTACTCTTTTTTCACCCCACCAATTTGTTGCCAGTTCTGACGTTGATAAAGACTTTGATGTGACTTTAACGGATATTGAACTGCTGTCTAATGATGAGAGAAAGTTTCCACCCTTAGGTTCTTTGAAAAAACTGGTGCTAGATTATAATGAGTATGGTATTCGGTTAGAGTTTTCTACTCTGCAATATTTTCGACAACTCAATACACTTTATGATGTTCGACTGGAAGGCCCTGAATCATTACATTACAAAGATTATGCCAAGAATGAATTATTGCTTCCCAAGCTAACACCTGGGAATTATCAATTAGAAATATCAGCATTTCATCCGGTAACCGGTAAACGTTCAGAGCCTTATATACTAGAAATAGAGTCCCTTGCGGCGCCTTGGCAAACCACTAAAGCTAAAATTTTCTATTTGTTATTAATCGTTTTAATCATCGCACTGTATATTTATCGCAGAAATGCCAGACGACATACTTTATTGCTTGCCCATGAAAAAACAAAAGCAAGTGAACAGCGGATGTCTCTTGCATTAAAGAGCAGTAATAGTGGTATCTGGGATTACCATGTTACTGAGGATGAACTTTATGACAAACGCTTGACAGATGAATTGAGCTACACCAGTTTAAAGCAACCACATAAGTTAGTCGCTCACCTTGAGCGTATTCGATACGATGATTTTAATTTACTCGAACAACGCTGGCATGATTTTGTTGAGGGTAATATTAAGCGTTGGGATGTTTCATATCAAATGTTGGCCAAAGATGGTCAGTGGTTATGGTTTAGAGATGTTGGTCGAATAATTAGTACTGATAAACAAGGTAAACCAACTCGGTTAGCAGGTACTTATACTAATATTACTCAATCTAAAGATGATAAGGCTAAAGCGGTATTATTTGGCGAGGCATTTAGCCAAATAAATGATTGGGTGCTTATTGTCGATGCAAGGCTAGTCCCTGTTTCCGCTAACGATACTTTTCTTAATGCGTTTTCTAGTCGAAAATCAGGTGATATACCTAGCTTTAAACAAATTGTTGGTTCTCTTGGCGAACAAAAGTTTCAAGAATTTAGAGAGATTATTGAAAAGATTAAACCGGGAGAGTCTTGGCAGGGTGAAGAAGTTATTGCAACTAAGCATGAGTCACAACATCCTGTACTTATTAAAATTAATGCTATTGTTAAAGACAGTGGTAAAATTAGTCATTATGTTATTGTTATTTCAGATATTACTATTCAAAAAAATGCAGAAGAAAAGCTGAGACATCTAGCGCATTATGACTATTTAACTAACTTGCCTAACCGTAAACTTATTTTAGAAAAAATCGAACAAACCATTAAAGACCACCAACGAAGTGAAAAAAAATCAGCACTGTTTTTTATTGATTTAGATAAATTTAAGCAAGTTAATGATTCACTCGGCCATAGTGTCGGCGACGATTTACTGCGTTATGTTGCCCATACGTTAGTGACGAATGTTAAAGCGAGAGATTTAGTTGCTCGTCAAAGTGGTGATGAATTTATGATTCTTATTGATGAATTCGAAGATCTTGATCACTTAATACAGCTGGCGCAACGCATTATTAAACGATTATCACAGCCATTAAAGTTGATGGGCAGTCATGTCAATGTATCAGCAAGTATTGGCATTGCGATTTACCCTGACGATGCTGATAATTCAGCAGAACTTATACAAAAGGCTGATCTTGCCATGATCCATGCCAAAGAAACTGGTCGAAGCCGTTTTGAATTTTTTACCGCAAGTATGAATGAAAAAGCACAACAACGTATCGCACTAGAAGGTCAGGTACAGTTAGCTTTTAATAATGAAGAGTTTATTAATTATTACCAACCCATTGTTGATTGTGCTCACCAGAGAATTATTGGTTTTGAGCTGTTAATGAGGTGGCCAAGTGACAATGGTTTTATTTCACCTGAAGTCTTTATTCCTATTACTGAAGATATGGGCTTAATCAGCAAATTAACTGAACGGGCTATTGATCAAGCACTAACTGATTATTGTCGTTGGCAAGGTTTATATGAGAACTCTTATGTTTCTATTAACTTATCCGCCATTCATATTCTTCAAGAAGGATTAGCATCAACGTTAGAGAAGCTGTTAATTAAACATGAGTTAACCGCTGATGTTGTCAGGCTAGAGATCACCGAAGGTACACTTCTATCAGATAAATCAATTGCATTGTTGCGACTAAATGAATTAAAAGCACTTGGCTTTAAATTGTTATTGGATGATTTTGGCACTGGATATTCTTCTTTGACTTACCTGAGTAAGTTCCCTATTGATATTATTAAAATAGATCAAAGTTTTATACGGAATTTACAGTCAAATCCGATGAATAAACCTATTATAAAATCAATCGTTTCACTGGCAAATAATTTAGATTTAACCTGTATAGCTGAAGGCGTTGAAACACAGAAACAATTAAATTATATCCGAAGCTTAAACTGTGATGTTATTCAGGGTTACTATTTTTCGAAACCTGTGCCAATAGATGAGATTATTTGTCAGAAGTTTAAAAGTGATATCCACGAGTTTTTATCAGTGAACTAGCTGAAATTTCACTTTCATTTTTCTTGAAATTTAACATGTGAGAAGTGGGGCTCCTCACATTGCTATTATTTTAGACTAGCTAGAATTACTAGGTTAGGTGATTAATTAATGGCAAGTAATTCAACATCAAAAATAAGTACCGAGCCTCCTTCAATTTTCCCTGAATTACGATCGCCGTAAGCGAGGTTACTAGGTATAAAGAACCGTGTTTTCTCTCCAACAACCATTAATTGTAATCCTTCAGTCCAGCCTTTAATCACTCGGTTCAAAGCAAAGGCAATCGATTCGCCACGGTCAACTGAGCTGTCAAATACGCTGCCATCAATTAAAGTGCCGTGATAATGCACTGTAACTCTATCACTTGCTGTTGGATGTTCTGTTTGTTCTGATGTTTTTAATACCAAGTATTGCAAGCCAGACTCAGTAGTTTTAACGCCGTCTATTAATTTGTTTTTTGCTAAAAACTCACTTCCAATGGTTATATTTTTTTCAGCATTTTTTGCATTATTCATATTTGAGACAAAATAATAAATAATGCCAGCAACAACTAATACGGCAAGTATGGTCTTCATTCAATTTTCCTTATTCTTTATTAAGCAGTACGAGGTAGCTATCCTATCAATAGCATTCTTTTGTGCCAACCTTGAAATTCAACTGTTTATAACCATCTCTATACTCAGTACCTAACTTTAAGGCAATTGTGTGAGTAAAACTGACAAAGATAACAGTCAATCAAGCAAAGCAGATAACAAAAAAAAGCAACAAGCGTTTAAAAGTTTGATGCCGATTTTTTCTTTTATTAAACCTTATAAGTTAATGGTTGGTCTAGCATTATTAGCATTATTATTAACTTCTGGGGTAAATTTATCCCTAGGCCAAGGCGTAAAGTTTGTCATAGACAATGGTTTTATTGCCGGCTCAAAGCAGCAACTGACATCTGCAATTATGGTGTTAATTGTATTGATTGTACTTTTGGCTATCGGAACCTTTAGTCGTTTTTATTTAATGTCTTGGTTGGGCGAGCGAGTAAGCGCTGATATTAGAAGTGCAGTGTTTAACAAAATCGTGACATTACATCCGAGTTATTTTGAAGAGAACCGTAGCGGCGAATTAATGTCACGTCTAACAACGGATACCGCATTATTACAGTCTATTATTGGCTCTTCTTTTTCCATGGCACTACGCAGTGTATTAATGCTTATTGGCGGCTTGGTGATGTTGTTAGTGACTAATTCAAAACTCACACTGTTTGTTATGGTATGTGTGCCGCTTATCCTCGTACCAATGATGATTTATGGAAAAAAAGTTAGGAGCTTGGCCCAAAGCTCTCAAGATGCGATTGCTGATATTGGCACCTATGCCGGCGAAATTATTCAAAATATTAAAGTGGTGCAAAGCTACACACATGAAAAGCGAGAGCAACAAGCTTTTGCCGATGAAGTTGAGAAAGCGTTTATGGTGGCTAAACGTCGTATAAAACAGCGTTCTTTTCTAATTGCCACCGTAATATTTTTAACTTTTGGTGCTATTTCTGTGATGTTATGGGTAGGTGGCATGGATGTTCTCGAAGGCACCATGAGTGGAGGTGAATTAGGCGCTTTTGTTTTTTACGCTATTATGGTGGCAATGAGTGTCGCAACGGTTGCTGAAGTGTATGGCGAGTTGCAACGTGCCGCAGGCTCCGCAACGCGATTATTAGAATTGTTGGATGTTAAAAGTGATATTCAAACACCTGCGAACAAACAATCTCTGCCGACTCAGCGCGAGAATAAAGACCAGACATCAGTACTTACTTTTGAAAATGTTGATTTTTATTATCCTTCTCGACCTGATCGTCCGGCACTTAAAAATATTAATTTATCCATACCTTCAGGTAAAGTTGTTGCCTTAGTTGGTCCGTCTGGCGCGGGTAAAACAACTTTGTTTGAGCTACTACAGCGTTTTTATGATCCGCAAAAAGGACAGATTAGCTGCCAGGGTATCGATATAAAATCGCTAGATTTAATTGAGTTGAGACATTTAATGGGCATGGTGCCACAACATCCTGTGCTATTTAGCTCTGATGTTTGGCATAATATTCGTTATGGTAATCCTGATGCGAGTGATGAAGCTGTTATTGATGCAGCTAAAAGAGCTCATGCCCATGAATTTATAGAACAGTTACCTGAAGGTTATCAAAGCTTTTTAGGTGAGCAGGGGGTTAGATTATCAGGCGGACAAAAACAGCGTATTGCTTTAGCCAGAGCAATATTAAAAGACCCGGATATTCTATTGCTTGATGAGGCAACCAGTGCTCTTGACGCGCAAAGCGAATATCATGTGCAAGCGGCCCTGAATGAATTGATGACCAACAGAACCACCATTATTATTGCTCATCGGTTAGCGACAGTGGTACACGCAGATATTATTGTGGTGATGGATGAAGGTATGATTGTTGATGTTGGCGATCATAAGTCTTTATTAGTTAGCTCACCTTTATATCAACGTTTGTGTGAATTACAATTTGATCAAGTCGAGCAATAAGATTAAATGAAACAAGTAGGGGATTAGTAGGGGGGGTTAATTAACTTGAACGTTTAAAGTACAGCGACTTAGCGGTTGAATGGGTTTGTTATTTTGTTTATTGGCAATGTATGAGACAATGCTGGTCGCAATAACACTCACTTAATTCACCTCAATACATACATGGCTCATTATGAAACTTTTAGTTCGTAACCTTTCTCGTTCAACAACTGAACAAGAAATCCGTATTTTGTTTTCCGCTCATGGCTCCGTTACTGAATGTAGCTTAGTTTTAGATCAACTAACTGCTAAATCAAAAGGATTTGGCTTTGTTGTAATGCCTAATGAAAATGAAGCGAAAGCTGCAATGGCTGCTTTACACGAAATAAGAGTGGCAAAAAATAGAATTAGAGTAAAAGAAGCGCAAAACTAAAATAACCAAAACAACCTATTATAAACCAGCTTAACGCTGGTTTTTTTATGAATAATCGATTGTAGAGCTAAGTAAAGCTGAACATAATTGTTAACACTGGTACCGAAAAGGCGTCTGAAGGATTCAACGTCAATGATAAAAACTTAAAAGAGGTCATTATATTTTAATAAAAGTAATGAGGCTAATTTCGCCTTTATTTATTTTGATTAAGTAAATGTTGCATTCCCAAAGGTGGTGACGGTTATGGCATCATTATTTTTATAAATTGCAAACTTATCTAAGTTGTTTTATCGATGAACTTTAGTGCGTAACCAAACGATTAAACCGACAATAACAAAGAAAAAAGGGAATAAAAACAGTATCACAATCACTTGTCGTTTTTGTTTACTGGTTAAGTTTAAACGTTCGACCTTAATTTCTTTTGCGCTAAGATAAACCTGATAGTCTAGCTCTGCCAACCAATTAATAATATTAAGCCCCATTTGTGCATTACTGTATTGATTGATATAAACGTTGGTTAAAAAATCAGCATCAGTAAAAACAATTAGTCGAGTATCTGATGGCTTATTTTCTTGCTTGTGTTTTGCTGTTTTTTCTTCAGCTTCTCTCTCTTCAAGAACGACATAAGCAAAGGGGACAGGGCCAGCGGTATCTACTCCTGGATCAAACTGTATGTTTAAAGTTCTGTTGGTTTCGGCCCAACTATTCTCTTTTGATGCTGTTGAGGCTATCGGTGCCAGTTTTATTGTCGGCCGTCGTTGATCTAGAACGCGAATGGAGCGCGGCCTAACATAAAAGGTATAATCTAAACCTTCGGTTATCGCTTTGTGGGGCGGATAATTTTTGGTGGCAGGGCTACCTACATCATCACCAACATGATTGGTTAAATCAACAACAATGTCAGCTTGAACATTAAGACCCCATTGATTAAGGATATTATTTAACGCAGGATTTTTATCTTGTTGATTTGCCGTTAACGGTTTATCGGGCGTGGTAACCAAGGTGTTTTCGATAAGAAATAAAGCATCACCACCTTTAGTTAAATAGTTAACGATCAGATTTTCTTCTTTTGAGGTTAACTCATTTCGAGGGCCTGCAATGACCAAAACATCACAATCGTCAGGAATAGACTGTGTTATGCCCAGCATTAGCGGTTTACTTTGAATATTATTATCGGCTAATAATTTCTTGAAAGTACTCAAGCCAATATTATCTTCATTCAAAATTGAATATTCGTTATGCCCTGTTAAAAAGTATACTTGTCTAGGTGCTCTGCTGGCACGTGCTATGGTATTGGTGAGGCTTTCCTCTGAAAGAAACTCATGAGTAAAATCAACCTCTTTATTGATACCGTTTGATTGCACAATAACTTTGCGCTCTTTACCACTAACCACATTGCCAAACTTTGCCGCATAGGAAATTTGTTCAATTGGGTCGATGATTTCACTGCTGATGAGACCCGCTGAGACTCTTTGGTATTCTTTGAATAGGTCTTGTAAATATTTCGGAGGCATGCCGACATAAAAGGCGGTTAATTTAACCTCGCTTTTTAATGAGCGAATAAATTCAATGGTATTCGTAGATAAAGTATGTTGTTTAGCTTGGGTGACATCCCATCTAATAGCCGAGTTATTGGCTAAATAATTACTGCCCCCAATAAAGGTAATACTAACAATGAAAATGGTTAAAACTCGGATAAACATCTGCCATTGTGCGAACCTTAAAAACTTGATGGTTTTTCGGTGTTTTACATCATTAGCATTGAGATTAAGCGATAAATAAACGAATACAACAAATAAAAGACCTGTCAAAATAATAAGACTGCCGACAAGATGAGTAAGTCGTTGTTCGATATATAAGAATGACAGGCTAACAATTAAGCTTAATAGCATACAACCAGATAAAACAGGCAAGTACTTTTTAATAAATCGTATATTTTTAAGATGGATGAACTTCATTTATTGCCACAACCTGTTGTCTATGCTTAAACGGGTTAAAACCAAACAAAGCAATATCCCTGATAAATAGTAGGTGATATCGCTGGGCGTAATTATACCTGTGGCAAAGTTTTCCAAATGGGTACGTGTACTAAGTTGAATTAGAAAAGTCTCCACAGTTCCGGTAAAGTATTGGGTAAAACTACTGGAAAAATAGAGTAAAAACAAGATGATATATGACATCATTGCGGCAATGATTTGATTGCGCGCCCAGGACGATGTCAGTAAACCGATAGCAATAAAAAAAGCGCCTTCGAGCCAAATGCCAACATACCCTGATAAAATACTTATCGGATCAGGACTACCAAAATACTCGACGATGACATAATAAATAATTGTCATGCCAATTAAAATAGTGAAGAAAGTCATGATGCCTAAATATTTCCCTAGTACCAACATACTAGGTGTTAATGGCGCAGTGAGCAAAAACTCCATCGTGCCCGTTGATTTTTCTTCAGAAAATAACTTCATGGTTAATAAAGGAACCAGAAAGATAAACATAAACTCCATGATCTGAAAAATATCCCGCAATGAGACCTCTTTATTTTGAGAAATGATCATATAAAAGAAAATATTAAATACAGACAACATAGCAATCAGCATAAGGTAAGCGATTGGGGTACTAAAATAACCATGCAACTCCTTTTTTGCCAACGCAATTATTTTACCCATTTGTCACCTGTTGTCTTGTCTTATGTTGTGTTAAGCCGTTTGTTTCTTGACTTGAATCTAGCTGATGAAGGTTAATAAAAATCTGTTCTAATGTGGCTGACTGTGACTGAGGTTCAGCTTGAGATAGCGCGTGCATGCCATTTTTTTCTTTCAATAATACGTTCAACGATTGATCAATAATTATTCTGCCACTTTTAATGATTAATACCCGATGGGCAATTTTCTCAATTTCAGTTAAATTATGCGTACTTAATATGACTGTTCTTTGTTCTCGTTGATTTTTGATCAAGGCCAATACTTGTTGAACTTGTATAGGATCAAGACCGCTGGTGGGTTCGTCTAAAATGAGTAGTTTTGGCTCATGAATGATAGCTTGTGCAATACCAACTCTTTGTTTATAGCCTTTAGATAAGGTTGCAATAGTTTTGTGTTTAACTTGCTCTAGATGACACTCTTCTATTACCTTAGCTAACTGAATTCGTTGCTTGTTTGCCGCAACACCTTTTATTTGTGCAGCAAATTTTAAATAACTTTCCACTGTCATATTGTTATACAAAGGGGGAGTTTCAGGTAGGTAGCCAATTTTCTGTCGAATGGCTAAAGCGTTTTTAGCTATATCGTCGCCATCAATAATCACTTTACCGGATGATGGGGCCAAAAAAGAGGTCAAAATACGCATTAAAGTGGTTTTTCCAGCGCCATTTTTACCTAGGAAACCTACAATATCGCCTTTGCTAATTTCGAAGGAAACATGGTCTAGAGCTTGAAAAAAACCAAAGTTTTTGACAATGTTATCAACAATAATCATCGGTTATATTACCTGAAAGGTCCACAAACCAATGCGCGTTTAACGCCAAGTTTTAGTTGTCCTAGCCCATCAATAAGCTTTTCATCACCAATCAATACCTCAACAATTTGCCCTGAATAACGAATGGCGGTTTCACGCATCATGCCCATCATGGGCCAACCCCATAAAGCGGAGACTATAACACCATCTTGAACAAAATAAGGCTCGGTTAAAAAACTACAACTCATCACGGCTTCAACGGGGCTTCTATTGGTTGGGCTGCCACCAACTAAATCAATCACCACTGAATTCTCAGGTATTAACTCTTTGAGGTGTTGATTAGTGATCAAAAAGTTTTTCCCTCTTAATTCGCTTGATTGTTCAGCACCATTGATAACTATGTCGGCATCCTTAAGCCAATAATCAATACGGCTTTTAGCCGTTTGAGCTCTGCCTAATACATGGATATTTTTAATGCCTTGTTGGTGCAACTCGTCCAACGCCCCTTGGGCAACGTTACCATAACCAAGAATGACTGCTTTTATATTTTCTATATTCATTGAAGGCTTATATTGGGCTAATAAACTCATACCATATCGCGCCCCCGCTTGACCCGTTTCATGTAAACATTGAATACGGCGTAGACCAAACTGAGCAGGTGGATGTTTTGCTCGATAATCAGCGATGGCTTGTTGACCTTGTTCAGATTCAAAGTCATTAATATCAAAAACGAGTGTTATAAGTGCGTTTAGTCTTTTAAGTATGCCTTTAGAGTCTTTAAAGGTTTTGCTATCGTAAAAATAGAGTGCATTGACACCAGTAGCATCAAGTTCTTCAAATGACGTAGAGGCTTGAATAACTTGTAAAGATCTAGGGTTACGATTGCCGCAACGATTAATTGCACCACGCAACCGTTCACTCCAGCCAATAACTCTGACCCGCAAGCCACCAATGCTATTATCTTCAAAAAATGGCGTTAATGCTTCGTTCATTGCTAAGCGGCCAAGAATGCGTTCATCTGAGTCTTGTTTAGGGGACTGACAAATTTCTTCCATAGCAATAACATTTATACGTCTGTCTTGCAGCAATTTGGCTCTGTCGGGGTAGGAGTGGAAATGCGCCATACATAATAAGGTACAACCTTCACTCATTTGCTCTATGGAAGAAAGTGCTGGCCCTTTAAACTTAATAATTAACGCTTTATCTTTATAAATTTGCTCAGCAGTTTGCATAATGGCATTGTTTTTTAAGTACTCATCATCGGTAAAACCAACATTTTCACCCGCACCCACTTCAACATAAACCCTAATACCAGCTGCTACCAATTGTCCAACATCACTGGGGATCAGAGCAACACGTTTTTCTAAGCCTCCTGGGTTTTCAGGTGACTCTATTTCTTTGACAAGCGCAATGGAAGAATAACGAGAAAATGTCTCTGGCATAAAGGGTCTCTTTGACAATATTGGGAGATAATATAGCGACAGCATAACATGAAACTTTGATTGGGATTTTTATCTTTATTGAAATAAATCGTTTAATAATGAGAAGTTAAAAGAGTAAAAGTATTGGGTCAGATGACTGCCTCAAACATCTACTCGTATAATTGATAAATGTTAAAAAATATTAATTTTATCGTGCAGTTATTTAACGGGGCAGTTATTAAAAATAATGCCTACTTTACCCATCGAAGAAATATATTCTTTTAATTCAGTAGGTGAATAATGGTGAAATATTCAAATTATAAGACAACTCTATTTGTCATTGGTAACCTCAAAATGATGACCAATCACACAAGCAGCTAGAATAATAAATGTTAATTTGAGATTAAACTGCTTTATCTTTTGTTAAAGTTGGTAGTGTAATAGTAAATTCAGCTCCCTTTAATTTTTCAGAATTCGCTATCGATATCTCACCTTGATGCCATTGTAAAATACGTTTTACTATGGCCAGTCCCATGCCATAACCTTTTACTTTATCTTTAGTTTCTTTGCCCCTAATAAAGGGTTTAAGTATTTGTTGGCGCTGCTCTTGTGCAATTCCTTCACCATTATCGCTAACAATTAACAAGACACTTTTTTTTGTTTCTTTTAACTCTATGGTGATCTTGTCTTGGCAGTATTGATTAGCGTTTTGTACTAAGTTAGCGACAAGTATCATTAAATAGGAAGGATCGCCATAAACGTTAACTTTTTTGTCAGGGCAAATGAACTCAATGTGAATATTATCAGTTGCTTTGTTTTTTATGGCATTTTTAACTAGTGATGAGAAATCAACAGCAGCTTTATCAATGTTAATCATGGTTTGGTCTAATCGTGCATAGTTGAGCAAGGTTTCCACTAACTCCACCATTTCATCTACGTTTTCACTGATGCGTTGTTCAAAACGTTTTCTAAGTACCGGATCGTCTTCTTCTTGTAAGGTATCTATACCAAAACGAATGCGTGCTAATGGCGTGCGTAAATCATGAGAAACAGCACTGCTGAGCAGTTTTACATCACTAACTAAGCCTTCTATACGTTGAGCCATATGATTAAACTCAGTTTCCAAATCACTAATGTAAGCAATAGAGCCTACTTGAACTCTTTGCTCAAGATCGCCTTCACCAAAGGTTTTTGCTGCTTGGCGTAGTGCCAATAGTCTTTTTACCAAAGGGGTTAGCCATAAAAGCATTAAGGCTAAAACAGCAATATAGAATAAACTTGTTAGGACAAAACCAGTCAAATGATTTGAGTCATCATTATTTGTTGGCGCAGCAGACAGGATTAATAGTTGATCAGAACCTGATATATAGAAGTGGATATCAATACTGTCATCAGTTTCTAATAATAAGGCTTGCCCTGTTTTGAGCTCTTCAATGAGTTTTGTCGGCAAAGGAAATTTTGATAAAGGTGTTAATTTCAGTTGATAGGTGGTATTTTTTGGCCAGTTATTTATAAACTCTTCTGGGTTATTACCTTTATTTAAGCTGAAGGCGATATTTGCTCCCACTTGTTCTAATAAAGTAATATTATCTTTTTGGTTACTTTGTAGTGGTGAGCCATATTGATTATACAGATTGTCGAACAGCCAACCTAAGCCTATGGTGGCTATTAATACGACACTAAATAATGAAAGGGTTAAATTTCGCATGATTATTTTTGACTTTTTTGTTTATGTTTTCGTGAGGTTAGGTGAGTTACCAAACGTCTTTGGCAAACAAATAACCTTTGCCCCAAATGGTTTTGATTCGAAATGGTTCTGATGAACTGTCTTGTAATTTTTTACGTAATCTAGAAATACGAAGGTCAATTGAACGATCAAAACCATCGTAGTCAAAACCGCGTAAATGGCTGACTAATTCATCCCTAGAGACCACTTGTCCTGCTTTTTTGGCAAGAAACCATAAAACGTCAAACTCATTGGATGATAACTGGATCTCAGTACCATCTAAACTGACTATTCTTGCCTGTTCATTGATGATCAAACCACTAAATTGCAATTGACTGCTTTGTGATACAACCGGTACATCTACTTGTTGATTTGCTGTATCTTGTCGCCTTAATAAACCTCTAATTCTGGCGAGTAATACCCTAGCCCTAACAGGTTTGGTAATATAATCATCTGCACCCATTTCAAGGCCTAATACTTCATCAATCTCTTCATCTCTTGCGGTAATCATAATGATAGGATTAACAAAGTTTGGTCTGACGGTTTTACATACATCTAAACCATCTAAACCCGGTAGCATGCCATCGAGCAAAACAATATCAGGGTTGAGCTGTTTAATTAACTCAACCGCTTCGTCACCTCGATGACAAGTTGTTACTTTAAAACCCCTAGCTAACAGGTAGTCTTCAATCCACTGGGCGAGGGCAATATCATCTTCAACTAATAATATATGCGCCTCTATCGCCGCTGTCATATCGCATTTCCTAAGTTTAATTTTTATACCAATATCAATACCAACGCCTGTAATCTTTAAAACATTCTCCAAGACTTTCTAGGTTTGCCTTTTTTCTTATGAACCCAAGACATTTTAACTTTAGCTGTGGCTATATTTTGTTGTCCATCTTGCTTTTTTAGGAAAAAAATCAAGTTTGTTTTAGTGGTAAAGTCTTTTTTTACCTTACCATTATCTCTATTGTTCCAGCATTGTAACGGTTGTTGCTCAGATGAACTGTAAAGGCAATAATTGCCAGCAAGTTCAGCCCGCCAATTTAGTTCAATAGCGACATAACAGTTTTGACCTTGTTGCATCGCCACACATTGCTCGGGAGAAACCGTTAAATTAACATTGTTTTTAGTTGCCAGTGTTTGCTCTAGTTTAGCCGCTAGGGTGTTTTCAAAGACTAGCGGCGAGGCGTGTACTGGTTTAGCTATTATTAATGTTAAACCTAATAGCATTAATAAATGATACTTTTGCTGTAAATTAGGTTTTAGATTATTGATGTTATAGCGTTTCATAATATATGCCCTAAAACACATAAGTTAAAAGTAGACCAGCACGGTAGCCATCTTCAACGTCATCATCACGGCTAGCAATGGTGCGATCTGAAAGCGAAGTATAGCCGGCAAAGCCGCCGATAACCCAATCAGTACTTAATGGATACTCTACGCCAATTTCTGCCGAAGTCGTAATTCCAGCTGATGTTGATAAGTCATCATCAGGCACTATGGTTTCACCATGAGGTAATACTTCTTTTGAACGGTATTGTACGCCTAAGTTAGTATAGAAGTTCCAGTTTCTCAGTTGCCAATTTACCCCATAAGAAATTGAAGCCTCAATACCATCACTGCCTTCACTATTACCACTGATTGGTGAGAACATTATTTGTAGTAAGCTGTTATCAAAATATCCGGTAGCTCTAACACCACCACGCTTTTTTTGATTACGTATTTGAATTTCTTTTAAGCCATCGATGCCACGGGTACTATTTTGATAGTATAAATCGAACGCCCAATCGTCACTATTGTAAAAATTATAGCCCCAAGCCGAAATTGAATACATACCATGAGTACGACGTGAGCTTAAGCCGGGAGATTCCATGAAAAAGCCAAGGAATTGAACACGATAACTAAAGTCTAAGTCAAACTCTGATGAGCTATTCTCATCGCCAAATAGTGAGAAATCATCACCTGTGCTACTAATACCGCTCATATTCAAATAAAAACCATCTCGGGTATTATCACTTATGTCAGAATATTCAAAATCAAATGACTCATCATCGCAGTCTTCATCATGACAGTGAAAGTGCCACGAGTCTGAATCTTCATCAAAGTCATGATTATGTTCTTTTAGTTCGACTTCTTTGGCTATTTCTGAAGGAGTTGCCTCTGCTAATGTTTTTTCATCTGATCTCTGTTGAGGAGCTTTATTAACATCAGAGTTTTTATTCGATTGAGCTTCTGCTGAATTTGTTGTTTCAGTATTTAGTTTCTCAGTTTTTTCTTCTTGGCTTGCTAATACAGATGGCGCTGTAAAAGCGAAGCTGGCTGAGACTAGAGTTGCAATAATTGTTTTTGATAAGTGTTTCATAGATTCCTCTTTTCTTTAGTTATTTTTTATTTATTTAGTGAGTGAAAGGTAAGTTATTCACGCTATGGAATTATCTTAACTAAAGAGTTCAATAAAAGACGTATCACAAATTGTGCGGATGTATCAATTTGTATCATAATTTACCATAGATATTACATTGAGTTACGACTGGTTACTTATTTTGTTTTTCGATAATGAATAAAGCCTAGTAATTGATACTAGGCTTTATGAGTCTTATGCAGTGCTTATAGATAGAGAAGAGCTTTATAGTTGCCAGGCATAACTGAACTTGGTGAAAACAGTTCGTTGGTCGCGAGTTAGGCTGTCTAAGTTGTCATCTTGATAGCCACCATCTGAATAACCAATAAAGAAAAGCGTTTGTGGATTAATTTTAAAAGAGTAAATTAACTGTGTTGAAAAATTACGGCTGATAGAATCAGGGCGATCTTCAATGTCATCGTAACTATATAAGTCTGCATTACGGTCAACATCAACGTGCTGAACAATCAGTTTGATAATACTGTACATATCAAACTGATAACTCAAACCAACATCATAAAGGTTAGCGGTATATAAACGTCCTTCGTCAACATCTAGATGAGAGTAAGTATAGTCAAACTCAATACTTAAATGTTTGTTAACATCATAGTTTGTAAAAATCTCAATATTTAGTACGTCGCCTAATTGGGTATTGGCATAATCAATTTGTTTGCCAAAACGGAAAAATGTCCCCAGCTCTACCCCTGATAAAGGCACGGCTTTGGCAAACATTTTAAATTGAGTTTCGTCAAAGTATTGCCCGTCATAATATTTTTCACGATGTACAATGCCAAAGTTGGTGTAAAACTGCTTCTGGCCTTGAAGGTTGCCATGTATCTCTATTTCTTGTTCTAACTTTTTACCATTTTGATCATGGGTAATGTCCCAATCACCAAAATAGCCCCATCGGGTGAACGTATCATTGCTATCGCCATACCAAGTTTGATTACCACCAACAACAAGCTTTTCATAATTGGCTTGAGATTGAAAACCTAAATCGGCACGAAAATCTTCATCAACCGTTGTGTAGCCTGCACGTACTGAATAATCTCTGGTGCTGTGTGAATAATTCAAGCTCATTGCATTACCTGTTTGCTCTGGTTTAACGCTTAAATTGTCATCATCCTCATACTCTTCAACTAATGAGTCAGGGTTTTGAGTATCAGCATAAGCAAATTGATAAGTTAAGCTGTCGGCTTTACTAAACCAATAGGAACCGTCAATACTCACCAAAGTATTGTTATAATCGGTGGTACTTCTATTTGTGACTAGTACACCCACATTATTACGCTCACCAACATCAACTTTATAGCGTGCTATAGCAATGTTTGAGCCTTCTTCGAGTTCTGCAATGTCTGAGCCTTGATTGCCCGGTAATAAAAAAGAGGTATTATTATCGTTTGCTAGCATTAAACCATAACTATGCTTATTTGTTTTTCCGGTAACTTTAGCGCCAAAGTCAGGATCAGCAATGTTACGGGTATGAACAAAGTTAAAGTTGCTGGTATCAAAATAAGAAGCACCGTCTAAAAAGAAAGGTCTTTTTTCAGGATAAAACAAAGAGTAGGTACTATTAACATCAAGTTGGCCTGCATCAGCTTCAACTTGTGAAAAATCGGGGTTTATCGTTGCATTTAAGACAATATCTTTAGTAATACCCCAGCGAACATCTAATCCGGGTTCAACTTCAACATCGCCGTCTTGCCATGGGCCGGGCACTTCAGGTTTTTCATCTGCTCTTGAAATTGTTAGCGTTGGAGTTAATTGAAAATTATTACCCGCTTCTACATTTTTAAAGCCGATGAGTTGATCAAATTGGCAAAGATTACATTCTAAGTTACGATCAGACTTATAAGTCGCCATTTGCATGCGAACATCACGGGGATAGTTTCTCCAACCGGCAACGTTCCATGTGAGTTCACCTTCAGTATCTGGAAACCTTAGTGCACTAAAAGGAATGCTGATTTCTACTACGTAACCAAAATCTGTTATTTTTCCAGCACTTTCCCAAATAGCATCCCATGATGGGTCTTCATCCCAGCCGTTGCTGTCATCCATTCGCATATCAGCTTGAGCGCCTAAAGGATTAACAAAAAATTCATAGCCACTACGTTCATCGTTAAAGGTATCAATGATAATGCCAACGTTATCATCTGCCCATAATGCGTCTCTATCTCTTAAAGATGCCCTTATTTGTGATGGGTCTGGATCATAAGCTTTAATGGCAACATTAAAAGAGTGACCATTTTCATAAAAATATATTTCAGTTTTTACTGACGCAGGAACGCCTTCTCCAGGGTTATTTTCATAAGCTAGTTCCATTTTTGTCGCACGTTGCCAAACGGCTTCATCTAAATTGCCATCAACAATAATGGTCTGTTCATCATGGACAAGTTTGTAGTTGGTTTTTTTAGTAGTTTCAGCAGCACTCGGTAATGAAAGTATCATTAAGCTTGTTATTATTAAGGCTTTATACAAAATTTATCTCTCGTTTTTATATTTATAATGGTATTTAACTACAGGTATTGTCGTACTTTCGAGGAAAAAAGTTTAAATTAAGGTGTAACAAAACGTTAACAATTTAAAAGTAGTGTGTTTTTCTATAGGAGGAGCAGGTAAATATGGCAGAGGTTGTACAGGTTTGCTTAAAGGGGGTATGTTATTAGTTTAAGCAGATAGAAATGTAAAAATTTATTTTATAATTACAAGTTTTTGAGTTTTTGAACTGCAAACTTGAGATTTGCCAATTTAATCTCTATAGCATTTTGGCCGTTTAAAAACTCATTCTAGTGTTAGCTGTTTTCGTTCTGTGTATTTAGTTGGGTATTTAACCAATCCTAAAAACGAACAACTGCTAATTTGGTTTGATTATTAATCAATATTGAAGGTAAACTCAATTTTATGTTGCGGTAATTCATCTTGTGCTACCTTATTGTTTCTTTGGTATTTCCATTGATTTAGTGCTTTTAATGCAGACTTAGTGAAGGCCTTGTTGGTTGTTTTTTCAACGGTTATATTGATAACGTTTCCCAAAGAATTAACTTGATAACTTAATTTTACCAATCCTTGTAATTTTAGCTGTTGTGCCTTTACTGGATATTTAGGCTGTACTTTTTTAATCAGAACTAAATTTAGGGTATCAGTTGATATTTGTGTATTTATCTCAATATTTTGGTTGTTAATTTGATTGATTAAATTAGCGGCACTGGGCATAGCTTCAATATGAGTGAGTGCTGTTGTATTTCCTACTTTGGGCTTATTAGCAGCTTGTGCAAGAGCGGGGATTTTTTCAATTAATGGCGGTAGCGCTAACGGAGACTTTTCGTCATTCGTTATTGCAACTAACTTTACCTCTCGCTGGAGGCTTATTTCACTTTTTTGACTGTGAACTTCAACAGGTTGCCTTAATTGATTGATTAACGCTAAAATTGAAAATGAGGCAAAGCTGCTAATACTTAATACAACAAAAAATTTTTGGCTGAATGATTTTTTTTTAACTTTAGGCCTTATCAATGCGTCAATATTGATTGAAGGAGCGCTAATTTGATTTTTTCGTTGTTGATAAAGTTCGCTAATTTCTTTATCTGTTAATGGCGAGCTCATTTTCTGTTCTCCAAATGTGTTCTTAAGTGTTGTCGTGCATAGCGTAGTCTGCTTTTCACTGTCTCTTGGTTTTCATCGGTTAACTCTGCGATTTCTTTTAACGAAAATCCTTCTTGTTGGAAAAGAAAAACTTCTCTTTGATGAAAAGGTAGGTTGTCGATAATAGCGTTAAATTGATTGATTTGCTGCTCTGAACTCAATTGTAAGGTTAAATCTAAAGATTGAAGGTGTGATTCTTCAAGTATTTTGAAACACCATTTCTGTTGCTTACGTAACTCATCAATAAGGGTATTTCTAGCAATAGCAAATAACCAGTATTTAGCAGAATTGTTTGTTTTGTATAAATGCTTTTTATTGATAACTTTCAGCCACGTACTTTGTAAAATATCTTCTGCTGTAGCTTTATCCGATTGGCTCAATAAATAATGAAACAAAGTTTGATTATACTCATCAACCAAGGCCGAAAGGTACTTTCGGTTATTGGTTGCTGCAAATTGTTGCAATAATTTATCAGGGTGGTTTTTGGGATTGAACCACCCTTTAATGGTTGACGGTAACTTCAAATTTAAGTCCTAATTAACCCTGATTATTTTCCATTTTGAAATCTAACTGAACCGCTAAATTATACTGTTCAATTGCTTTACCGTTTTGTGTTTTTGCTCGATACTTCCATTTTTTCAATGCTTGTCTAGCTGCTTTATCAAACGTTCTTTTGGGTTTGGAGTCTAACACTTTTACATCAAATACCTCACCCAATTTATTGATACTAAATGCCAGTTTCACCCAGCCTTCAATGCCATTACTTGCAGCTTTCATCGGATATTTAGGCGGTATTTGGACAATTGGTCTAGCATCATTATCAGATAACTGTCCTGAGCTATTTAGGGAGGCTTTTATACCCAAGGTTTTTAATGCTGTGGGGTTATAAGCTATTGTATTATTTATTTCAGTTTGCTCTGGTTCAATAGCACTTCTTGGTGGCTGTTTAGGTGTTGGCGGAGGAGTAGGCTTAAACCTTGTGATTTTTTGCACTTTTGAGTCAGGTGGTGTTTGAGAAATATTAACAGGTATGCCAGTGGTTGTGACTATAATTGGCGATTCATTTTTGTTAACCAAAAATGCCATGAATGCAAATAAAGAAAATGTCACTGTGGCTGCGGCAAAAGAGATAGGTACTATATTTTTCATAAAAACTTCCTTTTCATTTTAGTTTAATTATTAACAACACGATGATTTTCGCTGCTGTTATTAATTAAAACGTTTGGATAAACGAAAAGGGGTTAATTTATTTGTTTTTATTTTTACTGATTTTTTGTCGTACTGATAGGTAGAGTGAAAGTGAATGTGCTGCCTTGATGTAAAGTGCTTTGTGCTGATATGTTACCACCCATGATTGAAGCTAACTGTTCTGAAATGAATAGCCCTAAGCCGGTGGCTCCTAACCTACGGTTGCTATTACTATCTCCTTGGTTAAAACTATCAAATATTTGTTTAAGCTGTACTTTATTCATGCCGACACCTGTATCCATCACTGAAAATTTCAACTCATTATTGAGCTGAGTTACGCTAAGCATTATTTTACCTTTATCGGTGAATTTGACGGCGTTTGTGCAAAAGTTAATGAGAACTTGTTTTAATCGTAAGGCATCAATGTTAACGATAAATGGAGAGCTGAGTGGGTTATTTATCTCAAATGTCAAACCTTTAATTTTGGCCTGTTTATTGAACATCTCAAAAATCTCATTGAGAATTATATTGAGATCTTGTTGTTTAAGCTCTAACTCTAAGGTATTCGCTTCTATTTTTCCTAAATCCAGAATATCATTAATTAGTTGTAATAAATGTAGACCGTTGCCTAAGATAAATTCTACATCTTTATTAATGCTTTTAGTGCTAACGTTTTGTTTTAATATAAGCTCTGATTGTTCAATAACTAAAGTTAGCGGTGCTTTTATATCACTAGTCATATTGGTGAAAAATCGACTTTTTACCTTATTAGCACGTTGCAACTCTTGCATTAAAAATTCAAGTTCTTGGGTTCTTTGTTTTACTTTTACCTCTAGTGCCTTTTTTAATGATTTTTCTATATTGCGTCTGAAAATAAAAAAGATAATAAATAAAATGAATATTACTGCGACAACGACCAGATATTGCTGCTGAGTTGATTGTTTGGTTTGCAATTGTTGTAATTTTTCATTTTGGGTTAATTGTTCTACTTGTTGGCTTAATTGTTCGGACTCAAAACGGGCAAGTTGCATATTAAATAGTTCATTTTCTCTTTCGTTTTGTTTATTGATATAACTTAAGTGGGTGGTTAGCGCTTCAGATGTATTATTTTGTGTCGCATAAATTAGCGCAAGCAAAGCCTGGTTACTATTTAATAGGGCTTTATAACCTGATTGTCTGGCTACTTGATTGGCTAGTATTATTTTTTGTAAAGATTGCTCTATTTTACCTTGAGAAAATAATGATTTAGCGAGACTGTTTAAACTACCTGCATACGCTTTTTTATGACCAATAGCGACACTGATTTCTATGCTTTTTTCTGCATATATTTGTGCAGTATCCGGTTTACCTAGCTGATGATATAGTTCGGCAACATTATGCAATTGAGATGCTATATGGTGACGGTTGTTGTGTAATTGAAAGTAGTCCAAGGCATCGTGAAGATATTTCTTAGCGAGTTGGTACTGCTTTGCATGTTTATATGCATTTCCTAAATCAGCCCAAACCAAAGCTAGGCTATATTCATCATTCATGGTTTCTCTTTTTGACATCACTTCAAGTAACATTTTTATCGCAATGCCGTATCGCCTCATGTTCACATGTATTAAAGCAATGTTATAACGGACATCCAGCTGATCTTCATCACTGCCATAACTTTGGTAAAGGGATTTTGCTAATTGATAATTTTTAAGTGCTAATGAATAGTCCCCCATTGAAGAGTATACTAATGCTAAGTTATTTAATAAGTTAGCCTGTTTAATCGGAGCATCAATTTCTCGGTAAAAAGATAATGAGGCTTGGTAAACCAATATCGCGTCTGATAATTTCCCTTGATAATAATAGCTAATACCAAGCAACTTATAAGCATTTGCCTCTAACTGAGGTAACTGCTGACTTTGGGCTATAACTTGTGCTTGTTGAAGTACATTGATTGCTTCATCAAAATTATCTACAGCTAAATAGCTTCTGCCTTGTAAGTTTAATGTTGCTACATATTGTTTAGGTGTTATTTCTGTTGAGCTAAGTAATTGATTCAATTTTTCAATGACCAAGTGCTTATCTGTCAGTTGTGCTAAGACAATGAGTTGTTCATCAATGCTGTCATCTTGTTCATAGGCAAAACTCAAGTGAGATGTTAATAGATAACAAATGGAAAAAAGTGTAGTTAAGGAAAGTTTCAACACGTTTAACACCCTAAAGACTATTTTAGTTGGTTTGAGATAAGACTTAATACTTTGTTTTATCATTTTATCGTTGATAAAATAAGTGGCTTATCATTATTACACTTGCTTCATTAAATTAATCAGTTCACCTTTTATAAGTGAGTTCTCACCTCAAATAGCTCAGGGAAAAGGCTGACATCGAGTGCCTTTTTCAAAAAGCTTACACCTGATGAGCCGCCAGTACCTTTTTTATGACCAATAATACGCTGTACGGTATACATGTGTTTGAACCGCCATTGCTGAAAAGAATCTTCAATATCGACCAGTTTTTCGGCAAGCTCATAAAGCTCAAAGTACTTTTCAGGTTGCTGATAAACTGTGAGCCATGCCGTTAATACGGACTGATTGCTTTGATAGGGTAGAGTATAGTCTCTATTACTAACGGATTTATCAATATTAAAGCCACTGTTAATAAGTGCTTTAATAACTTCATCATAAAGGCTTGGTTGATTCAGTAATTGTTCAAGCTCTTGGTAGATAGCAGGTTTGCTTTGGTGAACTTTAAGCATGTCCTTGTTTTTGTTGCCTAATAAAAATTCTAATTTACGATAGCCATAAGATTGAAAGCCTGAAGATTTCCCTAAGTCATCCCTAAATTTCAAGTAGTCGCTGGGTGTTAAGGTTGAAAGAATATTCCATGATTGTGTTAATTGAATAAATATTTGTTTTACTCTCGCGATTACTTTAAATGCTGGGCCTAAATTGTTTTTTTGAATATATCCAATGGCACAGGACAGCTCATGGTTGGCAAGCTTGAGCCATAACTCGCTACTTTGATGAATTATAATAAAGAGCATTTCATCATGTTGATTAGATAAGGGTTGCTGTGCAGAAAGTATTTGGTCTAATTTTAAATAGTCGCCGTAAGACATTTCATCATTAAAATCGGTGTGAATAGAATCTTCAATTGCGCGACTATTATTATATTTACAATCCGTCATTTTTTAACCTTTAATTCTTTGATTTTCAAATTAAGTTTAACCAAGTTAGGCTAGACTAAGTTTAGCTTAGTTTGGTTTAGCTTAGTTTGGTTAAGTGATTTTGAGTAAGTTGATAAAGTTTTTGATAAACAAAATTATCTTGCCAGCAGTTGTCTATATCGGGTATTTGCATGATTTTCTGCATTATTTTTTGCTGTTTATCACCCATTGCTAATGCTTCGGCATAGGGCAGGTGTGGTGAGAAGGTCACCATTGAATACAGTGGTATCCATAAACTGGGATGCATATCGTGAAATTTTGCTTCTATTTTTTTTTGCAGTAAAAATGTAGTATTACCTGAAAGTTCGCTCATTTCTATAAAATTTCGTTTGGCGAGTTCAGTAATCGCATCGGCATTCACTTTTCGATTACTTTGATAGTCAGTAAAAATTTTTGACCAGTCATCTTGATGGTAATTGATTAATTCAGCTAATATTCGACAGTCTTCAAAGCCACAATTCATCCCTTGGCCATAAAATGGCACCATGGCATGAGCAGCATCGCCAATTAATGCAACTTTGCTATTAATTACCCAAGGGTCTACATTAACTAGAAACAGTGGGTTTGCTGATTTTTCAATAAATTCATCAACTGGATTTGTTAACAAGTTCATCGCATCACTGAAATTTGAATTAAAAAATTCAGTGATCTGCGCTTTGGTTTTCAGTGATGAAAAAGAGGCACTGTTTTTGTTATCGCTCTCATAATTTAGAAATAATGTGCAGGTGAATGTGCCATCAGGATTTGGTAGAGCAATTAACATAAAGTCTTTTCTTGGCCATATATGCAGAGCTTCTTTTTCCATTTGATAACGAGCATCTGCTGTTGTATTTTCATTGGCAGGAATCGTTAATTCAATATAACACTGTGGCATATAAGCTTGGCTATAGCTGAACCTTGGTGTTTCTTGCGCTAAACGTCTAACCTTTGAGTAAGCACCATCAGCACCAAATAAATAATCTGCATGAACTTCTTGGTTTATATGATCCTGACCAATACTTTTATGAGAAAATGTTGCACAAGCATTTTCAAAGTTAACATCGGTTAATCGCTGTTCAAAATGCAGGGCTACATTAGGCTCTTTCTCGGCTAAATTAAGTAGTTCTTCATTAATACCTGAGCGAGAGACTGACCAGATAGCTTGATCTTCTTTGCCATAGCTCTGACAAGTTAAGCTACCATCAACGGCATGCATCACTCTTTTTTTCATCGCAATAGCTGTTGCTTTAATTTTATCGGCAATACCAACTGTTTCTAATGCTAACCAACCTCGGTCCGATAAAGCAATATTGATAGACTTACCTTGATAGAGAGAATGACGGCGAGAATCTGCTCTTGACTCATATAAGTTAACGCCATAACCCGACTTGCCTAACATAACAGCCAATAAAGCTCCTACCGGCCCAGCTCCCGCTATTGTTATGTTTGCTTTGACCTTGTCTTTGTCATTTATGCCATCAACGGGGGTATTCATGACAAACACTCCTTTAAAATACGAACAAAGTGATAAACATCAACATAGCTATTGTATAAAGGTACTGGAGCTACTCGAATTACGTTTGGTTCTCGCCAGTCAGTGGTAACACCGTTTTTTTCTAGGTTATTAAACATTGTTTTACCATCTAATCCGTTAACACTAACCATCAGTGATAACTGGCAGCCTCTTTCGTTATCTGGCTGCGGCGTAATAATACGTATGCTATTACCAAGTTCTTGGTTAATTAGATCTATCATGTATTGGCTTAATTTAAGCGATTTTTTCCTGAGTTCCTTAATGCCGCCAGCTATTTTTATCGTATCTAAAGAGCCTCTTATAGCCGCTAGTGATAAGACCGGAGGGTTTGATAACTGCCAGCCTTCAGCGGTAGGGATTGCTTTAAAGTTGTTCTGCATTTTAAATCGAGAACTTTTATCATGGCCCCACCAACCGGCGAATCGATTAAGGCTAGTATCAGTGACATGTTTTTGATGAACAAAACAGCCAGCAACAGAACCCGCACCGCTGTTTAAGTACTTATAGCTGCACCAACAGGCGAAATCGACTTGCCAATTGTGTAACTCCATTACTAAGTTTCCTGCGGCATGAGCTAGATCAAAACCAACGATGATGCCCTTTGCTTGAGCTTTTTCAGTGATGGTTTTAATGTCAAGTACTTGGCCTGTGTAGTACTGAACCCCAGGTAATAATATCATGGCAATTTCATCACCATGATTCTCAAGTATTTGATATAAATCAGCATGGTTAAGTAATTCTTCATCAGCTCTAGGCTGCCAGAGCAACATGTTACTTTCTGCATCTTGTTGATGATGTTTTAATTGGGATTCGACAGCATAGTGATCAGAAGGAAAAGCATGCTCTTCAATTAATATTTTTGTTCTAATCCCTTTAGGTTGATAAAAACTGACCATCATTAGGTGTAAATTGGCCGTTAAAGAGTTCATCATTACAACTTCTTCTGGTAAAGCACCAACGAGTTCAGCTGATTGCTCAGTTAAAAACTCATGATAGGGCAGCCAAGGATAATCGCCTTCAAAGTGGCCTTTTACCCCACGTTGTTGCCAAGCATCTAGCATTTCAATGACATACTCTCTGGCAAGCTTTGGTTGCAATCCAAGAGAGTTGCCGGTGAAATAATATTCGTCTTCGCCATTTATTTGTTTAGGGATACCAAAATGAGCACGCATCGGCGCTAATGGATCTTGGTTATCAAGTTTTTGTGCGTAATCTAAACTGTAATCGATTGTCATTTATATTCTCTGATATTTCGTTGCTGCTATTTTTTGTTGACCAAGTAATATTGGTTAACCTTTAATTAGTGATTAACTAATTGGCAGTTAAATAAAACTGGACGACTAGGTGCGGCATCATTGTTAAAAGCCGGCGTTTGCAAGTTAATAAAATAAAAGTCATCGCTTATTTGATTATCAATAAAAGCCATTTCTGTGATGGTTTTATTAATTAAACTGCT
This sequence comes from Colwellia sp., assembly GCA_022969175.1. GTDB lineage: Bacteria > Pseudomonadota > Gammaproteobacteria > Enterobacterales > Alteromonadaceae > JALJPB01. The sequence goes on along the minus strand of JALJPB010000008.1, from coordinate 9,905 downwards.
CGGGCTTGCTTGATGGCTTCCCTCATTGACTTGCCAAAAAAGGTGATGGCAGGTTAATAGACCATCATCGTGAAGCCTATCTAAAGAGGGAATATCAACAACGAGATGCTCAATTCCTCGTTCATTTAAATATAAAATAGCCTGGCGAGTAAAAAATGCTGGCTGAGAATTTTGGTTATATACTTGAGTGCATTTACTTTCATCATTAGGTAATGTTCTAACCACTAAACATTGCAGTTGAGCTTGAGGGTAATTGTTGAGTGCTTTTTCTAAGTCAGCTCTTTGAATTATTTTATCGCCATGATTTAGTTTAGGGGTGTAGCTGTCTGTAGCATTCATTGAAGAGTCGTCAACTATAGTTGGCTCAACAGAAATCACCACACATGGCATTAGAGGTGAGATTAAAATATCACTGATTTTTAATGATAATGCATTGTCGGTATCACAAATATGGGCAATGGTTTCAGTATGAGTACCATTACAATGTGGGTTAATAAATAACTCATTGACGTTACAACTTCCTCCTTGTTGTGTATCACCAATGAAACTGCCACCTTGCATTGGTTTACTCGTTGCCAGCTTTGCATCAAAATGATTAGGTTGCACGACTGTATCGGATGATTCTGTGCTTTTAGTGAACTCAACTGGGATAGCAAGAGAAAATGAGAAGTCAGTATTTAATTGATAACATTGTTCAAGTATTTGAATGGTTATTTTTGTTGCTGAAATCATAAAAATTGCTCCTTCGACAAACCTAACCAATTTAGTGCACTGCCATGTAGCAATTTCGATTTGATGTCATCGTTAAAGTTGCTATTAACAATTAATTTCCCAGGCGAGAGCTCGCCTAATGGGAAAGGATAATCAGAGCCTAAAGCAATATTATCTGCACCCATTAAATCAACTAAAAACTTTAAGGTGAGCTCGTCGTGCACTAAAGAGTCAAGAGTTATCTGTTTCAAAAAATCTCTTGGATTAATATCACAGTCAATAGCACACAAGTCAGGGCGAACATTAAAACCATGTTCAATCCTACCTATGGTTGATGGAAATGAGCCGCCACCATGAGCAAAAGCAATTTTAAGATGAGGCAGGCGTTTTAAAACGCCACCAAAGATCATTGAACAAATAGCAAGACTTGACTCAGCGGGCATGCCTACTAGCCAGGGTAACCAGTATTTGGGCATTTTTTCTTTTGCCATCATATCCCATGGGTGAACAAATACTGCAGCACCAAGATCTTGCGCCGCTTCAAAGATAGGAAATAATTGCTCGTGATCTAAATTCCATTCATTGATATGTGAGCCGATTTGAATGCCTGCAAGACCTATATCTTTAACACAGCGCTCTAGCTCTTTAATTGCCAAATCAGGTGATTGCATTGGCACAGTGCCCAAACCGACAAAACGTTTAGGGTGATCATTAACAATACCGGCTATATGATCATTTAAGTATTTAGATAAATCTAAGGTATCTTTGGGTTTTGCCCAGTAATTGAACATTACAGGTACGGTTGATAGAACTTGAACATCAATATTATGTTTAGCACAGTCATTTAAACGAACTTTAGCATCCCAGCAGTTATGTTCTATTTCTCGAAAAAACTTATCATCAACCATCATTCGTGCACAACCACACTTGTGGTGATCTAAACTAACAAAACCGCCATAACCATATTTATCACGTAAGTTGGGCCAAGTTTTAGGAAGAATATGAGTATGAATATCTATCTTTAGCATTATAAGCCCTTATTTACCTTTTGTGACTTTCGTACCACATGCACTGCAAGTGCAGTTTTTATTATTGTTATAAAAGTTGGCAAAAACTTTTGGCAAGTCTGTTTCGATGTTATCTAAACAAAAAGCCTCGGTATAAAGTTGGCTATTACAGTTGGGGCAAAACCAAAATAAAGCATCTTCTTGACCTTTCGCCCGTTTTTGTTCAACCACTAAACCTATGCTATTGGCAAAGCGTTGTGGTGAATGCAACATTTTTGGCGGTAGTAAAAATATTTCTCCAGCCTTTATTGAAATATCGTTAAATTCACCGTTATCAATAACGGCTAAATTCATTTCACCTTCGAGTTGATAAAACAGCTCAGGGGTTTCATTGTAATGATAATCGGTGCGGTTATTAGGGCCACCGACGACCATAACGATAAAATCATCTTGTTCAAAAATTTGTTTATTACAAACGGGTGGTTTTAATTGTTCACGGTGATCTTCAATCCAAGCCTGTAAGTTAAAGGGCATTGCATATGACATAATGTTTTACTCCTCTTTATCTTATATTAACTAACTAAAATTGAAGCGATGCACTTCAGTTCTATGGCAATTGGCGTTGGTAATTTATTAACTTCTACTGTTGTTCTGCAAGGCTGATTGTCGGTAAAATATTCTGCATATATTCGGTTATAAATTGCAAAGTCATCATCCATATTGGTCAAAAACACCGTGACATCAATTAAGTCATTCCAACTAACATTTGAAGCAGCTAAAATTATTTTAATGTTTTGAAAAACACTATGACATTGGGCTTCAATATCATAGCTAATGATTTTGCCATTGTTGTCTAACTCCACGCCTGGAATTTTATTGGTCTTTGCTTGTCTAGGGCCAACACCAGAAAGAAATAGCAAGTTGCCAACTTTACGAGCATGAGGGTATAAGCCAACAGGTTTAGGTGCTTGGTCAGCATTGATTACATGATTAGATAGGGTCATTGGTGTTCCCGTTTTTAATGCCTATTTACATTTTTAATATCAGTAAAAGCGCATTGTTATTATTAATGAATAATTTAATTTAAGTGTAGATAATTATTTCAAAGGTGTAGCAGTTTATTAATTATTGTCTTAAACCATAAAGTCAGTACAACCAAGGCAGCAGATACAATAAAAAAGTGTTACTAATAGGGGAGGGTTAAATCAATGTCCATTTGCAGCCTAATACGCTGGCAAATATTGCTCCTGATGATTTAAACTTACAAATATTCTGATTCATTAATATCTAGCTCTGAAGGTTATGTGGTTAATATTTTATACAAACATTTTTTGTTTCAGTAAAAAATCGCATAGCTTCATTACCCCCTTCTCGGCCAAGGCCTGAATGTTTCATACCACCAAAAGGAGTACGTAAATCTCTAAGTAACCAACAGTTTACCCAAACAATTCCTGTATTTAATTGCTCTGTGAGTAGATGGGTTCTGCTTAAGTTATTGGTCCAAATAGTTGCCGCTAAGCCATATTCGCTTTCATTTGCTAAACTAAGTGCTTCTTCATCTGAGCTGAAACTTTGCAGTGTGATTACCGGACCAAATATTTCTTCTTGATTACACTTTGCTTGATTAGTTAACCCTTCAAATATAGTTGGTGCTAAAAAGTAACCATTCCTACAGCGCTCAGATAACGTTACTTGCTGGCCACCAGTTAAAAGAATACCGCCTTCTTCTTTTGCTAATTCAATATAATTAAGGATTTTATCTAAATGTGCTTTAGATACTATCGCGCCCATTTTTGCTGATTTTTCCAGAGGGTCTTGTGGTTTAAGTGCTTTGGCTTTAGCGACTAATGCTACTTTGAATTTTTCATAGAGTGATTGTTCGATATAAATTCTTGAGGCACATAAACAAATTTGGCCCTGATTGGCAAAACTCGCTTTGAAAACTTGCTCAACAGTATCGTCAAAATCACAATCTGCAAAAACCAACGCGGGATTTTTACCGCCAAGCTCTAATGATAATTTTTTAAATTGTGGTGCGATTTGGGTTGCAATCGCTGCACCTGTTTTTGTACCACCAGTGAATGAAATTGCTTTGATTTTTTTGTGGGTACAAATAGCTGAGCCGACGCCACTACCCGTGCCATGTAATATATTCAATACACCTTTAGGAAGGCCTGCGTCTTGACATATTTGACCTAACATAGCGGCGGTTTTAGGGGTGATTTCAGAAGGCTTCGCAATAACACAATTACCCGCGGCAAGTGCAGGGGCTATCTTCCATGAGAATAAATAAAGCGGTAAATTCCAAGGCGAAATACAGCCAACAATACCGATACTTTGACGCAACGTATAATTTGTCGCGGTATTTGTCATCGAGTGAGATTCACTGGAAAACTGTGAACAAGCATGGGCAAAAAATTTAAAATTACTGGCTGCACGAGGTATATCTACAATTCTTGCTAGGCTAACTGGCTTACCATTATCAATAGACTCAGCAAGTGCTAGTGCTTCAAGTTGACATTCAATTCCTTTTGCAATGGCATAAAGAATATCAGCACGTTGTTCTAATGGCATTGATTGCCACGCCGGTAAGGCTTTTTCAGCAGCAATTACGGCAAGCTCAAGATCATCAATATCACTATCGGGGATTTTCCCATAGACCTCTCCAGTAGCCGGTTCTATATTATTAAGATAGCGATTATTGATAGGAGCCTGATAACATCCGTCAATATAATTTTTTAATATATCCACAACTTATCCTAAAGACATGCCGTTCTTCCGCCATCTACAGGTAAGTTAATCCCTGTGATATAACCTGCAGCGGGAGAAGCTAAAAAGGCAGTTGCAGCAGCAAACTCTGCTGGTGAGGCAAAGCGGCGCATTGGAATTTGACTGATCTCGTTGGCAGTTGCTTGCTCAATAGATATATTTTGTTTTTTAGCCTTACCTTCTATGATGGCGTCAAGGCGGCCGGTAGCCGTTGCTCCAGGCAAAACATTATTAACCGTTATACCAAATGGGCCTAATTCATTAGCTAAAGTCTTCGACCAACTTGCCACTGCACCACGAATGGTATTAGATACCCCAAGGCCGGGTATCGGTTGTTTTACTGATGTTGAGATAACATTAATAATGCGGCCATATTTTTTTTCTTTCATGCCAACAAGTAACGCTTGTACTAAATGATGATTAGCGATGAGATGCAAGTTGAAAGCATCGATGAAAGCACTACTATCAGAAGTACTTGCTGGGCCAGGAGCCGGGCCACCGGTATTGTTGATTAAAATTTCATAAGGCGAGTTAATTTTAATATGTTCAGTAATAACTTGTTTAACTATTTCAGGTTGTGAAAAATCAGCAATGAGTATTTGGTGTGTTTGCCCTTGTTGAGTATTTAGCTCAACGAGAACTTTTTCTAATGAGTTTATATTTCGAGCAAATAAAGTGACACTTGCCCCTAAATTAGCTAATTCTATCGCACAGGCTTTACCGATCCCCTGAGAGCTACCGCAAACTAATGCCCGCTTACCTTGTAAATTTAAGTCCATTACTGCTCTTTTTTTTGTTTTTATATACCAATCAATGCTGTAAATTTCTATTAAGAGAAATGAATAGTTTTGGTAATGTTTTTAATTAGTGCATAATTTTTAGCACATTAAAAATTTAAATGTCAGCAAAAGTTTTAAAATTTATATCACTAGGTGGTAAAGAAAATTATACAAAAAAAAGCCCAGTCAAAAGACTGGGCAAAAAAACAAAGGGAGAAATACGTCGTTAAAGGTTAACTAGTTTTGTCTTCTATCGTGGTTGACTGTGCTTTTGTTGATAGCAGACTTTTACCGTTAATAGCTATTTTTCTAGGCTTTAACTCTTCTGGTACTTCTCTTTCTAAATCTATATTTAATAAACCATCTTTAATGAAGGCGCCGATCACTTTAACATGATCACCTATTTGAAATTTTCGTTCAAAATTACGTTCTGCAATACCCTGATGTAAAAATTTACGAGGGTGTGGTGGTTCGGTGGAATTGGCTTTAGTACCCGTGATGACTAAGGTATTTTGTTTAGACTCAATATCTAATTCGTCTTCAGCAAAGCCAGCAATGGCCATGGTAATACGATATTGATCTTCAGAAATTAATTCAATGTTGTACGGTGGGTACGACGATTGTTTGTCTGATTGTGAGGCTTTGTCAATTAAGTTGGCTAAGTGATCAAAACCAATAAAAGAACGGTAAAGTGGGCTGAAATCTTTAGATGTACGCATAGTATTCATATCCTATTATAAGTTAGCAATATGTCATACCAAGAGGGTTAAATAGTTAAGCAAAATTCAATACGGATAAATTTCAAGTTCAAGGGTGTGATTAAGCAATAGCATGCTATTAGCATTGAACACAACGCAGGAATTGAATATTTAAACCATCTGAAGATGTTCAAACAATTAATCTGCTTGGTATTAATTAACCTAAATCTGATTTGACTATAAAGACAATGTCCAACATAGTAGTTGCGATATTGCTTATTTATAATCTTCACTCTAGGTATTGTGCCTTTCAATTTGAACAGGCGGTTAATGTAGACCCTTTACGGCGACTACATAATAATAGATGGGACTGAGTGTTTTATTTTCAAGAGAAAAATAAATTTAAATAAAACTAAAATCATAACCAATTGAATATTAAGGTTTTAAAAATGGTAAAAGCAGAGCAAATTTTAAGGTATTGGTTTGGACCGTTAGACAATCAACTTTCAAAACAATCGCAATCAGCTTTATGGTATCAAGCAACTCCGCTTATTGATCAAGAAATAACGTCACAATTTCACCATTTATACCAGCAAGCCTTAACTCAGCCCTTCAACCATTGGAATGATAGTGCTCGTGGTAGTTTAGCGTTAGTCATTTTATTGGACCAGTTACCTCGTAATATGTATAGAGGAACAGCTCAAGCATTTTTAACCGATCAAAAATCACTTGAAACTGTAAAGGCAGGAATTTCATTAGGGTTTGATGATAACTTAGCTTTGATAGAGCGTATTTTTTACTACCATCCTTTTGAGCACAGTGAAAAATTAACTGACCAAGAGCAAAGTGTTGAACTATTTACTAAGTTACTGACAAAATATCCTGATGAAGTTCATCAAGCGGTAATTCAAAATGCAGTTGATTTTGCTGTTGAACATCTAGAAATTATTAAGAGGTTTGGACGATTTCCACATAGGAATAAAGTTTTGAATCGACAATCAACAACACAGGAACTTGAGTACTTAAAGTCTGGAAATGATTTTGGCCAAAGTACTAAAAGTTAGTACTTTGACCCTTGATTTTACTTCTTTACAGACTCTTTAGTTCAGTTGTTTTTCTGGGGAATTATCTGTATCAGTATTACTTACATCTAATGGCTCAACTGGATTTAATGCCGTTATAGTGGCCAGTGCCATATCGTAATCTGGGTGTTGAGAAATGTTGGCCACCAATTCTTTGTAGGCAATTTTTCCTTGGTTATCAATAATAAATATTGCACGGGTAAGCAGTCCCATATCCTTAATTAACAAGCCATACTTACTGCCAAAATCTCGCCAAACACTATCGGACAATACTTTGATTTTATCAATATTCTCCGCTTTACAAAAACGCTTTTGTGCAAATGGTAAGTCATTGCTAATGGTGAGCATGACAATGTTATCAGGTAAATTTGCCACTTCGTCATTAAAACGTTTAGTTTGTAATGAGCAAACGCCAGTATCTAAACTAGGTACTACTGATATTAAGACAATTTGATTGTTAAATTTGCTCAATTGTATTGGTGAAAAACTGCTATCAACAACCTTGAAGTTCGGTGCGATATCACCAACGTTTACTTGAGTACCTAGCAAGGTGACATATTTTTCACCTGCTTTGACTAAATTAGGTGACTCAGATAGGTTTTCAGGTAGTGTATTTGCTTGAGCAGTTAGATAAAATACTGTATTTACAGTAAATAGCATTAACAAAGTAGATAATTTCATATATTGTTGAAATAATTAATGTATTGAATAAGACAAGCTTAACGTTTTCATAAAAAAATAGCCATTAAATAGTGTTTAGATACTTGGTAAAATCGTAAAAATTACCTATTGTTTAAAGAGGGTAATTAAATGCTAATTGCCTTCTGGTAACCTCATTTTAGTTTAGGAAGTAATCTTATATGTCGACTCGGTTATTAATCTGTGATGATTCAAATATGGCACGCAAGCAAGTTGCTCGCTCTTTACCTGATGACTGGGATGTCGAAATTAGCTTTGCACATGACGGTCGAGAGGGGATTGAAGCGATAAAAGCAGGAAAAGGGGATGTATTACTTCTTGACTTAAATATGCCCAATATGGACGGTTATCAGGTGCTTGAAGAAATATTAAAGCAAGATCTTAATACTTTAGTTGTCGTTATATCAGGTGACATTCAACCTGAAGCACATAAAAGAGTGAAAGGACTTGGTGCATTAGATTTTATCCAAAAACCTGTTAATAAAGAAAAGCTGACCGAAATTTTACTTGCTTATGGTATTTTTACCCGAGAGAAATCTAATTTATCAGAAGATGTTAATGTTTTACAAAAATCGATTGTTGAATCTAATAACAATGACGTTTATGTTAAGGCTGAACTACCAAAAATTGTAAAGCCAACGCCTATTGCTCTAGACTCTGAAACCAGTATTGCTGATGATTATTATATTTTGACACCTGATATGCGCGATTGTTATCAAGAAATTGCTAATGTTGCAATGGGTCGGGCAGGTGACTTGTTAGCCCGGGTGTTAGATGTATTTGTTGTACTGCCCATCCCAAATGTTAATTTTATTGAAGTTAGCGAGCTAAGTATGGCGCTCTCTGCTATTGAAAACAGAGAAAGCACCTCTGGAATTTGCCAAGGGTTTATTGGCGCTGGAATTTCAGGTGAGGCATTATTAATATTAAATGATTCAGGATTTAAAGATATTGCGGCCTTGATGAACTTTCAAGATGAAGTTGATGCAGGCTCTGAATTAGAGCTACTAATGGATTTGTCAAATGTATTAATTGGTGCTTGTCTTAATGGTATTTCAGAGCAATTAGATATGACCTTTAGCCAAGGACATCCTGTTGTCTTGGGATTACACCGAAAAGTTTCTGATCTTATCGCTTCAAATGCCAATAAATGGAAGAAAACTTTAGCCATAGAGATTAGTTATGCAATTGAAAACTATAATATAAAATGTGATTTGTTATTGTTGTTTACCGAACAATCAATGGAAACTTTAAACAATAAAATTTCTTATCTATTAGATTAACTGGGATTAATATGTCGTTAGAAACCGGACAGATAAATGAATTACATTGGCTAATGGAAATGCTTCACAACATCGATGTTGGCTTAGTGGTTCTTGACCGCGATTACACGGTGCAAATATGGAATGGTTTTATGGAGAACCACAGTGGCTTATTGCCACGAGAGGCTAAAGATAAAGTTTTGTTCGATTTATTTAGCGAAATTCCACAAGATTGGTTTAAACGAAAAGCGGAATCAGCATTTTTATTGAAAAATAAAGCTTTTACCATTTGGGAGCAACGGCCTTATTTATTTAAGTTTCAAAACTATCGACCAGTCACCGGCACGGCTGATTTTATGTATCAAAACTCAACCTTCATTCCCTTAATGTCTGCAACAGGTGAAGTTACACATTTATGCCTTATTATTTATGATGTTACTGATAATGCTGTTCATAAACAGGATTTAGAAAGAGCCAATGAAAATTTAGCATTGTTAAGTCAAACTGACGGCTTAACCAAGTTATTTAATCGTACTCATTGGGAAGAATGTTTACTTGGTGAGTATAACCGCTGGATACGCAGTAGTAATCCTAGTTGTTTGGTGATGTTAGATATTGATCACTTCAAAAAAGTGAATGATGGTTATGGACATATGGCTGGGGATCAGGTCATTAAACATATCTCTGGGCTGATTCGATCTCACGCCAGAGGCACAGATGTTTCAGGTCGTTATGGTGGTGAAGAATTTGTCATTTTACTCAGTGATACTCGTTTGGATAATGCTCACGTTTTTGCTGAGCGTTTACGAAAAGAAGTTGCTGAAGCTATTGTTAAATATAATGACATTGAAATAACGTATACGGTTAGCATGGGCATTGCCCAGATAAATCCAAGTAT